>JBBQFL010000005.1:0-156812 GCA_038321965.1 Burkholderiales bacterium | reverse complement strand
GGCGATGGTCGTCGATGAGGTGTCGAAGTTGTGCAGCGTCTTTTCGGTGGCCCAGAAGCTCAGCAATACCAGAACGATGACCAGCAGTTTCCATTCCCGAGTTGTCATGGGCCCGATCGCATCGAGCTGCTGCCGGATGGTCGCCCGGCCACCGGCGATCTCCTCCATCTCGGGCTTCATCATGCGGGTCATGATGAAATAGAGCGCGACCGACATCAGCGCCGAGAAGGGTGCTCCGGCGATAAACCACTCGATCCAGGTGATGCTGGTCTGGAACTGCTTCTCGATGAAGCCCACGGCCACCATGTTTTGCGCCGCCGCGGTCTTGATGCCCACGTTCCAGACGCTGGCGGTTTGCGCCGCGGTGATGATCAGCAAACCGGCGAAGCGGCTGCGCTTTTCTACCTTGAAGGCGAGGATGAATCCCATCATGATCGGCACCAGGCAGGCCACGCGCGCCGTGGTACTCGGCACGATGAAGGACAGCATGAACCCCACCACCATGGCACCCATCACGATATGGTTGGTGCGCGCATCGACCTTCGATAGCACCACCAGCGCGATGCGCCGGTCTAGCCCGGTGGCGGTCATCGCTGCGGCGATAAAGCAGGCTGCCGCCACCAGCGCGACTGCGCTGTTGGAGAATCCGGACAAGGCCAGGCTCAGCGCCGCGCCGGTACCCATGTCGGCGCCGGTGGGCTTGGCTGCATCGGGCGCATAGGCCAGCAGAAAAATCATCAACGCGCCGATCACCACCGAACTTACCGCATAGTCAAGCGCCTCGGTCATCCACACGATCACCGCAAAGGCGAGGATGCCGAGCATCATCTGCCCGGCTGCCGGGAGGCGCTGCGGCGTGGGCATCAACACGATGGCCAGCAGCGCGACCACCGCGAGGATCAAACCTATTTTCTTGGTCATATTGCCGCCGGGGCTTGCCGGAGCGGGCGGGGGAGTAGCAGGTGGCGGGATGGATGCGGTAGCCATAAATTCTTCTTTTTTAATCGGTGCTGAAATGAGCTAGTAGGGCCTATACGAGAACGACTAGAACCAAAACGTAGAACGCCATTTGGCGCGCGTTTGTGGCCTAAATGGCTGGAGAAGCCCGCAGGGCAAAGGGTTTGTTGTGCCAGCCTTCATCCGGTCCGATTCAACCGCAGTGCATTGAACACCACCGAGGCCGAACTCAGACTCATCGCCAGCGCTGCGATCATCGGCGACAGCAACCAGCCGGTAAACGGATACAGCAGGCCTGCTGCAAGAGGAATACCCAACGCGTTGTAGACGAACGCAAACACCAGGTTCTGGCGCATGTTGCGGATGGTGGCTTGGGAAAGCAGCCGCGCACGCGCGATGCCGCGCAAATCGCCCTTTACCAGCGTGACCTGTGCGCTGTTCATCGCCACATCGGTACCGGTGCCCATGGCGATGCCGATATCCGCCTTGGCCAGAGCGGGCGCGTCGTTGATGCCGTCGCCGGCCATCGCGACGACCTTGCCTTCGCCTTGCAGCTTGGCCACCAGATCGAGTTTGTCCTTTGGCTTGACTTCGCCGTGCACTTCATCGATGCCGAGCTTGGCCGCGACCGCCTTGGCGGTGGTGGTGCCGTCACCGGTGGCCATCACCACACGAATGCCAGCCTCTTTCAATTGCTGTAACGCTTCCGCCGTGCTGGCCTTCACCGGGTCGGACACGGCGAGTATTCCCGCCAGTACGCCGTCAACACCCAGGAACATGACGCTGGCGCCTTCGCGCCGCAACGCATCGGCTTCGTTCAATTTCGAGGCGAGGTCAATTTTCATATCCGCCATCAGTGCCGCATTGCCCAACGCAAGTTGCTTGCCGCCCACGCGGCCGCGCACACCGATGCCGGTGCCCGACTCGAATTCCTCGGCCTTCTCCAGCGCGATGCCGCGCGCCAATGCCGCGGCCACCACCGCCTGTGCAAGCGGATGTTCGCTGCCCTGATCAAGACTCGCGGCGAGGCGAAGTACTTCCGCTTCATCGAATCCTGGTGCTGCGATCACGCGCTCGAATACCGGTTTGCCCTCCGTCAGCGTGCCGGTCTTGTCAACGATCAGCGTATTGATGCGGCGAAAGTTTTCGATAGCCGCCGCGTCGCGAAACAGGATGCCGCTGGTCGCCGCCTTGCCGGTGGCGACCATGATCGACATCGGTGTCGCCAGCCCCAACGCGCAGGGGCAGGCAATGATCAGTACGGCAACGGCATTGATCAGCCCGAATACCCAGCTCGGCTCCGGCCCGAAGAAGCCCCAGACAAAAAACGTGGCGACGGCAATGGCGATCACGACCATCACGAAATAACCAGCGACGGTATCCGCGAGGCGCTGCAGCGGTGCCTTCGAGCGCTGCGCCTGAGCGACCATCTGCACAATCTGCGAAAGCATGGTCTCGGCGCCAACCTTCTCTGCTCGCATTACCAGGCTGCCGGAGGTGTTCATGGTCGCGCCGATCAGTTTCTCGCCGGTCTTTTTCATCACCGGCATCGGCTCGCCGGTGAGCATCGATTCATCCACTGCGCTGCTGCCCTCAGTGACCACGCCATCGACCGGCACCCGCTCGCCAGGGCGGACCCGCAACAGGTCGCCCAGATGCACATGCGTGAGCGGGACGTCCTCCTCGGTCCCGTCTGCCTTGATGCGGCGCGCGGTTTTGGGTGCCAGGCCCAGTAGCGATTTGATGGCGGCCGAGGTCTGCGAACGCGCTTTCAGTTCCAGAATCTGTCCAAGTAACGTCAACGAAATGATCACCGCCGCCGCCTCGAAATACACCTGCACGCGGTCCATCGCGACAAAGTTTGCCGGGAATACGCCGGGTGCGACCGTGGCGACGACGCTGTAGACGTAAGCGGCGCCGGTACCCAAGCCGATCAGCGTCCACATGTTCGGGTTTCGCGTCCACACCGATTGCGCACCACGCACAAAGAACGGCCGGCCGGCCCACAGCACCACCGGCGTGGTCAGCACCAGCTCCACCCAGCTCTGCTGCGTACCGTGGAACCAGCCCAATTTGTGGCCAAGCATGGCGAGTATTACGGAGACAACCGTCAACGGTAGCGTCCACCAGAATCGCCGCTGGAAGTCTGCCAGTTCCGGGTTTTCGTCGTCGTCCAACGTCGGCATGACCGGCTCCAGGGTCATGCCGCATTTCGGGCAGGTACCGGGTTCGTTGCGACGAATCTCGGGATGCATCGGACAGGTAAAGATGGTGCCAGCGGATGGAAATGGCGCCGGACCTGCCTGCGTTGTCGCGGGCGTGGTCGTGCCGCTAGACTGCGCGTCGGACAATGGTTTGTGCGGCTGTAGATCGCGGTCCGTTTTTCCAGCATGGTTGTGCTCTTGGTCTGGGGAGTTCATGGCGTCTTCCGATCCGGTGCGATTGACGTACGAAATCTGCTTTCAAGTGGCGTGCATAGAATTCTCAGCCCAAAGCACGCTCGCCTCTGTGCTGTATCGCATCGATTGTGTGCACGCATTGCGAGCAAGCTTCCTGAGGTGATCCACATGATATTTTGTGCAATCTCTGCGACCGCTTCCCGTCGAGGCGACCGGTGGGCATGGTAGCCGTTGGCAGGAACCGGCGCGTCGACGTTGGTAATTCTCCAGGCCGTTAATGTATTGCTCGATGCTGACTTCAAGGTTGCGATTGGCTTCGTTGGTTGTGCCTGTTTTTGTGCGTTATGACACGGCCGGCGTTGATGATCCACTGAGCGCCTGCCGCCCGCGCCAGAGCGACTTTGTCCACTCAAGAAGCACAATCAATAGAACGCCGGCACCCAACGCCAAGGAAAGATCATCAAGGTGTAGCGGTCCGAACCGAAAGAGTCCTCTCGCCAATGGCCAGAGCAAGGTCAATAACAGGCTCGTCGCCACGGCCAAGAGCACCCACACCAGCGCCGGATTGGGCCGTCGAAATGCCGTCACCAATGAAGCACTGAAGGTGCGGTTGACAAAAATGAGGCCGATGATTGCCATGACCAGTGAGAAGAACGTAAGTGCCCGTACCTCATCTTCGGGCATTCCTTGCCTGAGCGCAACGACAAAGATGCTGGTAACAATCGCGAGTGCCAGGATTCCCTGCAGCAGGCTCCAGCCAATCAATGTTTTCGAGAAAAGCGGTTCATCGGTGTCGCGAGGTGGCCTGCGCATGGCGTCGTCCTCTTCACTCTCCGCCTCGAAGACCAGCGAGCAGACAGGATCGATCACCATCTCCAGAAACGCGATGTGCATGGGGCCGAACAAGATCGGCAAGCCGAACAGCAGCGGTATCAGTGCCAATCCGGCAATTGGCACGTGTACGGCGATGATGAAACCCATCGCTTTCACGAGGTTGTCGTAGATCCGGCGACCGAGACGAACCGCTTTCACAATCGAGCCGAAATCATCGTCCAGCAACACAATGGCGGAAGCTTCGCGCGCCACATCGGTACCGCGCCCACCCATGGCAATTCCGATATGCGCCGCCTTTAGCGAGGGCGCATCGTTCACCCCGTCGCCGGTCATGGCGACGATTTCGCCATTTGCCTTGAGTGCATTGACGACGCGAAGCTTCTGCTCGGGCATGATGCGCGCGAAAACTGTTGCCGTTCGCACTCGTTCAGCCAACGCTGCGGCGCTCATTTCTTCGAGCATGTCACCGGTCACCACGTCTTCTACGACCAGGCTGGCCTGACGGGCGATGGCGCGCGCCGTCGCCGGATAGTCACCGGTAATTACGATCACCCTGATACCTGCCGACCGGCATTCGTTGATGGCGGCGGGCACACTGGCTCGCAGTGGATCGGCGAGGCCAACCAGTCCCAGGAACTCGAATGTGAAATCACGCTGCGATGCGGGCAAATCTGGCCCGGTGAAGGAGGCGCGGGCCACGCCCAGAATGCGCAGCCCTTTCGCAGCCATCGCGCTAACCGACAACGTTGCCGTCGCAAGATCGGCTGCACCAAGGTGGCACAGATCGAACACAGCTTCCGGTGCACCTTTGACGGCAACGATGAGGTCGTCGCCGTCGGCAGCCGTTTTCCATACGTGCGACATGGCGAGAAGCTCTGGCCGCAACCCATACGCTTGGACAAGCTTCCACCCCGCAACGCGTGAGTCCGCAGACCCATCCGAGAGTTGATGATCCAGTTCCTGAAACGCTTTCTCCATGGGATCGACGGGTACTTGCGCGCTGGCGAGTCGACCGGACTCTAGCAAGGCCTGAAACTTCTCCGGCAGTTTCCCTGGGGAAGTGCCGATTGGCAAGAACGCTTCCCCACTCTTGAGTCGCAGTTCGGCAATGGCCATGCGGTTTTCGGTGAGCGTGCCGGTCTTGTCGGTACACAATACGGTCGCCGAACCCAGAGTTTCTATAGCAGCCGCGCGGCGCGTCAGCACACGCGCCTGCGAGATGCGCCACGCGCCCATCGCCATAAAGACAGTGAGCACCAGCGGAAACTCTTCGGGAAGCATCGACATGCCAAGCGCTACGCCAGCCAGAAGCGCATCGAGCCAGCCCCCTCGCAAGGTGCCATAGAGCAGTACGGCGAGTACACTGATGGCTCCGCCGACCATGCCAAAAATCCGCACCAATCGTCGCGTTTGCGCCTGCAGTCTTGGTGGTTCCGTCTCCAACGTATTCAGTGACTGGCCTATCTTGCCGATTTCACTCAGGGTACCGATTGCCATGGTCTCGCCAATTCCCGTGCCGCGAACAACTAGCGAACCGGAGAATACATACGGGAGGTCGTCGCCACCAGGTCGTTTGGGAAGGACCGGTAGGTCACTGCTGCCGACAATTTTTCGTACCGGTACCGACTCCCCGGTCAGCAGCGATTCATCAGTTTGCAGGTCATGACTTTCAATCAGCATAAGGTCGGCTGGCACGCGATCTCCCTCGGCTAATACGACGAGGTCGCCGCGTACCACGTCGCGACCGGCTATTCGCTTGCGTTCGCCATCACGGATCACCATTGCGCGCGGGCTGGTGAGGTCGCGAAGCGCTTCCAGCACACGCTCGGTGCGCGCCTCCTGCACGACCGTAATCAGGATCGACATCGTTGCGAAAGCGAGCAGGATTATCGCTTCCTTCAGATCCCCCAGCGCCAGATAGATCGCACCCCCGCCGAGCAGCAATGCAAGCATTGGCTCCCGCACAACCTCGGACAATATCCGAAACGGGGTGCGTCGATCCGGTCGTGGTAGTTCGTTGAATCCCTCCGTTCGCTGCCTGGCTTGGACCTCGGCTTCGGTGAGGCCGTGGGCGTGAGAATGCGCTGCTGGTCGATCACTCATCGCGACAGATACCTGGTCGGCAGTGTTGCTTTCAGAGCGCGACACTCGCTCATTTACCAGAGGCCGCGTTTGCACCGCTTGCCAATGCCCGTTTCAATTCGGGCACCCTAGCAAACATGGCTCAACTTCGCATTGGAGAATTCGTGCGCAACCGTGTGGACGATTCTTTGCACACACCACCTCGCATATACAGGCGCGAAGACGCGGCCAAACAATCTCCCCCAAAAGCCCTCCGGAATGTCGTAGTCGATGGTAACCGTCACTTGGCACCCGTCACCCGCACGTTCGACATTAAAACCCATTCGATACCCACTTATGACAATCAGCCGCGGTGTACCGATGGTCTCCCAGCGTTTGCGACGCGGCGGCACCCGCTCAACAATCTCTTCGGCCAATGAAATGGAAATACCGAGCACCGTTCCCTCAATTAGGATCACCGAGCCTGTTTCCTTGCCGGCCAGCCTATCCATGGACGATGTCATCGCGCCGCCGAGCATCGCCCAGCTCGGGCGATCCATGTGCGCGGCAATGTTCTCGTGCGTGTCCAGAAATGCAAATGCCACTTCCGGCGTGACACGTACTAACACGCTGCTCTCCGCATGCAGCGGGAAAGGACGCGCTGTCGATACGATGGCTGCAACCATTAGCCAGGCTTCATATCGTGACGGCTGGCAACGACCTCAATGGGGTTTTTCCTTGTCGCCTGAAGCATGGTCGTGCCCATGACCTCCATGCATGAAGATATGTATGAGCGGACACGCCAGCAGCAGCAAGTAAGGTGCTACCCCCAAGGCATGCCCCCAGTGCTCGCGAAGCACATAGAAGCTGACTATGGCAACGAGCATGACGGCGACACCTTTCCAGGCAACATGGGTACGCGGCGCGTCGCGCGTGGATTGGTCTGGCGAAATGCTGTCATGGTTATGCATGGTTCTTCCTCGGCGAATTGTGATGCTCGTACTATCAGCATCCTGACCACGCTACATCAACACAGCGGCGCTGGCTTGATCTGTGTCAAACAAGACGAGCGCGGCGAGGGCAGCAACGACACAGCAGATTGGCAATGACCATGACTCCATGTGCGCTGGCGTACGGAAGTATCCGGCACCTTAAAGTAGGATGGACGTGTTTCTAACTTTTCAGGAGAGCGTGCATGTCAGCGATAAACAAGTTTCAGAACACGGTCCGGTTTGGTAGCCAAGTCAGCGCGGCGGCCATCCTTTCGGTAATTTTAAGTTCCTCATTCGTTGGGCATGCGCTTGCCGCCGACAACGCCGCGCCCATGCCAATAGGCTCAATGGAAATGCACAAGTCGATGATGGGCGGCATGAAAAGCATGGAGTCGATGAAAGGCTCCGGCGACATCGACCACGATTTTGCGATGATGATGAAGATGCATCACCAAAGCGCTCTGGACATGGCCAATATCCAGCTTCAGCAGGGCAAAGACGCCAAGATGCGCAGCATGGCCAAGGACATCATCAAATCCCAGACAAAAGAGATCAAAGAGTTTGACAAATGGCTGGCAAAGAATGAGAAACCCATGAACATGCCCATGTCGAAATCAAAATAGACCCTTTGTAAGTTCAAGACGTTGCGTTGAGCAGGAACGACCGCACACCGGGTAAATGCGAGCCGTCGGCAACACCATGTCGCGGATGGCCCGCATGGTGAGATTCGCCGGGCTCTGGTCGGCACTCGCCTTTGCCTTCAACCTCGCGTGGGAGATCGCCCACGTCAGCCTCTACACGATTTGGCTATCAGCAGACGGCGCGACGATTGCGCGAGCGGTGTTTCACTGTACGCTGGGAGACGTGGTGATCGCATTGGGCGCATTCGCGCTGGCGGGCATTGTGTTGAGGCGATTTGACTGGCCGATGGCACGACCGCTCGCGGGCTGCATGATCGTGACAACAAGTGTGATGGCGTTTACGGTTTGGAGCGAGTGGTACAACGTCTATCGTACCGGTGGCTGGGGGTATGCACCGAAGATGCCGACCATTTACGGCATTGGACTTTCTCCACTTTTGCAATGGCTACTACTTCCACCCGTGCTGGTGTTGGCGTTCAGGGCGCTTCTGCCCGTGGAATTGGAAGATTAGCAATTGGAGGTTACGCGCAACCAGTACGATACCGGTTGTTACACTCCAGCACTGGTGTGGTGCCCCGTCATGTTTTGCCTGTAAGCCGCGCCAGTGCTGGAGTCTCGCTTGAGGGAAGTCTCGAAACGCCCAAAAAATTGTCATTCCAGCCTTCGCTGGGATGATGCGTTTTTTAGCACTCCCTTGAAACTCGCAGTCCGCGAGCTAATGCGGGTGCCGGTGGTGGATATCCGGGAAATGCGCATGACTGTGCCCGAGCGTCGCGTGCTGGTGAGGATGTCCATGTGGGTCTGCGCCATTCCACGGAAAGTCGTGCGCGTGCTGGTGGTGTTCGTCGTGCTCGTGGTCGTGGGTGTGATCCAGCGGCTCATGCGAATGGTTGTGGCCGTGACTCTCCGTGAGATGCAACCATACGCCCAGCGCCATCAATCCCGCCGCGATCCAGAATGCCGACGATGGCATTTCAGCGAAGAAGACAATGGCCACGGCTGCGCCAATGAAGGGCGCGGTTGAAAAATAGGCGCCGGTGCGCGCCGTGCCGAGACCGCGCAAGGCCATCACGAACGAAACCAGGCTGATGCCGTATCCCGCGAGGCCCACCACCATCGCCAGTAGAACGGTATTTGCAGCGGGCAGCGAGGCCCCCAGCATGAACGCCAGCGCAGTATTGAAGCCACCCGCCACCAGCCCCTTCACCGAAGCAATCAACAAGGCATCGGAAGCAGACACCTTGCGCGTGAGATTGTTATCGATGGCCCAGCAAAGACATGCCGCCGCCACGGCCAACGGACCGGCCCAGCCGGCGGCGGCATCGGCACGGCCACTCCACGACAGCAGCACGCCACCCGCCACAATCGCCACCATGCCAAGCACGATGCGCCGGTCCGCGTTTTCGCGGAACACCACCCAGGCGAGTACGGCGGTGAGCACGGCTTCCAGATTTAGTAGCAGCGATGCGGTGGCGCCGGAGGTCGAAGTCAAGCCGAACATGAGTGCGGCTGGTCCGAGGATGCCGCCGAAGAAAACGGCACCGAGGAACCATGGCCACTCCGTGCGAGTGAAGCCAGAGGGTTGCCAGCGCCGGTCGCGTATCAGCCGGGCGATGGTCAACCCCAGTCCGCTACCCAGGTACAGCAGACCAGCCAACAGCAGCGGCGGCAAATCGCCCACTAGCGCTTTGGCCAGCGGTGTACTCGCGCCAAATAGCGCTGCAGCGGCAAGGGCATGGAGGATGGCAATATTCATGCGAGCATATTTGGTGGGTACGGGCTTCGCTTCAATTATGCAGGGCTTTGAGTACGCAACAGCCGCATCCCGTTGGCAACGACGATCAGGCTGGCACCCATGTCCGCAAACACGGCCATCCATAGTCCTGCCATCCCGGCAATCGCCAAACCGAGAAAAACGACTTTTATGCCCAATGCGACACCAATGTTTTGCTTCAGGATGGCGGACGTTCGCGCACTCAATCGGATGAACTGCGGAATCTTGCGCAGATCATCGTCCATCAACGCAACGTCGGAAGTTTCCAGTGCTGTGTCAGTGCCCGCCGCGCCCATCGCAAACCCGATGCTGGATTTTGCCAATGCGGGCGCATCGTTGATGCCATCGCCGACCATGCCAACAATGCCATGACGTGCCAGCTCTTCGCCGATGGCTTTAAGTTTGTCCTCAGGTAACAAATCGCCGCGCGCGTCGTCGATGCCGACGCTCTTAGCAATGGCGGCCGCCGTGTGTGCATTGTCACCAGTGAGCATGACGGTGCGAATGTCCAACGCATGTAGCTCGGCGATAGCCTGCCGACTGGTTTCGCGCACGGTATCGGCGACGCCGATGATGGCGAGTGGCGCCGTTTCGCTACAAATCAGGACGGCCGTTTTGCCAGCTTCCTCCAAAGGCTTTAATGCGGCTTCGGTGGCCGCGCTGCAAATGTCCAGCTCTTCGACCAAGCGATGATTGCCAAGGTAAAACCACTTGCCGCCAATTCGACCTTTGACGCCGCGACCGGCAATGGCTTCGAAATCGGTGACATCCACCGGTGTAGCGGTGCCAGTCTGGGATGTCCAATAGACATTGACTGCGGCTGAAACCGGGTGATCCGATCTGGCGGAAAGGCTCGCGGCCATACGAAGGGTGTCGCTTTGCTCACCTGCGAGTGATACGAAATCAGTAACAACAGGCTTGCCTTGAGTAATCGTTCCGGTCTTGTCTAGTGCCAGTGATTTCAGCTTGTGCCCTTGTTCCAGGTACTCACCACCTTTGATCAGTATTCCCGCCTTCGCGGCGGCTGCCAGTCCGCTCACAACGGTGACAGGCGTCGAAATCACCAATGCGCATGGGCAGGCGATGACCAGCAAGACCAGCGCCTTGTAAATCCAGATGAGCCATGGCAGGCCGAACAGGAGGGGCGGCACCAATGCGACGGCCAGTGCGATCAGGAAGACGACCGGCGTATAGATTCTTGCGAACTTGTCGACAAACCGTTGCGTGGGCGCGCGACTGCCTTGCGCGTCTTCGATGGCTTTGATGATGCGCGACAGTGTCGAATGAGACTGCTCAGCGGTGACGCGATAGTCGAATTCGCCGGTTTCATTGATGGTCCCGGCGAAGACATGATCGCCAACGGCTTTAGCAACGGGCATGCTCTCGCCTGTGATGGGTGCCTGATTGACCGAGGATTGGCCGGTCGTGATTTCACCATCCAATGGGATGCGCTGTCCCGGCTTTACACGAACGTTGGCACCGATGGCAATTGTGCTCGCGTCCTGTTCCTTCCATGTCCCGTCCGCCTGCAGAACGGTGGCGGTATCGGGTGTCATCGCCAGCAAGCCGCGAATGGCGTTGCGTGCGCGATCCAGCGACAGCGCCTCGATCATTTCGGCAATGGCAAACAGCGCCATCACCATCGCCGCCTCCGGCCATTGGCCAATCGCCACCGCGCCGGTCACAGCAACCGACATCAGCGCGTTGATGTTCAACGTCCGGTTTTTAATGGCCAGCCAGCCTTTCGCGTAGGTCTCGATTCCGCTGAAGCAAATAGCTGCAAGGGACAACACGATCACTGGCCAGGATGTCTCCTGTCCCGTCGTCCAGGCCACGACCTCCGCCAGTGCCGCAGCAACGACGCCAATCGTGAGCATGATCCATTTTTTGCGCGGCACGGCAGGCGATGCGGCGCTCCTGCCTGTGGCGGCATTCGTCGCCGACTCCACGACAGGCTCCATGTCTAGCGCGGCGACGGCAGCGACAATCGCAGCAGGATCGGCGAGCGTGTGTTGCACAGTTAGACGCCGCTGCATCAAGTTGAACTGCATGCTGCTGACGCCAGCCATACCGTCTAGTGCCTTGCGGATGAGGGCTTCTTCCGTCGGGCAGTCCATTTTGTCGATACGCAAGGTGAGGATTGGCGTTGATGCTTCTGTACCGCCTGGCGAAGCGGGCGCCAGGTCCATGGGTCGCGCTTCGCACACGGGTCCGTCGCAATTGTTGTGAGCGGGTGACGGCTCATGCTTCGCGTGATCGTGCGGTGTGTCGGCGTGGTCATGTTCGTGACGATGGCTGCTCATTGAATTTCCCCGCAATTGTGCATATGCTGCATTTAGAACCTTGGAGCCACTCCAGAGTCAAGCGTCACGCGAAACGAAACCGGAAAGGATTTGCAATGAAGATTGGTGAACTTGCGGCGATTGTCGGCTCCGACGTAGACACGATCCGCTACTACGAGAAAATCGGCATTTTGCCCAAGCCTGCGCGAACACAAGGCAACTATCGGCATTACAGCGTTCAACACGTGGATCGACTCAAATTCGTGCGTCACTGCCGCTCGCTGGACATGACGCTAGATGAAATTCGCGTATTGCTGCAGTTTCGAGATGCGCCAGAGTCCAACTGTGGCGAGGTCAATCATTTGCTTGACGAGCACATCGGTCACGTGACCGCGCGGATTGCCACGTTGATGGAACTCGAGAAAGAGCTACACAAGTTGCGCCGTCAATGTCGCAAGGCGCAAAAGGCGAAAGACTGCGGCATCCTGGCGGCAATCGGTCACGGCGAAACGCACCAGGGAAGCAAAAACGTCAAGCGGCATATTGCCGGCACGCACTAGCCAAGATCGCCATTTGACGGCACGTTTCAGCCGTTATGGCCTGCAAGCCGCGCCGGTGCTTGTGTTCTACATTGCCGCGCATTTTCCATTTGGCAAGAGTCGCAGCAAATGGCGTTCGTCACTTCACGACCGAATGACCCTCGGCATGACTTCTTGTTTTTCCGCACCGCATGACGGGCAGGTGATCACGCTTTCCAGTACTACCGCAATCGTAGAGTTCATTTCTTCACCGTGGTCGGATAGCCGATATCGGTAACGGCCTTCGCCAATTGCCCTGAACCGGTCTTGTCGGGATCGAATTTGATCTGCGCGGAATGCGTTTTGTAATCGACGCTGATGAAATTGACCATCATCGAACAGCGACTTGCCGACCTCGCGCGCATGCGCAAGACCCGGAAGGCGCTGATCGTGGAGTGCGCGTCGGGCAATTTTCCGCGCTCGTGTCCGATCATTGCGACGTTGTCGCGAAGCGCGCAAAGGCAGCCCTGATTTCGGGCATCAATGCTATCGCTGCCCGCTCGCCCGTCGCAATCAATACGTTCGGCTCATTCGAGACCGCCGCGAATACCATTGAGCGTTTGCAGCTCGTGCAAGAGCGAAAGAGCTATAAACAGACCGCCTGCCAGTAGCGCAGAAAACGTGAAACAGAGCCAGGTCCAGTCACACTGTTCGCAGCCGCACGCAAATGGCAAGAAGGCAATCGGAAGCGATAGGTATTTCATGTAAACCGATCTTGATGGAATTTCGAGTAGTAGTCACACCACGAGTCTGGATGTTACGGCGCTTGTCTGCCCGGTGAGAGTATCGCCTTAATCTCAGGCAGGCGTTTCCATGCGGCTTCATAACCCGCCGCCACCAACCGTTCGCGTTCTGAAAACCCCCATTGTCCGGAGTTTCTGCCCAATTCGGGCACGATAACAAGGTCGGCTCCGGCAGCCTCTTGCTGTTTCAGGCGATAGGTAGCAATGGTGAAGGCCTGAAATAACACGCGGAGCGGGTTTGTCATCACCGCATCCACCGGCGGATAGACGACGTCTACCGCAATGACAATTTTCGCACCCAAGCCTCGCGCAATCGCAATCGGCAGTGGGCTGGCAATTTGACCGTCCGCGTAATACTCCCCATTGAGGCCGACAGGGCTCACCAGGCCCGGTGCTGCGCTTGAGGCAAGAACGGCCAGGCCCACATCCCCAGCGTTGAACGCAACCGGTTTTCCACTGGAAAGCTGGGTCGCCACCGCGGCAAATCGAATCGGAAATTCTTCAATGCGGTGGTGCTTTGCCCGCTGATCGATAAAGCGATGCAGCTTGTCACCGCGCACGAAGCCCAATTCACCCGGCAGGATACCAAATCGCGGCAGCACGAAGTCAGTGAATATGGAGCCGTCCATTTCACTGATGGCCTTTTCGAGCTCGGCTGCAGTCAATCCAGATGCGTACAACGCCCCAATCATGCTACCCGCACTGGCGCCGACCACGATGTCCGGCTTCAAGCCGTGCTCCTCCAATACTTTGATGACCCCGATATGGGCAAAGCCCCTGGCCGCGCCGCTTGACAGCACCAAAGCAACTGGCCTTGCGCCTACCGCGAACGGTGTCGGCGCGACGGCCGCGGGTGGATGTTCAACCAGCAGTGGTGCCGGAAACGTTGCACATCCGCCCAACGTTATCGCCATGCATGCGAGGAGAGCCTCCCTGCGCATATCGTTTGCCCAAGGTGGATTTTGCCCGCGTTGACGTCTCTGTGTTTCGACGCTGACTGTGCGGAGACATTTTTTCCAATAATTGGCGAACGACACGGCGGCTGGGAAACTAAACGGCGTAATGGTGAAATTGATGAATTTGCGTCTCAAGATTTTCTCCTTAGCGATTAACTAAAGATGGCGAGATGAGGGCTGCTGTCGTCTCCTTTTTGAATTGCCGTCTACGCATCAGCAAATACACGGCGGGGATAACAAACATCGATAACAACGGCGCAGTGATCATGCCGCCGACCATCGGTGCCGCGATGCGCTGCATCACTTCAGAGCCGGTGCCGCCGCCCCACATAATGGGAAACAGGCCGGCTAAGATCACGGCCACGGTCATCGCCTTGGGGCGCACGCGCAACACGGCGCCCTCGCGGATCGCCTCCATCAGCCCGGCGAGATCATTGCGGCCTTGAGTCAGCTGCTTCTCCCACGCCTGTGTGAGGTAGAGCAGCATGATCACGCCGAACTCGGCTGACACACCAGCGAGCGCGATAAAGCCGACCGCGCTGGCCACCGACATCGCGTAGCCCAGCAGATACATCAGCCACAGGCCGCCGACCAATGCGAACGGCAACGTTGCCATGATGAGCACGGCTTCGTCGAAGCGCTTGAAGGTCAGATACAGCAGCACAAAAATAATCAGCAGCGTGAACGGCACCACGATCTTCAGCTTGGCCTTGGCGCGTTCCAGATATTCGAACTGCCCCGACCAGGCAATCGAATAACCTGGCGTGAGCTTTACCTCTTTGGCAACGGCTTGTTGCATATCCGTCACCGCCGATTGCAGATCGCGTCCGCGAATGTCCACATAGACCCAGCCGGAGGGTCGCGAGTTTTCGCTCTTGAGCATTGGCGGGCCATCAGTAATCTTGATTTCTGCGACCGCGGACAAAGTGATTTGCGCGCCGCGCTCGGTGACGATGGGGAGGTTACGGATGTTCTCGACGGAATCGCGAATCTCGCGCGGATAGCGCACGCTGATGGGAAACCGCTGCAGGCCTTCGACGGTCTCGCCGATGTTGTCGCCACCGATAGCAGCAGACACCACGCTCTGCACATCCGACAAATTCATGCCGTAGCGCGCCGCGGCCAGCCGGTCGATATTGACGTCGATGTAGCGACCCCCCGTCAGGCGCTCGGCCAATGCGGAGGTCACGCCGGGAACATTTTTGACCACACGCTCGACCTCGCCGGCAATGCGATCAATCTCTGCGAGATTGGCGCCCGATACTTTCACGCCAACCGGGCTCTTGATGCCGGTGGCGAGCATGTCGATGCGATTCCTGATCGGTGGAATCCACAGGTTGGCGAGCCCCGGCAGTTTCACCGTGCGATCAAGTTCTTCGATTAGCTTTTCCGGCGTCATGCCGGCGCGCCATTGTTCGCGGGGTTTGAACTGGATAGTGGTCTCGACCATCTCCAGCGGAGCGGGATCGGTCGCCGTCTCCGCCCGACCGATTTTTCCAAATACCCGCAGCACCTCCGGCACCTGCATGATGAGTTTGTTGGTCTGCTGCAGAATCTCCGCCGCTTTCCCGCTGGAAAGCCCCGGCAAAGCGGAGGGCATGTATAACAGATCGCCTTCATCCATCGGCGGCATGAATTCGCCGCCAATCTGCATGGCCGGATAGATCGTGGCCAGCAGGATGACCACGGCAACGCCGAGAGTCGCCTTGGGAAATGCCAGCACTTTGTCGAGCAAGGGCCGGTACACGGCGATGAGGAATCGATTCAATGGATTCGACTTCTCATCGGGAATCTTGCCGCGAATCAGGTAGCCCATCAGCACCGGAATCAACGTCACCGCCAGTCCTGCCGCCGCGGCCATCGCGTAGCTCTTGGTAAACGCAAGCGGCGCAAACAGGCGGCCCTCCTGCGCTTCCAAGGTGAACACGGGGATGAACGAAAGCGTAATGATCAACAGCGAAAAGAACAGGGCGGGGCCCACTTCAGCAGCGGCGTCGCCGATCACCTGCCACTGATCGTCACCGGCGAGTTTCCGGTCTGGATGCTGGTGATGCCAGGCCTCGATGTGCTTGTGCGCATTTTCGATCATCACCACTGCCGCATCGACCATCGCGCCGATGGCAATGGCGATGCCGCCCAGCGACATGATGTTGGCATTCACACCTTGGTGCTGCATGACGATGAACGCCATCAATATGCCGAGAGGCAGCGAGACAATCGCCACCAGCGCCGAGCGCAGGTGAAACAGGAATACAAAGCACACCACCGCCACGACTATAAATTCCTCGATCAGCTTGCCACGCAGATTTTCCACCGCACGGTTGATGAGATCGGAGCGATCGTAGGTCGTGACGATTTCCACGCCGGGCGGCAGGCCCGGTTTCAATTGTTCAAGCTTGGCCTTCACCGCCGCAATCGTCTCCAGTGCGTTCTTGCCGGAACGCATGATGATCACCCCGCCCGCCACTTCTCCCTCGCCGTTCAATTCGGCAATGCCACGGCGCATTTCCGGCCCGGTCTGCAATCGTGCGACATCCTTTAGTAGCACCGGCACACCGGCATCGCTGGTCGCGACTGGTATGGTGCGGAAGTCTTCCAGCGACTTCAGATAGCCGCCTGAACGCACCATGTACTCGGCCTCGCCCAGCTCCAGTACCGAGCCGCCGGTTTCCTGATTGGCGCTCTTTATCGCCGCAATGACTTTGCCATGCGGGATGTTATAGGCGCGCAGGCGATCTGGATCCAGCACCACCTGATATTGCTTGACCATGCCGCCGATGGTCGCGACTTCCGCCACATTCGGCAGCGTCTTCAATTCGTATTTCAGGAACCAATCCTGCAGCGCACGCAGTTGCGAAAGATCGTTGCGGCCGCTACGGTCGACTAGCGCATATTCGTAGATCCAGCCGACGCCGGTGGCATCCGGGCCCAGCGACGCTTTGGCATTCTGCGGCAGCCGCGCCTGCACCTGATTCAAGTATTCGAGCACCCTTGAGCGCGCCCAGTACAAATCGGTCCCGTCTTCGAACAGCACATAGACGAACGAATCGCCGAAGAACGAGAAACCGCGTACCGTTTTCACCCCCGGCACCGATAGCATGGTGGTGGTGAGCGGATAGGTGATCTGGTTTTCGACAATCTGCGGCGCCTGCCCCGGGAATGTGGTGCGGATGATGACCTGCACATCAGACAGATCGGGAATGGCATCGAGCGGCGTTTTTGTCACCGACCAGACGCCCCACGCGGCGACAATGAACGTGACCAGCAACACCAGGAAGCGGTTGACAATCGACCAGCGGATCAATCCTGCAATCATTTCTTTGCTCCCGCCGCATTTTCTTTGGGCGTGATGGTGGTGATTTCAAAATTGCCGTCCTTACGGGCAGTAAATTCAAATTTGACATTGCTGCCCTCTTTGATGCCGGCCGGCGCACCTTCCTTTGGCAGCTTGAAGTCCATGGTCATCGCGCCCCATTTGATCGATTCGATGGGGCCATGCGACAACGTCACGGTGTCCTTGCCGACCTTTTCGACCTTGCCTTCGCCTTTGTGAGTTTCACCGGCCATTGCAGGCGCATCGCTCATGCGGGTGCCGGTACTTTTCAAGCTCGCTTCGGAGTCGATCAGGAATTGTCCCGATAGCACCACCTTCATGCCTTTTTGCAAGCCGCTCTTTATTTCCGTCATGCCATTGGCTTCCGCGCCCACTTCCACATCGATGGGGGCGAATTGCTGTTTGCCGTCCTGCCCGCTGTCGGCGGCAATGACCACACTGCGCTTGCCGGTCTGGATCACGGCTTCCGATGGCACCAGCAGTACTGCCTGTTTCGGCGACGCAGCCACAGCGATGGTCGCGAACATTCCCGGAACCAGGCGGCCTTGGGGATTGGCGACTTCTATACGCGCCTTCAGCGTTCGCGTCGTGGCGTTCACCTCGGGGAGCAGCGCCGTCACGCGCCCCTTGAACACTTCACCGGGATACGCGGGCACGCTCGCTTCGACGTTACTTGCCGGTTGTAGCCACGCGACCTGTGTTTCCGGCACGTCGGCATTCACCCACACCGTCGAGAGACCGTTGATGCGAAACAGCATCGCACCCGGCATTACCGTCATACCTTCGCGCGCGGTCAGTTCGCCGACGACACCACCGATTGGCGCCACCAGTGTGATGCGCGGCCGGGTCTTGCCGTCGGCGTCGATCGCGGCGACCGTCGCTTCGGCCATGCCGAGCAGGATGAGCCGTTGGCGTGCTGCCTGGCGCAGCGCATCATTGGCGAGCGGACTCCTTTTTAAGGCCAGGTATTCCTCCTGCGCAGCCACCCATTCGGGCGCGAGAATCTCCGCTAGCGGCTGACCCTTGGCAACGCGATCCAGCGGCGCGCGCACGAATAGCCTTTCGATAAAGCCGCCAGCGCGCGCCTGCACCACCGCGACCGCGCGCTCGTCGAACACGACCGCACCGACCACCTGCACCTTTTTGTCCAACGTACCCTGTGTCACCTCGCCAGTACGGATACCCAGGTTTTGCACGACCCGCGAACTGATCTTCACTGATCCAGTATCGCCACCGTCATCGCCATACACCGGTACCAACATCATGTCCATGAACGGTGACTTGCCGGGCTTGTCGAATTTTTGCTGGGGATACATCGGATCGTAGTAGTACAGCGGTTTCTTGTCTGCCGCAGTCGCAGGGGCCGTTGCATCCGCCTGCAGGCCGGTGCCCACCATTGAACGATGCATACCGTACCAGTAGCCACCGCCGATACCCGCTGCAATCAACCCGATCGCGGCGAGCGTGAGAATGACGTTGCTTTTCATTGCGAATCCTTCGTATCTGGAATCAGGAAATTAAGATTGGCCCATGCGCGTGCTAAATCGCCTTGCGCCTGAAGATGATTGAGGCGGGTTTCGATTTCACCTTTGCGTGCGTCGAGGACGGGGGCTAGATCGCTCTTGCCACCGCGATACGCCGCCAGCGCCACCTCGGACCGTTCGTGGGCAAGCGGCATCAAGTCGGCCACATAACGCTGCACGCGCTTTTTGCCTGACTCCCAATCGGCAGACATCGAGTCGATTTCGGCTACATGAACTCGCCGTGCGTCGTCGGCCTGCGCGCGCACTTGTTCGACCAGCGCCGTTTTGGCGGCAATGGCTGGATCCTGGCGCCGGCTCTGGAAAATCGGCAGGTCGATACGCACACCGATGGAGAGCATGTTCGAAAACGCCGGTCCGCGCTGCGCATAAGCTACTTCCAGGCTCCAGTCGGGGTGCCGGGCTTCAAGGGCGAGTTTGACTTCGGTCTCGGCCATCGCCTGCATTGGCACATACATGGCGAGGTGGGGAAGGCTGTCGAGGCCGCCAATCAGATCTTCGTGGCGTCGGGCAAGCTGATCGAATGCAGGTGGCGGCTCCAGTGGCCGCATGGCATCGGCACCAATCCATCGCGCCAATTGGCTCTGCGATCGGGCCACCATCCGCTCGGCATCGATAATGCGGTCCGCGAGTTGGGCAACTGCAAGGCGGGCTGCGAACGGGTCGCCGGCCTGTCCTTTGCCGCCGGCCAGTGCCGCCTGTGCTGCTGTGATTTGCAATTCGCCCTCACGTGCCAGCTCCTTCAGCAACTCGAGTTGGCGTTCGGCAAAATAACGGTCGATCCAGGCGAGCGCCACGTCCCGCCGCAGGTTGACCTGCGCGAGCATGAGCAGGGCGCCTTCCTTTCGCACTTCAGCATTGGCACGATCGCCGCGCAACTTGAGTTTTTCACCGCGCGTGAAATCCTGCATAAAGCCGATCTTGCGCATGGTCATGAAATCGCGGGTGAGGCTGAACCGGTCGGTACCGTCCACCGGCAGATTATCAAGGCCAACGATCAGTTTGGGATCGGCGAGTTCACCGGCGCTTATACCGGCGGCCTCCGCCGCGCGGATCGCGGCGGCTTGCGCCTGCAATTGCGGCGCGTTCGCCGAGGCGATGCGCTGCGCTTCGACGAGCGATAGTGCGGGAGCCGCGGAACACGCGACACTCGCGAGTGCACAGGCCGTCAGGGACAAGTGAAACAGCCGCGAACGAAAATAGAACTGCATGACCACCTCCAACAAGATTGAAAATGCCGGACTCCGGCGGAGTCAGGCGCTCAAGCGAAGCGGGTGATCAGATGAGAAAGCAGCAGTGCCGAATTGACAACGGCGGGGCAGTCGCGTTACGCAGCGACGGCGTCGCCGCGGGTGCATCAACGCGCAGTGTGGCCGGTTGAATTACCAGAGCGATTGTCGGCGCGGCTTCCAAAGCGCACATGGCCAGTGCTTGCGACGAATCATTGACGTTCTGCTGCCCGTTTTCACAATGCTTCTTGCAGAGGGCCGGGGAATCTACGTCGCTCCCGCCGGCATCCGGCGCAGGGGCATCCGCGCTCACAACAGCATCATCGAGCCACTGAAATTGCATCGGGCACGAATAGGCCACCACGGCCAACTGCGTGAGGACCAGTGCGACAATGCTGAGTAGACTGACAATTTTTCGGGTGAGGCGATTCATGACGCTAGGTTCGACATTGATATTGAGAAAACGTTGCAACGACACGATAACTGAATTGTGGTTTGCCGACTTGATCTGAGTCAAATTGGCAGATACCCAGCTCAACGGCGATATTCCCCAAACCCACCATTCGTCCTGAGCCTCTCGAAGGATGTGGATGCAAGTCGCTATTTCAACGAGGCCCGCTCATGGTTCGACATGTCGACAGTCCTGGGCCAGCCTTTCCAAACTCCACCATTGGTGGGCATCGTGGCGGCATTCTGCCCTGGAAGGTGCGCCAGCGCTTGTATATCGCCGACGCGGCTGGCGCTGTACGTGACTGGCCAAACCGTGCTAATTCGCCGATTCCATCGGTAGCAGCCGGTCATATTCGTTCTTTACGACTGCATAACATTCGCAGACCCGGCCTTCAAGACCCTTACGGTCAAGAATTTCGATGCGGCCCCGCGCGTAACGGATGAGTCCGGCTTTTTGTAACTTAACAGCCGCTTCCGTCACACCCTCGCGCCGCACACCGAGCATGTTGGCGATCAGTTCCTGGGTCATGACGAGTTCGGTCCCACGCAGCCGATCAAGACTCAATAGCAGCCAGCGGCACAGTTGCTGGTCCAGCGAGTGATGACGGTTACAGACGGCGGTTTGTGCCATCTGGGTAATCAGCGCCTGGGTATAGCGCAGCAGTAAATGGGTGATCGGCCCGGCGCGGTCGAACGCGTCTTTCATGATCTTTGCCGGTAGCCGGAAGCCTTTGCCCGCGCTTTGCACGACTGCACGGCTGGGTGTGGAATTGCCACCCATGAACAGCGAAATACCGACGATACCCTCGTTACCAACAACGGCGATCTCGGCTGAATCGCCATTTTCCATGACGTACAGCAGCGAAACGATGGCCGTGGTTGGAAAGTACACATTTTTTTCCGTGGCCGCTGACTCGTAGATTACGTGACCTAGCGGCAAGTCGATCAATTCAAGCTCCGGGAGCCAGCGTTTCAGTTCTGCCTCAGGCAGCACCGCCAGTAGCCGGTTCAAGTCAAGGCTGGCCTTGCTAATGTCGGCGGATTTCTTATGCAGTGCAGCTGGCTTGACGGCAGCGAGGGTTTTCTTGGGACGCGGATGAATGGGCATGGTGAGCCTTGGACTTGCGCCACGATACAAAGGCCGCCGACCGGCAAGCTTTGACTGGCTACAACGTATTATGCAAAGCGCGGGCGTTTTTAAATGTTCGTTTGCGAACATAAACGAAAAATACTTTTTAATTCAACGGCCTGTTGAGCAATTTCCGCTTGACCCGCTTTACAAAGTGTACTTCATTCCCCTTAATTTTACGGCGCTATATTTTCGTCGGAGAAGATACCGTTGCGGTCACGTTGGCAAAACGTGGTAAAACTCATCGTCACCGACCGACTGAGCAAAAGGCGCGCAACATGACTTACTGTATTGGCGTTATGCTCGATCAGGGCATCGTTTTTGCCTCGGATTCGCGCACCAATGCGGGCGTCGATAACATCGCCAAATTCTGCAAGATGACCGTGTTCGACCGCCTGGGTGATCGGGTGATTGTACTGTTGAGTTCCGGCAGTCTCGCTGGCACGCAAGCCGTTATTGGCGTGTTGAATCAACGCTGCGTTGCCGCCGATGGAACAGTCAACCTCTGGACTGCGCGCACCATGTTTGACGTCGCCATGCTGGTCGCAGACGCGATGCGTGACATCGAGCGGCGCGATGGTGAGTACCTTGAACAGAACGACATGGCCTTCAATGCTTCGTTCATCGTCGGTGGGCAGATTAGTGGCGAATCGCAACGGCTATTCCGCATTTATGCGGAAGGCAATTTTATCGAAGCAGGGATAGATACACCGTATTTCCAGACTGGCGAAACCAAATACGGCAAACCGATTATCGAGCGCGTGATTTCGCGAACTACGCTGGTTGAGGACGCGATTAAGTGTGTATTGGTCTCATTCGATTCCACCATGCGCAGCAATTTGTCGGTGGGCATGCCAATCGATCTGATGTGCTATGAGCGTGACAGTCTTGAAGTTCGCAAGCGTCGCCGTTTCGAGGAGGGGGATGCCTATTTCACTGCGCTTGGCCGCGCCTGGGGCGAGGGCACCCGGCAAGTGTTTCGCCAGTTGCCCGAGCTTAATTGGTGAGCAGCCGAAACCGTAGCGAGTTGAATTCCGAGTAAATAATTCTTTTTAAAACCGGGGAATAATCATGAAAATTCGCGTCGGCTTTGAAATGGTGTACGACTGCCCGCAGCCGACACCGATGATCTTGAATTTGAACGTTCACTTCACCCGGGTTTCCGATCTTATCGGCCGCGACAATCTGCTTTTCGATCCTCCTGTGCCGAGTACCGCCTACCGTGACAGCTTCGGTAACTGGTGTACCCGCATCGTCGCGCCGGCTGGTCGTACCCGCGTCTCGGCTGATGCTTACGTGAACGACAGCGGGCTACCCGACATGATTGCGCGGCAGGCGCAGCAATTGCTGGTGCGCGATTTGCCAGAAGAATCGCTATTGTTTTTGCTTGGTAGTCGCTACTGCGAAACCGATCGCCTATCTGAGACCGCTTGGCAGCTTTTTGGAAATGGTCCAACCGGTTGGGACCGCGTGCAGGCCATTTGCGATTATGTTCATCACCACATTACTTTCGGCTACCAACACGCTCGCATGACGCGCACGGCGCTTGAAGCTTTCCACGACAAGACGGGGGTTTGCCGCGATTACGCGCACCTTGCAGTGACGTTTTGCCGCTGCATGAATATTCCCGCGCGCTACTGCACCGGTTACTTAGGCGACATCGGTACGCCCAAGCCCTGGGGCACGATGGATTTCGCCGCCTGGTTCGAGGCTTATCTCGATGGCCATTGGTACACCTTCGATGCCCGCAACAACACGCCGCGCATCGGGCGCGTGCTGATTGCCCGTGGCCGCGACGCGGCGGACGTCGCCATCAGCAATACTTTTGGTCCCAATACGCTGGCGAGTTTCAAGGTCTGGACCGACGAGGTGATAGAAAGTTGATGGTGCAACAGGCTGCTATGCCGCCATTTGCTCCGGCAGCAAGCGATCGTATTCTACTTTGACCACTGCATAACATTCGCAGACCCGGTGTTCAAGTCCGGCGCGATCGAGGACGTTGATGCGGCCCCGCGAGTAACGGATGAGGCCGGCTTTTTGCAGTTTCGAGGCACCTTCCGTCACACCTTCGCGCCGTACCCCCAACATGTTGGCGATCAGCTCCTGAGTCATTACCAATTCCGTGCCCGCAAGCCTGTCGAGGCTCAATAGCAGCCAGCGGCAGAGTTGCTGGTCCAATGAGTGATGCCGGTTGCAAACCGCGGTTTGCGCCATCTGCGTGATCAGCGCCTGGGTGTAACGAAGCAGTAGATGCGTCACCGATCCGGAGCGGTCGAATTCTTTCTTCATGATCGCCGCTTTCAACCGAAAGCCTTTGCCGGCACTTTGAACCACGGCCCGGCTGGGTGTCGTGTCACCGCCCATGAAGAGGGAAATGCCGACAATACCTTCATTGCCGACCACCGCAATCTCGGCGGAGTCGCCATTTTTCATGACATACAACAGCGAAATGATCGCTGTGGTGGGGAAATACACATTCATTTCCGTGGCCGACGATTCATACAGGACGTGCCCCAGCGGCAGGTCGATCAATTCAAGTTTAGGCAACCAGCGCTTGAATTCTGTAGCGGGCAATGCAGCCAATAGCCGATTCAATTTCACATCGGTGATGCTGGTGACGGATTTTTGCGATGGTGGTTTAGCGCCGCTTTTTTTGTTGGGCTGTTTGATGGGCATTGCGAACCTTGGACATGAGCCATGCCCCGTAGACCGCCGAAAATGGCAACCGTAGACCGACTTTTGCCATTATGGGACGCGCAACCATGGCCTGTATGTTCGATATCGAACATACAGCCGCAATTTGCGTTGGCGGGGGAGCGAGTTTGCGAAATGCTCTGGCGCGTTGCCGGGCAAACCCGCAAATTAACTGCGCAGGCAGTTTTGTTCGGAACCCACTATATTTAAATTTATATGTGCGGTGCCGGACATAATTACTTGTTTTTAAAAAGATATTATAATTTTTGTAGTACTTACAAACCTTTGGTTCGACCTGGTCCAGGATCGATCTTCCGAAAATCATATTTAGAAATTCGACGAAGGAGTCGCAAAGGCTTCCTATCAGAAAGACACTCATGCCGGGCTCCAAAAAAGTCGCGATTTCCAATCGCCTGCTTGCTGCGCTGCCCCACCAGGACTATCAGGCACTATGCCCTCACCTCACATTGGTTGAGCTTGCGTTTGCAGAAGTACTCTACGAAGCTGGCGACCGAATTCGCCATGTCTATTTCCCCCAAGATAGCCTCGTCTCACTGTTGACGACGGTGGATGACAAGCGTGCCGCATAAGTCGGGCTGGTCGGCACCGAAGGCATGATTGGCATTCCAGTCGCGCTGGGTATCGCCGTATCACCGCTTCTGGCGGTCGTGCAGGGAGTGGGCACGGCTTTGCGCATGAAGACGGCAGATTTTCGCCGGGAGTTTGGCAACAGCGCCGCGCTACAGAGTGCGCTGTTTCGTTTTACGCACTTGCTGATGATTCAAGTCGCACAAACGGCCGCTTGCAATCGCTTTCACGTCGTGACACAACGATTGGCGCGATGGCTGCTGATGACACGTGACCGCGTGCATGCTAACGAGTTTGTACTCACGCAGGAATTCCTGGCGCGTATGCTCGGTGTGCGGCGCGTCGGCGTCACGGCGGCAGCGAGAGCCTTGCAGAGGCTAAATTTGATTCGCTACGCCATGGGCAACATTACCATCATCGACGCGCGTGGCCTGGCGGAAGCCGCCTGTGGCTGCTATGCGACGGTGAATGATCTTTACGCGAAGGCAAAAGTGTAGTCGCATCAATGCTGACTCGCAAAAAGTGGCGTTGCGGGAGCAACGCCGTGCTCGTCGCCGCGCCCACAGCAAAAACTGTTCTGAACTGGAGACGCATCGAAAATGAGTGTCTTAACGATTCAGAAATAGCATGAGCAGCATTCAGCCCTAAGCCTTTTTGCCCGCCGCGTCGGCCGTCATTTGCGAAAACACCAATGCCGCATCCAGCGCTTCCATAAATTCATTCACCCGCATCGGTTTGGTGATGTAGTTGAAGAATCCGGCCTCAAGGCCTTTGGCAATATCGTGTGGCATGGCGTTGGCACTGAGCGCAATGATAGGGATATGCGCGGTCATCGGATCGCTACGCAAAATGTGCAGCGCATCGATGCCGCTCATGCCGGGCATGTTGATATCCATTAAAATCACTTCTGGCAAATTAGTGCGTGCCGACGCGATGCCGGTAATGGCTTCGGTCGCGGTCAGCAGGCAAAGGTCGGCGCGGCGCGCGATGATTTGCTGGACCAGTTTCAGATTGGCAAGATTGTCTTCAACGTATAACAGCGTGCGCAATGGGGCACCCGACGCAGGCATCATTGCGGGCTCCGTGGCTACAGCTGGCTTAGCTTCGACCACCACTGGCGGCGGCGCTGGCGTCGTATCTAGCTCGACCCAGAATACGCTTCCCTTACCGACTACGCTCTCTGCGCCGATCGATCCACCCATCAGTTCGACTAGCTGTTTGGTTACCACCAGGCCAATGCCCAGACCACGTTCATCGCCAGTCTCCTGTCCGAGGCGATTGAACGGCTGAAAAAGCTGTAACAATTTTTCCGGCGCCATGCCGTGTCCCGTATCCCGGACGCTGATGCGTATAGAATCCGGCGCCGTCAAGCCAGGGGTGCAAGTGACCGTGACCGTGCCACCCGGCTTGTTGTAATTGACGGCGTTGACCAGCAGATTCATCAACACCTGCTTGAGTCTGGTTTGATCGGCTTTGACAAATATGAGTGACTCAAACGTCGGGAAGCTAATCGCGATGCGGCGCTTTTTGGCTTGCGGTTCAATCAGGGAAAAGCACCGGCGCATCACCTCGGTCAGCGGTGCCGGCTCAGGCGACAGCGCGGCCTTGCCCGATTCAATCAACGCCAAATCGAGGATGCCATTGGATAGATCCAGCAGATATCGTCCGGCGAGCGAAATCTGGTTGAGATTCTCCTTTTGTGTGGGCGGCAGCACTGGGATTGCTGATTCCATCAACTGAGCAAAGCCGAGAATCACATTGAGTGGCGTACGTAACTCGTGACTCATCTGCACCATAAAATCCGACTTCGCCAAACTCGTCTTTTCGGCTGCTATTTTTGCGTTCGTCAATTCGGCTTCAACCCGCTCTCGCACCGAATTATTGGTACCGATGAGCAGGTAGCCGATGGCCTCACCGGCGTCATCGCGCAATGGGCTGATCGACACGCTGGCGGGCAGGCGGCTACCGTCCTTACAAATATAGGTCAGCTCGTAAGTGTCGTCGATATCGCGTGAAGCTTTGAATGTCAGTGCCTCGAAGCCCGGCTTGATCATGGTGCCGAACTCGGCACTCAGCGCTTCGGCGCGCGTCATTAGTTCGTCCAGATCGTGCAGATCGCATGGGTTGACCTTGTTCACTACTTCAATTGCTGAATAGCCCAGCATGCACTCGGCACCGTCGTTAAAGTATTGAATGATGCCCTTTTCGTCAGTGGCGATAATCGAAAAGTTGGTGCTGTTGAGGATCGCGGCCTGCAATGCCGATGATTTGTGCGCTGCCTCCAGACGTCCGGTTTCATCGTTCGCCTGCTTTTCGTCACTGACATTGGCAGCGGCTGTAACTTCATTCATGACCGGTCTCGATATAAAACGTGTTGTTGCTCCACACTGTGAGAGGGCTGATGGAGTTATAAGCTCGTTTCTCACAACATGGTTTGCCATCACTGGGTTGCAACGTAGTAGCAAAAGCTATCGCGCGTTTTCGACTTCAGTGTCCACGGCACCATAGCACTGGCGCGGGTTCGGAGCTGTAGGCGCAAGACTGATTCCAGCTATGGGGTTGACTTTAAGCGAGCTGATAGCGTTCCCGAAGGGCTTATCAACGACCGCGAAGTTTGGCGGCAGCGCCGCAAGACGCTACCGCTTTGCGTCCCGCTCCCCTCGTTGGAGAGGGGATAGAGGAAGTGGGAGCTTGGAAGGCGTAGATCGCCATTCTGTGCGCCTTTTCAGGCATTTCTGTCTGGAAAAGCCCACGGAATGGCGGTCTTCGAATTTTTGTGCGCTGGGTAATTGGCGTTCACGCCGCCTCGCCCACCCTTGCACGGCGCTCTGCCCGCTGCATCGGACTGCCGTTCAGCACGCGCCGCAAATTCCCTGCTCCACCCTCGCCCGCAAGGGGATGGCGAAGCGAGGGGCCGCGGCTTTTAGGTCGCGCTGCTCATCAGCGTTCCGCTGTGTTGCCTTGCTTAGCTGCGTACGCCAGCGCTACATTCAGCGCCTCCGTGAATTCCGCGACCTTGATCGGCTTGGTGAGGTAGCGAAAAAATCCTGCCTCCATGCCTCGTTTGATATCGGTGGGCATGGCGTTCGCACTGATGGCAACGACGGGAATGTGCGCGGTGGCGGCATCCTTGCGCAGGATGATCATTGCGTCGATGCCGCTGATGCCTGGCAGATTGATGTCCATCAGGATCACCTTCGGCAGGTGCTCGCGTGCAAGCCGGATGCCGCTAATACCGTCGGTTGCCGTCAGCAGGCGTATTTCGGGACGGCGTGAGATGAGTTGTTCAACCAGCTTAAGATTAGCCGGGTTGTCTTCCACATAAAGCAAGGTGTGTTGGGTCGCGGCACTTTCGGCCAGCACATCGGTCGCGGCGAGCGACTTGTCGGCTTCTGTGACATGTTCCGCCTCAGCTGTTGTGCTTAGTTCGAACCAGAATACGCTGCCGACACCCACTTTGCTGTCCACGCCGATCACGCCACCCATCAGTTCAACCAGGCGCTTACTCATCACCAGACCGATACCGGTGCCTTCTTCGGTGCTACGCTCCTGTCCCAGCCGGTTGAACGGCTGAAAAAGCTGCAGCAGATTTTCCGGGGACAATCCCGCGCCAGTGTCGCGCACGCCGACGCGGGTACGCGTCGGGCCGGCCATGGTGCAATCGACGATAACGGATCCGCCTGGCTTGTTGTATTTGATCGCATTGGAGAGGAGGTTGATGAGAACCTGCTTCAAACGGGTGCGGTCGGCACGAACAAAACTCGGCAGCTCGAACTGGGGGAAGGTCAGTGTGATGCCACGCTTTTGCGCCTGCGGGTCGATCATTGCGTGACACTCCAGCATGACTTCGGACAGCGACACCGGTTCTTCGGAGAGCGATAGCTTGCCGGACTCGATCGCTGCCAGATCGAGGATTTCGTTGATCAGTTCCAGCAGATACCAGCCTGCATGCAGAATCTGATCGATGCTGGCCTTTTGGGACGCCGTGGCCGGTGGTGAGTCTGAGTCCATCAACTGCGCGAAGCCAAGAATCGCATTGAGTGGCGAACGTAACTCGTGACTCATGCTGGATAGAAAATCGGATTTGGCGAGATTGGCCTTTTCAGCCACGGATTTGGCACCTTCCAGTGCGACGTTCGTTTCTTGCAGCGCCTGATCGAGAAGTTTGCGCTCGGTGACGTCGCGCGCGGCGGCGAATACCCCCTGCAATGTCCGGTGACGGTCGTAGAACGTCATCGCGTTATATGAAACGACGGTTTCCTTGCCGTCGCGCGCGCGCGCCGTCAGCTCGTAATTGGTAACCTTCTTTTCGCGCAGCACCAGCTTGATGGCCGCTTCGGCACGATCAGGATCGGTGAAATAGTTCTTGAAGGGCGCGCCGATCAATTCGTCGCGCGTGCAGTCGGTGAGTGCTTCCATCTGCTTGTTGACGTCGGTAATAATGCCGGCCGGATCGGTGGTCATGATCGCGTCGATGTTGGATTCGATCAGGGAGCGCGTATAGAACTGCTGGTCGCGCAGACGCTGATCGAGCTTTTGCTGCTCTGCCTCGACCTGCTTCCTTGCCGTGTTGTCGGTACCGATCAACAAGTAGCCGATGATGCCCCCCTGCGCGTCGCGCAGCGCCGTCACCGACACGATGGCTGCGAAGCGGCTGCCGTCCTTGCGGATGTAGGTCAGCTCATAAATGTCTTCGATCCCGCGCGAGGCCTTGAACACCAGTGCCTCGAACCCTGGCTGGATGGTCGTGGCCAGTTCTTGGCTCAGCGCCTTGGCGCGGGCGATCACTTCCTGTGGGTCGGAGATATCGGCCGGCGTGATCTTGTTCATCACTTCAGCGGCGGTATAGCCCAGCATGCGCTCGGCACCGACGTTGAAAATCTGGATGACGCCCTTGGCGTCGGTGGCGATGCTGGAAAAATTGGCGCTGTTGAAAATCGCGTTCTGCAAGGCGCCCGCTTCCAGTAGCGCCTCTTCGGCCTGCTTTCGCGCCGTATTGTCGGTGCCGATCAACAGGTAGCCGATGATGCCGCCCTTGTCGTCACGCAACGCGGTGACCGACACGATGGCCGGGAAGCGCGTACCGTCCTTGCGGATGTAGGTCAATTCATAGATGTCTTCGATGCCTCGCGAGGCCTTGAACACCAGCGCTTCGAAGCCTGGTGTGATCGGGGTGTCAAGTTCAACGCTCAGGGCCTTGGCACGCGCGATCACTTCCTGCGGGTCAGAAATATCGGCCGGCGTGATCTTGTTCATTACGTCGGCAGCGGTGTAGCCCAGCATGCGCTCGGCACCGACGTTGAAGATCTGGATGACACCCTTGGCATCGGTTGCGATGCTGGAGAAATTGGCGCTGTTGAAAATGGCGCTTTGCAGTGCCCCGGCCTTGAGCAACGCCTCTTCGGCCTGTTTGTGCGCGGTGTTATCGGTGCCGATCAATAGGTAACCAATGATGTTTTCTTGCGCATCGCGCAGGGCCGTCACCGAGACGATGGCTGGAAATCGGCTACCATCCTTGCGGAAGTAGGTCAGCTCGTAGATGTCCTCGATGCCGCGCGAGGCCTTGAACACCAACGCCTCGAAGCCTGGGGTGATCGGTGTGCCAAGTTCAACGCTTAATGCTTTTGCGCGCGCAATCACTTCTTGCGGATCGGAAATATCGGCCGGGGTGATCCTGTTCATCACGTCCGCAGCGGTGTAGCCCAGCATGCGCTCGGCGCCGACGTTGAAAATCTGGATAACACCTTTTGCGTCGGTGGCAATGCTTGAGAAATTGGCGCTGTTGAAAATCGCGCTTTGAAGTGCCCCCGCCTTGAGCAGCGCTTCTTCGGCCTGCTTCCTCGCCGTGTTGTCGGTGCCAATCAACAGGTAGCCGATGATGGCGTCCTGCGCATCGCGCAGGGCAGTGACCGATACCACCGCCGGGAAGCGGCTGCCATCCTTGCGAATATAGGTCAGCTCGTAAATGTCCTCGATCCCGCGCGAGGCCTTGTAGGCTAGCGCTTCGAAGCCTGGCGTGATCGGGGTGTCAAGTTCAACGCTTAGAGCCTTGGCGCGCGCGATCACTTCCTGTGGGTCGGAAATATCGGCTGGCGTGATCTTGTTCATCATGTCGGCGGCTTTGTAGCCGAGCATGCGTTCAGCACCGACGTTGAAAATCTGGATGACGCCCTTGGCGTCAGTAGCGATGCTGGAGAAATTGGCGCTGTTGAAAATGGCGCTCTGCAGTGCCCCCGCCTTGAGCAACGCCTCTTCGGCCTGTTTGCGCGCGGTGTTGTCGGTGCCAATCAATAGATACCCGCTGATCGCATCTTGCTCGTCGCGCAGGGCGGTGACCGATACCACCGCCGGGAAGCGGCTGCCATCCTTGCGAATATAGGTCAGCTCGTAAATGTCCTCAATGCCGCGCGAGGCCTTGAACACTAGCGCCTCAAAGCCTGGCGTGATGGGGGTATCGAGTTCGACGCTCAGGGCCTTGGCACGTGCAATCACTTCCTGTGGATCGGAGATATCGGCCGGGGTGATTTTGTTCAGAACATCGGCAGCCTTGTAACCCAGCATCCGCTCGGCACCGATGTTGAATAGCTGGATGATGCCTTTTTCGTCAGTGGCAATACTAGAGAAATTGGCGCTATTGAGGATCGCATTTTGCAGAGCGCCGGTCTTTAACAAGGCCTCCTGGCGGCGGACTTCGGTGATTCGGTCGACGGTATCGACGATGGATTTGGCGGACTTGGGGACGACGGCAGTGCGGGTTTTCTTGAACACCAACAAACCTCCGGGTAGAACTTCAAAATGGCTGCGTCGTTGATTTGGCTTTTCACTCCTTCCCCCGGCAACGGGGGAAGGTCGGGATGGGGGCGATGCGAATAGCACACCCCCATCCTAGCCTCCCCCTCGACTGCGGGGACGGAGCAAACCCAGATCGCAGGCTCAAGAACAATTTCATTACGTGCGCGTCGGGAACATTTCACAAGTGAATCAGGAAAGGACCTGGTACGTTAGCGACTTGTTTCCTATGATCGTCGCCAGGCGCGGTGCAATCTATACGCCATCACACACATGACGAAGAATCGGCCCGCCTGAATATTGTGGGCGAACTTACGTCATGACTACAACTGAAAAACCGTTCCTTCCTTACCCGGCGTCACTTGATATTCCGGTCGGGTCTGCTCTATCGCTTCCTGCATCAAGTTATCAAGATCTGCATCCGTATGGTTGGGATCGTGATGAAACGGCGCCAGGCGCTTTACGCCTGCCAGCGTGCCGAAATCGAGTGTTTGATTGAGCGAGCTATGCCCCCAGCCGCAGTGGCAGCTGTATTCAGCGGCGCTGTACTGGCTGTCATGGATCAGCAAATCGGCTTCTGCCGCGAGGATGGCGCCGGAGGTCCATTCGCGCGGCAACGTCGGAAAGCGCAATGCACCGAGCGCGGGCTCATGGTCCGGCATATAGGTGAGCACACGACCAGACGACGACTTGATACGGTAGCCGACCGTTGGCCCCGGATGACAAACCAGCGCAGTGGAGACGCGGAATTCGCCGATGTCGACATCGCCGCGCGGCACTTCATGAAAATGCAGCTTGCAGGGCAACTCGTTCAAGCGCACCGGGAACAACGGTGGTGAGAGATAACGCTTGAGCCGTGCCTGCAGGTTTTGCGTGGAACTGGCCGGGCCCCAGATATGGACATCGACATCTTCGCGGTAGAGCGGCCCGAAAAATCCCAGCCCGAGGATATGATCCATGTGCAGATGCGTAAGCAGAATGTCCACGCGCAGCACCGATGCCGGGATCGTTTTCGCGAAGCGGCGTATGCCGGTTCCGGCGTCCAGCACCAGCACCGTGCCTTCGCGCCCCCACACACCCACGCAGGAAGTGTTGCCACCGTATTCTGCCGTCTCCGGGCCGGGTGTAGCCAGTGAGCCACGCGTGCCCCACAGCGTCACTTCCATATTAGGGTTCCCAGAAAATCATTTGCGCGCCTAGAAACTGGCCGCCTTCACCAATGAGTGGATAGACGGTGATATTCAGATAGCGCCACTCGCCGTGGCCGCAGCGCATCCACATCGAGCGGGCGATGGGCCTGCGCTCGGTGAGCGCCAGCATTATCGGCCGGTTTTCCGGCGGAATTGGGTTGCGCGCATCGTCTTCGACAGCAAACAGGTTGCTCCACTCCTCGGCCGACATTTCGCCGGTTTCATCGAAATGCAGCCCGAGGATAACCTCGGCCGATTCGTTGTAATAGATCAGCCGTCCGCCGGTGTCGACCAGCAGGATGGGCATATCCAGACTGCTGGCCAGTTGCCTGGCCAAGATGATCTGTATGGGTTTGGGAGCCGCCACGTGCTGCCTCTTTCGTAAATTCACTCGCCTGGATGTTCGAAGCTAACAGGCATCATGTGCGTTCCGGACCTGCCTGTCCCTGTGTTGCCTTACATTGTAGCGCCCAGCCACGTCAGCGATACACAATAACCGGCAACTTGGAGTGCGCGAGTACGTTTTGCGTGACGCTGCCCATGAACAGTTTGGCGATACCGCCACGACCATGTGAGGCCATGATGATCACGTCGCATTTCTGCTTTTTTGCAGCCTGGATGATGCCCTCGTCTGCGGAGCCCGCTTTGGTTACCAGCGTGGCGAAGGATACGCCAGCCGCCTTGGCCAGCTTGGCGACGGCGTCTACGCGTTTTTGCGCAGCGACGCGAATGCCATCTTCAAACCGGTCTATCGTCTGCTGGTCGAACGCGTAGCCTTCCGAATAGATCGGCAACAGGTCTTCAATGGCGTAATAGGCGGTAACTTTTGCTTTCAGCCCTTTCGCAAGCGCCACGCCTCCCTTGGCAGCTTTGTTTGCAAGTGCTGAACCGTCCGTGCAAATCAAGATGTGTTTGAACATGGGGTGTCCTTGGGAAAATGATCGTTCGCAACGATGTTTGCGCCTGAAGAGCTGGACGCGAATGCCCGCTCTGCGACAAGATATACCGGCAAACCTGGGTGTTGTCAGTGCGTTAGCGTACAAATGCATCTACACGACTGCGGCATCCGCGGCGAGCAGGCTCCGCGCTGCAAGAAAAAGTGTGATTCTGAACGCGCAGGTCACGGCGACACGTTTGTTTCAGTTTTGTCTTGCGGCCAGAAGAACTGTTGCCAGTTGGTTCGCAATCGACCGATCAGGATCGAAATCAGCGCACCTGTCTGGCTGAACGCGACGCCGCGTGCGCGAAGCGCAACCATCAGTGCGAGCGTGAAGCTGACGCTGAGATTGACGAGACCGATCAACCCGATGCCGATTAGTGCGTGCGCAACGGTAGTCAGATCCACTGAAAAATCCAGCGCGACGATCGCCAATCCGAAATACGCAGATGAAATCGTGACGTGGGCGACATCGAGTGGCAAACCGGTCATGAAACCGATAGTACCCATCGTGCCGAGCATGATGCCGAAGAAAAAATTACCGGCCAGCGCGCCAAGATTATCGTGCATGTAGGTCGCCAACCGCGTCAGCCGCTCGTCACCAAGCAAGCGCCTGAGCCAGCCGATGTGTTCTACGCGCTCGCGAATGCGTTCGTAGGCGGCGAGATTGTCGTAATAGCCCGAGATCAATCCAGCGAGGAACAGGCACGCGCCGGCGATGGCCGCATAGAACAGGGCCATGCTGTCGAAGGGCGAGATGGCGTGAAGCAGGTGACGGGCTTTCTCGGCGCTCATGCAAGGTTTACCAGTCGCCCGTTCGATGGCCAGCGCGATCAGCATCGCCGTCGGCAATGCCACCAGCACATTGCCTAAGATGGCTGCAATCTGGCTGCGTATCACGTCGGTCACGACGCCCGCGAGCTTCTCGACGTCTTTCATGCGGCCACGAATTTCGCTGATCGCGGCGGCGATAGCCGAAGCCGTCATCGCCGGCTGTTTGGTCGCGAGCGTCAAATGCAGCACATGCATGAGCATGAACAGCGAAGAATAATTCAGGCTGTAAGCCAACGCATAGCCGAGCGGCGGCAGCGTCGCGCTGGCGGAGTAAATCTTGAGAATCGCCATGAAGGCGACGATAAACCCCGCCCCCATGGCGGAGCGCCACATCTCGAAGTATTCGGCGCGACTGGCGGCGATGTAGTGCTCGCCGGTACGGCTGGCGTTGTCGGTGATGCGCAAGGCAAGCAAACCGACGGTGCGGCCGATGTGCGAGCGTATGCCTCTGCCGCGCGCTTCGCCTTCTATCGCGTCGCCCAAAAACGCCACCCAGCGCGCCACCAGCGGCGTTTGATCAGCCGACGATGTGACGACCTCATGGCGGGTGCTCAATATGCGGACCAGAGACTCAAGCCGTTGAAGGCTTTGCGTAAGGCGCCGCAGCAGATAGGTGACGCGCAGGCTGGTACCCACGGTCGCCGCACGACCACGCACCCGGTCGATGACTTCGCTGCATTGCTCGACCAATACCAGCAATTGCTGTTCGTCTTCCAGCGGCGATGCACCGCCAGCCAGATAGCCTCGGTAGGAGGCAGCCAGTTGATGGGTTTCGACCGCAAGTGCCAGAAATGGCGAGTCTCGCTCCTCCAGGCGGGGATAGAGGCGGACCAGTTCAGGTTCCAGGCCCATCGCCCCAATTCGCGTCGCTAGATGATCGCTGGCATCCAGCATTTGTGAGAACGAATCGAGCAAACCAGTATCATCACGTATTTCCGACATGCCCAGCGTCCGCCAGAAGCGCGCCTTCGAATCAGTAGTGATGCCGCCCAGCCATTCGTAGTCATCGCGGTGATGAAACACCAGATTGACGCAATCCTTCAGGTAAGTCGTATCGGTAATGGCCGGCAAGACGCGTTGCACGATGCGCCGCCAAAGCTCGGAAAAAAATCCGGTGTTGGGAAGAATGCCGGTATCGGAGAAAAAGCTCACCTGTCGGCGTCCCGTCAGCAGCGCCAGTACCCGTCCACGCAGCGCGATGCGCAAGCTGTCGTTCGCCTCGATGGCATCGCAAAGCTCTGCAAAGCGCGCGTTGGCGAATTCGTGGTTGGCGGCATCCCGTGGTCGTAGCGCGTCGACCAGTGCGACCAACTGCGGCACCGCGTCCGCGTTCGTATCCAGCATCGCGCCGAGGGCGACGAATAGCTTGGTGTTGGAGGTGGCAGTGCGCGTTGATGTCATGTGGCAGATAGATTAGGGGTGAACGGTTGAAGTTCCGTGGCGATCCAGTTGAGGACGTGGGTGTTTTGTCGGCATTGTGGCTGAGTGGGACAGTGCGAACCGCTCCATGTCCGTTTCCTGTTTGACCTGCGCCGTTAAAACGGGGAGCAGACAACTTTCAAATCAGTGACATAGCGTGCCACTATTTCATTACAGCTTGACGCGCTAAAGTGTCTGGGAGACTTAAAACGTTGAGACTCCAATCTGGGCGCGGCTTCCGGACGAATAGTGGCTGGAAATGCCCGCCAATTCTGGGGTTTCGCATTAAAGCGGGCGGGCCTTTCGAGTAGTCGGAAATCACCCAAAGAGCTGTCGCGGTGCCGCCCCGCTGGCGACCGGGTTCGAAATTGGCCTCTCCTGTACAATGATGGATTATCCCAGTTAATCGGGATCATCCAGCGAAAGGCCATTCAAGTGAACAGTACCAAGCCAGCCAAACCTGCAACAAAAGCGAAAACGACGCGCAAAACCGCTGCGGCCAAGAGTGTAGTCGCTGAAGTTGAAGCGCCCGTCGCCGTCAAGCAAGCCCATGGGACGAGCCGCCCGGTCATGTCATTGCCACCGCCAACCGGCCAGCCGCCAAAAGCGCCCGGCAAGAACGCGCGCTTTCCCGACTCAGCCGCGCCGCGCTACGCTACGCTAGTCAAACGTGACGCGGTCAAAGTGGCATAGATAGCCGATTTTCCAGCTTTACAAAAAAGCCCGTTCGCGGGCTTTTTTGTTTTGGGGGACGGATAAAAATTTCACCACCCGCCAATCCTCTCCCACGTCTTCGTAATAGCCTGTGACCCTTTTACAACGTGGTAGCGTGCATGTTGCGCCGCGGTCGCGCATGCATGGTTAGGCATAATCCGCAACTGCTTGCCGACACCGAGATCCAGCGCCTTGCCCGCACTTCCGTCGCGGTGCGCGATGATGCCGTGCTCCTGATTGGCTGAAACGAGGATGTAGTCATCCATCGAATTGCCGTCGATGTCGCACACCAGACCGAAGCCCTGATCTATTGGCTGCGCCGCCGTGCCGCGATCTCGGGACATCGCCATCCAACCCGCGTCGACGATGGTCCAGCCCTTTTCGCGCTGGTGGCCAATCACGGTCGTGAGGACCGAGACGGCGATATCGTCGATGGCACAGACGTTCAGGCCGGCCATGACCAGGTCGAAAAACACGAAAACGCCTGCGCGCACTTCGGTCACGCCGGTGAGATCGCGGGCGAACATGGCGGTGGGAGTAGAGCCGACGCTGACCACGGGTGCCGCGTGACCTGCGTCGCGCAGGCGCATGGCGGCACGTACGGTACGGTCACGCTCCTGCTCGGCCATCGCCTGCAACGCAGCGTCACTGCGGCAGTCGTAGGAGCCCCCAGCGTGGGTCATCACGCCGGCGACGATCACACCGCCATCAGCGAGCGTTTTCGCTACGGCAAGCAGCTCAGGACTTTCGGGGAGAATTCCTGCGCGGTGTCCATCGCAGTCGATCTCGATCAGCGTATGCAATGTTGCCGGCAGAGACTTGGTGTGGCTTGCGAGTGCGGTCGCGGCGGCCTGGCTATCGAGGATGACGGTGAGCTTCACTCCGCGCTTCAAAAGCGAGTCGACGTGTTCCATTTTGTTGGACGTGATGCCAACGGCATAGAGGATGTCGCTAAAGCCGTGGTCAGCGAAATAGTCGGCTTCGCGCAGCGTTGATACTGTGATCGGACCCGGTGTGCCGCCGCACATGGCGAGCGCCACCTCGACGCATTTGGCAGTTTTGACGTGAGGACGGAAATTGACCTTCAGCTTTGCGAGGCGGTCACGCATGCGCACGATGTTCTTCATCATCCGGCCTTCTTCGAGCAGCAGGAGCGGGGTTTCGAGTTGAGCCATTGAGTCTTGCGTCATTTGGTTATCCCGTCAAACTCAAAGCTAGAAAGATTCATTCAGCAGCTGACGATATTCTTCCGACGTCGCCTCGCGCGGATTGGTTTTGTGACAGTGATCGACCATCGCCCCCTGAATCACCAAATCAAACATGTCTTTCTTCACGCCGACCTGTTCCAGACCGGGTGGCAAACCAAGTCTGGCGCACATTCTGGTGACCGCATAGGCGATATCTTCGTTGTCGCCCAGACGCATCGCATGCTTGAGGCGGGCTACTTTGTTTTCATTGATTACTGACGGTGCCGATGCGTTGAAGCGCAGCACGGCGGGCATGACGATGGCGTTCAAAGTTCCGTGGTGCAAGCCGGTCTTGCCGTCGATCTTCAGGCCGCCTAGCGGATGTGAGAGCGAGTGCACGGCGCCCAGACCTTTCTGGAACGCCATGGCGCCTTGCATGGATGCCGACATCATATTTAGTCGCGCGGCTACGTTGCTGCCGTCGTTGGTTGCACTTTCGATGCTGGACCACGCTCGCTCCAACCCATCGAGCGCAATGCCGTCGGCTGGTGGATTGAATGCCGCAGACAGGAATGTCTCCACACAATGGGCAATGGCATCCATGCCGGTTGCGGCCGTCAGATAAGGCGGCAATCCCAGCGTGAGCAGCGGATCGCAAATGGCGGAGCGGGGCAGCAAATGCCAGGAGTGGAAGCCGAGCTTCCTGCCATCGTTGAGGATCACGATGGAGCCGCGCGCGACTTCGCTGCCGGTACCGGAGGTCGTGGGCAATGCGATGACGGGTGCCGCTGCAGAGGTGATGCGCACACTACCGCCCTCAATGGTGGCGTAGGTTTTCAACTCGCCCGGATGCGTGGCCAGAATCGCGGCAGCTTTGGCCAGATCGATTGACGACCCGCCACCCACCGCAATCATGCCGTCGCAGCCGCTGTCGCGATACAAGTCCGCCGCGCGTCGCGCCATCGCTTCAGTCGGGTTGGAAGGGGTGTCGTCGAAAAGGCTGCAGGGCATGCCGTTGAGCGTTGCCGTTACGCGTTCGACGATACCCGCAGCAACCACGCCCTTGTCGGACACGATCAATGGACGCTTGATACCGATGCGCTCACATTCGGATTTCAGTTGCAGCAGCGCGTCGCTGCCGATGTGGATGTGGGTCAGGTAGAAGATAAATGCCATGTTGGATGCTCGGTTGCTTGCATGAAAGACAAACTCTAATACCAGCGCGCTTTTCCAGCCATTTTCGCCCCGAAGTCCGCACCGAATGGCGCTCTACGTAAAAAGCTTAACAAGCCCCCGTATAAAACCTCTTGGGACAAACGGCCTCATAGCGATTATTGCCGCCGATTTCAACCTGCTCGCCCTCAGTGACGCGATTGCCGTGTGCATCCAGCCGCACGTTCATCGTGGCCTTGCGCCCGCAGCGGCAGATGGTTTTCATTTCTTCCAGATCATCGGCAAGCGTCAACAAGGCTTTTGACCCGGGGAAAGGCTGACCAAGAAAATCGCTGCGCAAGCCGTAGCAAATTACCGGCGTTCCCTGGGTACAGGCGATCTGGTGCAGTTGCACCACTTGGTCGTCGGTCAGGAACTGAGCTTCGTCGATCAGGATGCACGATGGCAGCGGACGCGTCTTGTAAAGCTCGATGAAATTCATTGTCTGGGAAAAAACCTCGGATTCCCGCGCTACTCCGAGCCTTGAAACGATGCGGCCGACGCCGTGGCGGTCGTCGATTGCCGCCGTGAACAGATTCACCGACTGCCCACGTTCCTCGTAGTTGTACGCGACTTGCTGCAGCGAGGTGGATTTGCCGGCGTTCATTGCGGCGAATCGGAAGTAAAGTTTGGCCAAGAAAGTCTCCGCTTTTCAGTGGGCCACAGTATAGCGGGCGGATAGCGCGAGGAGAATTCTGTGCGCTGGCTTCGCGGACTTCGACTTATCGACGCAACGGTTTGAAGCCGACTATTCGGTCGCCACAGTCAGGCTATAGCGTACGTACTACCCCAACAACAAGCCCCTCGATATCCAATGTCTTCTTGTCGAGGTCGACAACAATCGGCAAAAAGTCGGCGTTCTCAGCGATAAGAAACGCCTGACGGCCTTTCAGTTTCAGGCGTTTGACGGTGGCATCGCCTTCGATGCGTGCGACCACGATTTGTCCGTTGCGCGCAACGTTCGTTTTATGCACGGCGAGCCAGTCGCCATCCATGATGCCCACGTCCTTCATACTCATGCCGGAAACTTGCAGCAGGTAGTCGGCCTTGGGCTTAAACATTAGCGGGCTGACCGGATAGCGGCCGACCACATTTTCCTGGGCCAAAATTGGTGAGCCAGCCGCGACTTTACCGATCAGTGGCATGCCACCTTCCTCGTCATTGGCGGCCTCGGAACCCATGGCGCCGCCCTCGCGGATACGGATGCCGCGCGAGGAGCCGGCGAGCATCTCGATCACACCTTTGCGTTCAAGCGCACGCAGGTGCTCCTCGGCCGCATTCGGCGATCGGAAGCCTAGAGCGCTGCAGATTTCTGCGCGGGTGGGCGGCATACCATTCTCAAGAATCCATGCTTTGAGAAAGGCGAGTATTTCCTGCTGGCGGGCTGTAAGTTCATTCATGGCTGTATTGTTATACAGTTCGAAGAATAATTGCAAGCTTTATTTAAGTGCAATGTGTTCAGGTGATTGGGGCACACTTGCCGGGCGCCAAAAGACGATATGCTTGGGCCATGACTGCACAACATTACTTTTCCCGACAGCCCGCTCTCATGTTGGGCACCGCTATTGCCCGTTTGCTTACCTGCGTGTTGGTCCCGATGCTGGTTTCGCTGTGGTCTTTTTCCGCCTTTGCGACTGATACAGCGCCGGGTGCCGACGAGGCCGTTACCTTTGCACAACTGGAAGTAGCGGGAGCAGTCATCCGGGAGATTCGTGTCCGCCCGCAGAACATATTCGATCTTGACCACGCGGACGAAAACAACTGGTTGTTTCGTACCGCCAACAAACTGCACGTTGTAACCCGCCCGACAGTTATTGAACAAATCTTGCTGTTCAAGCGCGGAGAGCGCGTATCGGTTCAAAAAATAGACGAGACCGAGCGTTTACTGCGAAATAATCGATTCATTTATGACCTGGTTATCCGGCCCATCGCAAACGCTGATGGTAGCGTCGACATCGAGGTGATCACGCGCGATACCTGGACCATCGACGTCGTGGGAAGCGTGTCACGCTCCGGCGGCAACAACAAAACAAGTTTCGGGCTGAAGGAATACAACTTGCTGGGGTCCGGGCTACGAGTGGGGTTCTCACGGGTGTCCGACGAAGATCGTCGTGGCACTGAATTTGAAGTTTCCTATCCGCTGGCCTTCGACGGCCGCACCAACGTCGCTTATGCGCAAGGCCAATTCAGCGATGGCAGCCGCAGGTCAGCCTCTGTTGTGCGTCCGTTCTATTCTCTGGATACACGCTGGGCGGCGGGCGTCAATTGGAACGAGGATGATCGCATCGATTCAATCTACAACGCCGGAAATACGATCAGCCAGTATCGCCATTCTCAAGATACAGCGGAAATATTCGGCGGATGGTCGTCGGGGCTCATCGACGGCAAATCTCAGAGGTTTATGATTGGTTCGCGCCTGCGTGACGACACGTACTTGGTTGAACCGGGTCGCATGCGTCCTTCGATATTGCCGACAAGCCGCGATGCGCGCGCGGTGTTTTTACGATACGAAGTGGTGGAGGATCGTTTCGTCAAACTGCGAAACCGCGACCAGATTGGCCGGGCCGAATTCTTTCGGCTGGGATTCTTTTCGCAGTTGCAACTAACCCGCGATCTGGAATCATTGGGCTCCACCCGATCAGCCTGGCTGTATTCCGCATTCGTCAGTAACGGCTTTTCATTTACCGCCAATCGCGACCTGCTGCTAAGCGGCTCGCTTGAGCGCCGCGTCGCGACGACCGGCTTGCCGATGACGCAAGCCGGTGGCAGTGCCCGGGTTTATCTGCCGCAAGGCAGCAATGCAATGTTTTACGCGTCCCTTGCCGCAGATCGCATCAGTGGCGGGGGCGTCGCGGATCAACTGCTGCTGGGCGGCAATAACGGGCTGCGCGGCTATCCTTCGTATTATCAGGCAGGCGAACGACGGGCGTTGCTTTCACTGGAACAGCGTGCCTACACCGACTGGTACCCGTTCCGGCTGCTACGAGTGGGCGGCGCGGTATTTTTCGACTATGGCAGAGCCTGGGGCGGCCCAAATCAAAATCTGTCAAATCCAGGTTGGCTTGCCGACGCGGGCATTGGGCTGAGGTTGGCATTGGATCGTGCGGCGTTTTCAAATGTCCTTCATGCCGATATTGCGGTACCGTTAAATCGTACTCCGGATATCAAATCGACGCAGTTTGTGGTCAGGACGGAAGTGACATTCTGAGCGCTAAGTTGCGAACGTGAAACCGCGCAGAGCATTGCGCAATTGCTTTTGGTCAATAAAAATGGGGCTCAGCATTTTTCCTGAGCCCCATTCATTTTCAGACCTGTCACTCAGCTTCGCGGCGTCTATGTCGCGGCAGCTTGAGAGCACGACTTATTTGTATGTGATCGTCTCATCTTCAATAAAAATTTCGCTGGCCTTGCAAAAATTGACGTCGTAGTCATGAACGAAGCCGTCATCGGACTTGACGTTCACTGCGACCACACAATTTTTGCCAGGTTTGGCGAACTCCATTGTCCAAGTCTCGCCCGACTTGATACGCTTCTTGATCCAATTGGGGCTCCACTTCTCACCTTTTTCCTTGGTAGTGAAATGGGTGATGGCATGATGTGTATCGTTATGCAACAGGAATTGATCAGCGAAAGATGGACCTGCAGCGGCTGCAAAAACAACACCTGCCAAAACAGTTACGATTTTCTTGTTCAATGTTGGCTCCATTAGAAGATTTTCGATTGGTCCGGTTAATCCTATGCCTGCGCCAAGCATACGAAACCCGGTGCTTGATTATAGCTGATGCCGTATTTCTGGCGAACGCCTAAAGGCGTCAACTCATACGATTAAAGCGTTGTCACAGCCGCCACAGTGTCAGCCCATTCGCGGCCACCAGCGACCGATCCAGTGCGGATTTGACATCGATTACGCATCCTCCTTTAACCGCTTTTGCGAGTAGCGCCGCAATCGGCATCAACAGATACTCTTGGTGTGCAACAGCGAGAACCAGCGCATCGGCGGGAGGCAATTCGTCCCACGCGCTAAGAGTAATTCCGTACTCGTGCTCAGCTTCCGCGGAAGCACCATGCGGGTCGTGTACATGCACTGTCATGCCGTACTCCTGCAGCTCACGGACGATATCGACAACCTTGCTGTTGCGAAGGTCTGCACAATTCTCTTTGAAGGTCAGTCCCAGCACGTTGACGACGCCGCCATTGAGTTTACCGCGCGTCTTGATTAGCGTTTTCACCGTCTGCTTGGCCACATACGCGCCCATGCTGTCGTTGATTCGCCGACCGGCGAGGATGACCTCGGGGTGGTGGCCGAACTTTTCAGCCTGGTAGGTAAGATAATAGGGGTCGACGCCAATGCAATGTCCGCCGACCAGACCTGGCCGGAATTTCAGAAAATTCCATTTCGTGCCAGCGGCTTCAAGTACCTCCGCAGTGTCCAGCCCCATGCGATTGAAAATGATCGCCAACTCATTCATGAACGCGATATTCAAGTCACGCTGCGAGTTCTCGATCACTTTCGCCGCCTCTGCAACGCGGATGCTCGATGCTTGAAATATTCCCGCGTCGACGATGCTGCCGTAGGCTGCGGCCAGTGTCGCCAGCGTGGCAGGCGTATCGCCGGCGACGATCTTGACGACTCGCGACAAGGTGTGCTCCTTGTCGCCCGGGTTGATCCGCTCCGGCGAGTAGCCAACAAAAAAACCGTCCTTCCATTTCATGCCCGACGCTCGTTCTAGTTCGGGGATGCAGACTTCCTCGGTTGCACCGGGGTAGACGGTGGACTCATACACAACGATGGCGCCCCGCTTCAGGTGCGGTCCAATTGCGTGGCTGGCACTGAGTAACGCGCCGAAGTCGGGCAAACGAGCATCATTGACAGGTGTTGGTACCGCGACAATGACGATGTCTGCTTCGGACAAGTGGCTCGTTTCGGTTGTGAATTCGAGGTACGCCGCCGCCTGCAAGTCGTCGACCGAAACCTCGCCAGTGGGATCGACAAATTTACGATAGGCCGCGACCTTGTCGGCCGCAAGATCGTAACCAATGGTGCGTCGTTTCTTGCCGAACTCAACGGCGAGCGGCAAGCCGACATATCCCAATCCGACAACGGCGATGACGTGCTGCGACAAGTTAGTCTCCCGAATCTACACGTTGTAGTAACGGCGATACCATTCCACGAACCGGCGAATACCGTCCTCGACTCTGGTCTGTGGGCGAAAATCCGCCCAGTCTTGCAAGCGTGCTACATCAGCATTGGTCACGGCGACGTCACCGGGCTGCATTGGCAGCATGTTCATTTTTGCTTTTTTGCCCAGGCAATCTTCCAGCGCATGAATGTAGGACATCAATTCGACGGGGCTATTGTTGCCGATGTTGAATATGCGGTACGGCGCCTTGCTAGAGGCAGGATTCGGGGTGGCGCCGGACCAGTCCGGGTCGGGCGTGGCGGGGCGGTCAATTACCCGCATTACACCTTCAACGATGTCATCTACATAAGTGAAATCGCGTGTCATCCTGCCGTGGTTGAACACATTGATGGGCTCGTCGGCGAGAATTGCCTTGGTGAACAAAAACAGCGCCATGTCGGGGCGGCCCCAGGGGCCATACACGGTAAAGAAGCGCAAGCCCGTACAAGGCAGATCGAATAAATGCGCATAGCTGTGCGCCATCAGTTCATTGGCTTTTTTGGTCGCGGCGTAAAGCGAAACGGGATGATCGACGTTGTCGCTTTCAGACAGCGGCAGGCGCGTATTCAAGCCATACACTGAACTGGACGAAGCGAACACCAGATGGCCGGCTTGTGAGTGGCGCGCCCCCTCCAGAACATTGGTAAAACCAGTCACATTGGCATCGATATAAGCACGTGGATTGGTGAGCGAGTAGCGCACACCGGCTTGTGCGGCGAGATGCATCACGGCGTCGAAGCGCGCCTGCTTGAATACTTCCTCCATGCCAATACGATCACAGATATCCTGCTTCCGAAAGCTGAAATTGGCGTGCTGCCGCAGCCGCGCCAACCGGGCTTCTTTCAGTGTGGGGTCATAATAATCATTGACGTTGTCGATACCCACAACGGTGTCGCCGCGCGCGAGCAACTGGTGAGAGAGTGTAGAGCCGATAAAGCCGGCAACGCCGGTGACGAGGATTCGTTTCATGACGGATTCTTGTGTAATGGTGTAGTTTGCCAGAACTCGATTTGCCAAAACCGTCGGCGTACGAATATGCGAGTATTTCGTTGCGATGGCAACGCTCACAAATTGGCCGCATAATCGCGACAGTTTTCTTTTCAGGAGTCCAAAATGTCAGGTGGAACATTTCACGTTCACGGTCCCCACGATCACGCACTTGAGCATGGTGCGCATGACGAAGGCGGCGGCGAAGGGCACAAAGCGGAGGCGGGCTTTGTTCAAACGGTAGCGATTTTTACGGCTATCCTCGCCACGATTGGCGCAATCGTCAGCTATCAAGGTGGCCATGCGCAGAACGAGGCGCTGATTTTCAAGAACGAAGCGGTGCTGAAGAAAACGGATGCGTCCAATCAATGGGCGTTTTACCAGGCAAAGAGTACCAAGCAGAATCTGGCCGAACTCGCCGCGCTCCTGACCAACGACGCTGAAAAGAAAGTGAAATACACAGCGGACGTGAAGCGCTACAGCACCGAAAAAGAAGATATCAAGAAGAATGCGGAAGCGCTCGAAAAGTTGTCCGCCGAGGCAAACGCAAAATCGGATCACGAACTCTATCCGCACCTAAAACTCGCCCAATCGATGACCTTCATCCAGATTGCCATTTCGCTGGCTGCCATCTGTGTGCTGACCCGTCGGCGCTGGATGCTCGTTTTGGCAGGGGTAGGTGCGGTGGGTGGGCTGGTTTTCTGGATCCTGGCGTTTATTCCACAAGCGGTTCCGGGTGTGACGCACTGATAGTCGCCCTGATGTTGCGTGGCATCCGGCCGGGCAATCGCCGGGAAAGCCACTTGTTTTTGCTGATTTCGGGCATTTGAGGCAACCAGCTCCTGCAGTCATTCCCTGAATCTGACGATTTGTCGCGCCCGGCTTGTTCTTGCAGGGGCGTGCGTGGATACTGCGGACTTCCCCCACTGTCCTGGAACATCCCATGGAACTCGTCATCAGCGGTCTCTCCAAAACCTATCCCAACGGCGTGCAGGCTCTCAAGGATGTCACGCTGACGATTCCCACCGGCATGTTTGGCTTGCTGGGCCCCAATGGCGCCGGCAAATCGACGTTGATGCGTACGCTGGCGACGCTGCAGGACGCTGATTCTGGTAGCGCACGGCTGGGCAACATCGATGTACTCAAGGACAAGGACGCCGTGCGCGGCGAGTTGGGCTACCTGCCCCAGGAATTCGGCGTTTATCCAAAAGTCTCGGCCTGGGACATGCTCACTCACCTCGCCGAGTTGAAGGGGCTGGCCAACAAGAAAGAGCGGCTAGACGTTGTCGCAGGCCTTCTCAAGCAAACCAACCTCTTCGACGTACGCGACAAGGCGCTGGGTGGCTATTCGGGCGGCATGCGCCAGCGCTTCGGCATTGCACAAGCGCTACTGGGTAATCCCAAGCTGATCATCGTCGACGAACCCACGGCGGGTCTCGATCCTGAGGAGCGGGTACGATTTCATAACCTGCTGGCCGAAATCGGCGAGCAGGTGATAGTGGTGCTGTCAACGCATATCGTGTCCGACGTGAGCGATCTCTGTCCGAACATGGCCATCATCAACAAAGGCCGGGTGCTGCTCACCGGGAAACCCAATGAATTGACAAGCGCACTCAATGGTCGCCTGTGGGCCGCGTCGGTGCCTCGGGCGGAGCTGGCGGCTGCCAAGACCCAGTATCCGGTCATCTCGACCCGACTCATCGCGGGGCAGACGCGCATTCATGTGATCGGGGACTCACAACCCGGCCCCGCGTTCTCTGCAGTGGCACCCGAACTCGAAGACACGTACTTTGCTGCCATCGGTGGCTTCCTGGGAGCCAGCGCCACTGCGCCTGCCGAACATGTTGCTGCGTAGGCGAGGTGTGACATGTTGATCAAGATTGCGCTTTTTGAATTCAAAACCCGTGCGACCAGAGTGTCGACCTGGGTATATTTTCTGGTCTTCTTCGCACTCGCGATGCTGTGGATTGCTGCAGCGGGGGGCTTGTTCAAAGAGGCCAATATTTCGTTTGGCTCGGGAAAGGTATTCGTCAATTCACCGTTCGCAATCACGCAGACGATTTCGCTGTTGGGGATGTTTGGTGTAATTGTGATGGCAGCCGTGATGGGGCGTGCGGTGCAGCAAGATGCAGAGTACCGCTCACATCATTTCTTCTTTACTTCGCCGATTTCGAAGTTGGATTATCTCGGTGGGCGTTTCATCGGCGCGTTTGGCGTGCTGCTTCTGATCTTTGTCAGCATCGGCCTCGGCGCATGGTTCGCGACGCACCTGCCGGGAATGGATGCCGAGCGCCTGGGGCCGAATCTGTGGCTGTCCTACCTGACGCCATATGCCTTCATCCTTCTGCCCAACGCCTTACTGGTTGGCAGCATTTTCTTTTTCATCTCCGCATTAACGAAAAAAATGTTGCCGGTTTATATCGGTAGCGTGCTGCTACTTATCGGTTACCTGATCTCCCTCCAACTGTTGCGCGATATCGACAACAAAACCATCGCCGCCCTGATCGACCCTTTTGGCGCCACGGCCGTCGGTCGACTCGCCGAATACTGGACCGTGGCCGACCGCAATACGCGGCTGATGTCGCTGGAGGGTGTGCTGCTCTGGAACCGGCTGCTTTGGCTCAGCGTGGCCTCGGCTGTCGCCGCGTTCGGCTTCTGGCGATTTTCGTTTGCGGGATTTGCCAATGAACGCGTAGTGGGCAAGGCAAAGAAGCTCGTCGATGAGTCGGCTGATCGCGTTCACGCACCATCGACGCGTCTCGCATCAGTGACCATCACGACCGCCGGTATTGGCATGCTGCCGCAACTGGTGTGGCTGAATTTGCGCGAAACCATCAAGAACATTTATTTCGGCGTGCTCGTCTTCGCGGGCATTCTTTTCCTGATTTTTGCCAGTACCACGTTGGGTAACGTTTTCGGCACACAAACCTGGCCGGTCACCTATCAAATGACAGGATTACTGGGCGGCACGTTTGGCTTGTTCATGCTCATCATCATCGCCTTTTATGCAGGCGAGCTGGTCTGGCGCGAGCGTGACAATCGTCTCGACCAGATCCTCGACGCGACCCCTGTGCCGACGTGGTTGCCACTAATGTCCAAGCTGCTGGCGCTCATGATGGTGCCGGTGTTGCTGCAACTGCTGTTGATGCTCTGCGGCATGTCGATTCAGGCGTTCAAGGGTTATTTCAATTTTGAAATCGGCCTGTACCTGAAAGAATTGCTCGGCCTGCAATTGCTCGAATACTGGCTGCTTTGCGCGCTGGCCATCGCCATTCACAGCGTCGTGAACCAGAAGTATCTGGGGCACTTCCTGATGATCGTTTATTACATCGCGATCTCGTTCGCGTCCGGGCTGGGGCTCGAACACAATCTGTACAAATACGGCTCGATTCCCTCGGCAACGTATTCGGACATGAACGGCTTCGGACACTTCCTGCCGAGGCTGTTTGCGTTCGAGGCTTACTGGACCTCTGCCGCGATCCTGCTGACGATAGCGGCCTATCTGCTCTGGACGCGCGGCACGGTGAGCGGCTGGCGCGCACGAATGGTGATGGCGTGTGGCCGTTTCACGGGTGGCGTGATGGCGACGACGGCGATTGCATCTCTGCTGTTTGTTGGACTGGGCGGCTTCATTTTCTACAACACCAACATACTCAACAAATATCAAAACAGTGCGGCTGGACAACAGCGTCAGGCGGACTACGAGAAGCAATACAAAGAAACCGCGAAGTCGCCACAATTGCGTATCACCGCGGTCAGCGTCAAGACGGACCTTTATCCGCGCGAACAGCGCTTGCGCATGACTGGCAGCTACCAGTTAAAGAATAAGAATGCGCAGTCGGTGAGCGATGTGTTGCTAGGCTTCCTCGACGATGATCTGGTCATTCACAAGTTAGATTTTGATGTGCCTGGGGAACACCGTAAGTTGCTTAAGGATGGGGCTGCAGAGCTTGTGAAAGACGATAAAAAATTTGGTGTCAAGCACTATCGATTTAGAGAACCATTGCCACCGGGTGCTGAAGCGACACTGTATTTCGATCTGGAACAGGTAACGAATGGCTTCACCAATTCGGGCTCGAATACCAGCGTGGTTTTCAACGGCTCCTTTGTGAACGGCCGCAGCATACTTCCGGTGATCGGTTATCAGGAGGGTGGCGAGATTTCGCGCGACCAGGACCGCAAGAAGTACGGCCTCCTCCCCAAAGAGCGCATGCGCGACCGCGACGATCCCGAGGGCCTCAAGCGCAACTACATTTCCAGCGATGCCGACTGGATTGCGTTCGATACGGTAGTCGGTACCGACGAAGACCAGATCGCGGTTGCCCCCGGCTATCTGCAAAAAGAATGGAAGGAGAATGGGCGGCGGTACTTCAGCTACAAGATGGACGTGCCCATCCTGAATTTCTTTGCCTACCAATCGGCGCGCTATGCAGTGAAGAAGGATAAATGGCGCGATGTCTCCATCGAAGTCTACTACCACCCCGGTCATGAATACAACCTTGATCGAATGATTGCTGCCACCAAGGCCTCGCTCGAATATTTCAGCGACGCCTTCGGTCCTTACCAGCACAAGCAATTCCGTATTCTGGAGTTTCCGCGCTACGCAAATTTCGCGCAGGCATTTCCGAACACGATTCCGTATTCGGAAGGCATTGGCTTCATTGCGCGCGTTCGAGAAGGCGATGAAAAAGATGTGGATTATCCGTATTACGTGACCGCACATGAAGCGGCGCATCAGTGGTGGGCGCATCAGGTGATGGGTGGCGCGGTGCAGGGCGGCACCATGCTGTCGGAAACACTTGCACAGTATTCGGCGCTGATGGTGATGAAAAAGAAGTACGGCGACGCGAAGATGCAGAAGTTCCTTTCGTACGAAATGGATCGCTACCTGACCGGTCGCGCCTTCGAGCAGAAAAAGGAATTGCCGCTGGCCCGGGTTGAAAACCAGCAGTACATCCACTACAACAAGGGTAGCGTGGTGATGTACGCCTTGCAGGATTACATCGGCGAGGCCAACGTGAATAAAGCGTTGAAAGCCCTGATCGAGGAGTCCGCGTACAAGGGGCCACCGTATCCGAATTCGACGATATTCCTGAAGCACATTCGCGCTGTCACGCCGCCGCATCTTCAGTATGTGATCGACGACATGTTTGAAAACATCGTGCTCTTCGATAACCGCACGACCAAGGCAACCTACAAGGAGCTTCCCGCAGGGCGGTTCGAGGTGACGATGAAAATCACCGCCAAGAAACGCAAGGCTGACAAGTTGGGCAAGGAAGAAGATGCGCCGCTGGCGGACTGGATCGATGTCGGCGTACTCGACGAAAAGGGCGTGCCGATTTTTCTTGAGAAGCGCAAGTTCGATAAGGAAGAGAACGAGATTACCGTTATCGTGGACAGGAAGCCTGCCAAGGCGGGCATTGACCCGATGAACAAACTGATCGACCGGCGTCCCAAGGACAACACGATCACGGTTGAGAAGAGTTGAGCTTTATCGCGACTGGCTAGTGGAGGGGAGAAAGCCATGAATTGCCTGACCCCTCCCGTCACAGTTTGCTACCAAATTCCTGTGCGCGGAGGGTTGCTTTTGCCGCTGAATCCGATAGCCTGAGCGCCTGTCGCGCATCGTCTCCGTCCGCGCTTTTTTCAAGGAACCCAACATGACCGCAGGAAAGCCGTTCGTTTCAACATCATTGTTTGCAAATGCCGCTGCGCTCTCCTGCGCATTGACGCTGGCGGTGTCTGCCGCCGCCGCGCCGGCTTACCCACCGGCGCCAAAGCAACGCGTGACCGATACCTATCACGGCATTGCGGTGGCTGATGATTACCAGTGGCTAGAAGATGCAGTAAAACCAGAAGTGAAATCCTGGGTAGCGGCGCAAAACAAGATCACGCGCGACGCACTCGACGCCATTCCCGGTCGTGAAAACGTGCTTGAGCGTATCAAGGCGCTGACGTTGTCGCGCTCCAGCAGTTACTACAACCTGAATACGCAGGGCGGCAAATTGTTTGCGATCAAATCGCAGCCGCCAAAACAGCAGCCACTATTGGTGACGCTGGCTTCCGCTGATCAGACGGCGAGCGAGAGAGTCGTCGTTGATCCGAACCTGCTCGCCGCTGATGGGTCCATCGCCATTGATTTCTACGAGCCTTCCCCCAATGGAAAACTCGTCGCCGTTTCGTTATCCGAGAAGGGTAGCGAGGACGGCTCGGTACACATCGTCGATGTCGCCAGCGGCAAGAAAATCGACGTGGTGATTCCGCGCGTGCAATACCCGACGGCGGGTGGGGCGGTGTCGTGGCGCGCTGATAGCAAAGGTTTTTATTACACACGCTATCCGGCGCCGGGTGAGCGCGCTGAAGCGGACATCCATTTCTATCAGCAAGTCTATTTCCATCAGTTAGGACAAAGCGTAGACAAAGATGTCTACGCCGTGGGCAAAGATTTTCCGCGCATTGCCGAAACAACGCTTGCCAGCGCCAAATCGGGCGAGCAGGTTGCCGTCATCAGTAACGGCGACGGTGGCGAGATCGCCATATATCTGCAGTCGAAATCCAAATGGCAGCGTCTGGCAGCCTTTGACGACGAAGTAAAGGCGGCGCAGTTCGGTAACGATGGCTGGCTCTACTTGCTGTCGCGCAAAGGCTCGCCGCGCGGCAAGTTGATCCGCGTTCCGCTCGACAAGCCTTTGCTTGCGAATGCGCAGACACTCTTGCCCGAAGGTGAGGGCACGATTGGGCACTATGAAGTCAGCAACGGTCGGCTGTTTGTTTCCCTGCTGCTTGGCGGGCCATCAAAATTGACCGTCATCGACTTGAAGACGCTAGCCGCCAAGGATATTGAACTGCCGCCGGTGAGCAGCATTAGCCAGATTACACATGCGGATAAGGGCAGCGTGCTGCTTTCAATCGGCAGCTACACGCAGCCGCCAGCCTGGTATCGGGTCGGCGCCGACAATAAACCCGTCAAGACGGCGCTATTCATGACCAGTGCGGCGGATTTCAGCGATACCGAGGTGGTTCGCGAATTTGCCATATCCAAGGACGGTACCCGCGTACCGCTCAACATCATCCGCAAAAAGGGCGTGAAACTCGACGGCAGCAATCCGACCATTCTTTATGGCTATGGCGGTTATGGCGTAAACGAAACTCCGCGGTTTTCGACCACGCGGCGCGTCTGGCTGGACCATGGGGGAATTTTTGTCACGGCCAATATCCGTGGCGGCGGCGAATTCGGCGACGCATGGCATTTGGCGGGCAATCTCACGCGCAAGCAAAACGTGTTCGACGATTTCATCGCCTCGGCCGAATACCTGATTGCCAAGGGTTACACCTCTCCTGCCAAGCTGGCCATTCAAGGTGGTAGCAACGGTGGGCTGCTGATGGGGGCAGCGTTGACGCAGCGGCCCGAATTGTTCCGCGTCGTACATAGCGCCGTCGGCATTTACGACATGCTTCGTATCGAGCTCGATCCCAACGGTGCCTTCAACATTACCGAGTTTGGTACCGTCAAGGACAAGGCGCAGTTTGATGCGCTGTACGCTTATTCGCCGTTTCATCGTGTCAAGGACGGTACCGCGTATCCCGCCGTCATCATGACCACCGGTGACAACGACGGGCGCGTCAATCCTGCGCAATCGCGCAAGATGATTGCGCGATTACAAGCCGCTAACCCGACGGGCCATCCCATTTTGATGCGCACCAGCGCGGCCAGTGGTCACGGCATCGGTTCGTCGTTGAGTGAAACCATCAACGAGCAGACGGATACGTACAGTTTCCTGTTTCAGCAGCTGGGCGTTGATTTGCGCTCCACGAAATAACTTGGAACTCGCAGCGGCGACGGGCAGATAGTCTCCTGCGGGGACGGAGCAGTCGACAATCGCTGGTGCGCGTCAACTCAATAGCTCGTACGCGCCTCCCCGCTCCAGTGCGCGTTTATATGCAGGGCGGGCGTGGATGCGTTGCATGAAGTCGGTAAGTTTGGGATATCGTGTGTCCAGTCCACCACGCGAAGCCGCTGCCTCCAGCGGGAAGCTCATCTGGATATCAGCCGCACTGAACGATTTGCCCGCGAACCAACCAGTCTTGGCAATTTCTTTTTCCATATAGTCCAGCTGCTGGGTTATTTCCGGATCGATGTAGCTGGACTTGACTGTACTCGCGATTTTCTTGGCAATCGGGCGTACAAAAAATGGCATCGGTCCGGTTTCGACGCGATTGAATACCAGCTTCATCAATAGTGGCGTCATTGCGGTGCCTTCGGCAAAATGCAGCCAGTAGGTATAGCGCAAGCGATCCACCGACCCCGCCGCAGGTATCAGTCGACCCTTGCCGTGTTGCTCGACTAGATACTCGACAATGGCGCCGGATTCTGCAACTACAACGTCGCCGTCAGTGACGACGGGAGACTTGCCAAGCGGATGCACCGCACGCAACGACGCGGGCGCGCGCATGGTGGTTTTGTCTCGCTCGTAGCGTTGGACCTCATATTCGAGTCCAAGCTCTTCGAGCAGCCAGAGAATACGTTGTGATCGTGAGTTATTCAGGTGGTGAACGATGATCATTCGGTTTCTCGGTAAACATATTCTGGAAACGATTCGCGAAGGTGCCAGCCCTTGATCAGCAGGCTCTGATCGCGAGCTGGCAAATCTATCAATTACTTACCTGGCGTTTGCCATTCGAACTCACGCCCGCTTACGTTCTTCTTTTTTTACCTTCTTGGCTTCTTTTTTTTCCTTCGGTGTTTTGGCGGGCTCTTTCTTCACCGATTTCTTTGTGTCTTTGCTTTTGCTCATGGTGGTTGCTCCGTTTTTACGTGTGTTGTCGGGCTGAAACAGTGCTGGATTGCTGCAGCTTCACTATAACTCGGCACGGGCAAAAGGAGTAGGCCTGCGTGCTACACTCAAGACAACTTTTACACTTCAAGCGATCATGTCAGGAAGCACTTTAGGCAAGCTCTTTAAGGTCACTAATTTTGGCGAATCTCACGGTCCGGCCATCGGTTGCGTGGTCGATGGATGTCCGCCGGGGATGGCGTTATCGGTCGACGATATCCAGCCGGATCTGGATAAGCGCAAGCCCGGTACTTCACGGCATGTAACCCAACGGCGTGAGGAAGATCGTGTCGAAATACTGTCGGGCGTGTTCGAAGGGAAGACTACCGGGACGCCGATCGCGTTGCTGATTCGAAACGAGGATCAGCGCAGCAAGGACTATGGCAACATCGCCGAGAGCTTTCGGCCGGGGCACGCCGATTACACCTACTTGCAGAAGTACGGCATACGTGATCATCGCGGCGGCGGCCGATCATCGGCGCGACTGACGGCGCCAACCGTGGCGGCAGGGGCGGTGGCGCGAAAATGGCTGTACGAGAAATTTGGCGTGTCGATTCGTGGCTACCTGTCACAGCTCGGCGAAAACAAAATCGCTTTTGAGACCTGGGATGCGGTTCACGAAAACCCGTTCTTCGCAGCCAATCGAAGTGGGATCGATTCGCTCGAAGCCTACATGGATCGTTTGCGCAAGTCCGGGGAAAGTTGTGGCGCCCGTATCAACGTCGTCGCCAGCGGCGTGCCGGTGGGTTGGGGTGACCCCGTCTATGATCGGCTCGACGCGGCCATTGCCCACGCGATGATGGGTATCAATGCGGTGAAAGGGGTAGAAATTGGTGCCGGCTTCCATGCCATCGAGCAATTGGGTACCCAGCACTCTGACGAAATGTCGCCTGATGGCTTTATGTCAAACAATGCCGGTGGTGTGCTGGGCGGGATTTCCACAGGGCAGGACGTGACGGTATCGATTGCCATCAAGCCAACATCGTCGATCCGTCTTGATCGGCAGACGATCGACAAAGTCGGCAACCCGGTTGTCATCAATACTCACGGCAGGCACGATCCCTGTGTCGGCATCCGTGCGACACCGATTGCAGAGGCCATGCTGGCGTTGGTGCTGGTCGACCGCGCGCTCGTGCATCGTGCACAAAATGGTGATGTAGTGACCAGCACACCGCGAATTGCAGCGAGTACCGGAGTTGCCTCGTCATTGGCGCCTCGTGGATCTGCGACTGACGACCCCGATCCGGCTGAGGCATAGAAAACGTAGATTAAGCACTGGAGCGGCGTTCGGAGCTAAAATGACTGAAAATGCGCACCGCTATTAGTTCTTTACGTTTTCTTACTTTTCACTAAGCGTAAACACGCCGTCCCAGTTGTCGCCGGGTTCAGTTAAAGTGAAGTCTGCCACGTAGGACAGGTAGATGTCGGCGATGTCCGTGTAGCCAGGTTGCGGACGCAGCGACCTAAAAATATCTTCGGCAGCATTCCAGCTGCGAGCCCGGAACAAAGCCAGCGCCCGATGGTGGCGCGTAACCAAATTACGGCGGGCTTCATCGAGCTCATCAGGCTTTCCCAGTGGCTGATAGATGCGAACCGGTGTTGATTTGCCCCTTACGCACACTTTGTCGAGTTCGATGTAAACGAGCTTGCTCGCTTGAGCTGCCGTGGCTTCGCCGACGATGATTGGCACACCATAGCGCTTGGTTAGGCTTTCGAGCCTCGATGCCAGATTGACACCGTCACCCAGCACCGTGTAATTGAGACGGGAAGGTGAGCCGATGTTGCCCGCCACAACGCGCGAACTGTTCACACCGATTCCCACGTCCGGATTGGGCAATCCCTCCTGCGATAACTCGAACGCCAGCTGGCGTATACGATGGTGGATTGCAAGCGCTGCGAGAACGGCTCGCTCCGGATCGTCGCTTCGACCAATTGGCGCACCGAACAAAGCCATCACGCCGTCGCCAGTGTACTTGTCAATGACGCCAGCGTGTTCATCGATGACTGCGTTGATCAACGTAAGGTAACGGTTGAGTAGCGCGATGGCTACCGCGGGCGGATGATTTTCGCAGAGTGCCGTGAAGTTGCGGATATCCGTAAACATCACGGAGACCTCGCGTTCCTCGCCGCCGAGTTCGATGTTGTGTTTGAGTAACTGTTCCGCTACTTCGTGAGAGGCCACCTTGCCCAAGATATCGCGAACCTGATCACGCTCGGTCAACCCGATCGACATATTATTGAATGCCTTGGCAAGCTCGCCAATTTCATCATCCTGCTGCAGCAGGATCGGTTCACCGTAGTTACCTGCAGCGACCTCCCGCGCCGCCAGCGCCAGCTTGCGCACCGGCCGCGTGATGCGGCGAGCGATGCGGATACTGCCGATCAGGGTAGTAATCAAACTCGCGCCACCGAGCAAAAGCAACGCCAATTTAAGCGCCTTATATGGCTGCAAGCCATCGCCCACAGAGCGCTGGAGTGCGGCAAACACGCTACTAGTGCCTGACGCGTCCGGGTAGGTGTCGATAGTAGTAGCCAGGACCTCAAATTCTTCGCGCCCCAGCACGAAAGAAGCGCTAGTGCCAGTGTTGGCCAGAAGTCCGGCTGCCTGCGCCTGCAAGTTGGCGCGATTATCAGCTTTCAGCGTCGTCGCAAACACGCTGGGTGGCTGGGATCCGACGGTGCCAAGGAACGAAACTTCGAGACCGGTAATGTCCTTGAGGTCGCTGGCCGTTACGTTGTCGATGACGAAGCCGATGACCACCCATGCGATAGGCGCAGGCGCCATTACCGGAACGATGACAAGTTGATAGATTGTGCCGTCAATAATACGTATTGCCGACACGCTTTTTTTTGCAGCGGCCTGCTCAATGAGGCCCGGGAACGCAAATTGTTTGCCGATCAGTTCAGGCTGCACGGTGTCGGCTGCCACGATGTTCGTCAAGTCTACAAGTGCTAAACGATTCGCAGATATACGATCACCGTGATTTTTCAGTACATCTACGATCGTCCCTCCGTCCCGGGTCGCCACCGCATCGCGAAAGGGGAAATCGCGCGTAAGCACATTGGTGGCGGAGACCAGCTGTTGCTCTTTCTGCTCCAGCAAACGCTTGAACACTTTTGCGCCGACGTTCAGCTCATCACGAAGATTGCGCCGCGCATTTTCTTCGATGACATAACTGATTGCGAAATACCCAGCGACCTGCACGAACATCAACAGGCCGACAAAGAAAACGACAATGCGTTTTTCAAGTCGGCCGAAGTGAAAAAACTTCATTTCCCTTAGTTGGATTTCGGCGCTGCCGGATTTTGCGGCTTGGCGCTGAAGCTGAACGTGATTGCCGGCGCGTCGGTCGCAGATAATCTCAGTTTCTGCGATGCAGGCATTGCTGACGCCAGGGTTCCTGGGTACCAGACGTATATTTCATACTCGCCCGCCGCGAGCCCTTCCAGGACGGCAGACCCACGTTTGTCCGTCTTCGCGAAGATGGGCGTATCCACGACAAGTACGTACGCGATCATGGTGTCGTGAATATTACAACCGAGTACGACCTCGCCAGGTTTGTCGAACATGATTGGCTTACCCGGTATTCCTGAGTAGAGCTTGATCTCAAACGTCTTGGCAGGCGAGAACGAGTAGACGTGATGGCGAACTTTGTCACGGTTGGGGAAATTGACCATGGTGCCCGTCTGAATGACGCTGATCAGCGGGACAAACTCTTTGTTGACCTGTTCGACGGCAATCTCGCGTTTTGGCTTTGGGTGTGGAGTGCCGGAAATCATGTTCGCGTAGATGACGGCGTCTGCGAAAGCGACTCCGCCGGGCTCATTCACTCGTATTGAAATTTGTGCTGCGAATGAAGGTGTCACGACGATCAACGCGGCAAAACCAATGCGTAAGCTACGTAATGCCGACGCCAGGCATTTTCTTGTGAAATTGTGTTTGATATTCATGGGAACAGATACGATGGAAAACCGGTTCTGGATTACTTTGATACGATGTCGCGCTTCATGGGGGCAAGAATGCGCAGCAGTTCATTCTTTGCGCTTTCTGGAACGTCAGCTCGATTAAGGGTGCCTCTCAGAATTTCCACCATCGCAAAAAACTCGGACTCATTGATTTCCAGACCCTGGTGGACCATTTTCATGGGGTCTCCGGTGTATTTGCAGGGGCCGTCGGTGAGCGCGCATATGTGCTCTGCAATTTTCAATTTGAGCTTCTTCAGGTCAATTTTGTCGAAGCTGCGTTTTGTTAACGGGTCAGTGGCGCTGAGGTCGATGGTCTTGCCAACGAAGTCCGAGACGCCTTTCTCACCACCCAAGCGATCATATAAAGTGTCTGCAAGGGCGGGTGTGCAATTTGCGCTTGCACACAAGGCGAAAATAGCGATTCGTGTGTTGATTGAAGTCATGGAGGAAAATCTCATGTTTACGTTAAAAGACATGCTGTGCAACAAATGTGCTGCGCAAACTTGCACTTTGAAGAAGGTTAGCACGGTGACATGATATTCATTTTTCTCACGCGGAATTGCCTGCTATTCTTTTCGCGTCGCGGTATTTCATCGCGCAGTCTTTCCTGACCACGGCGCTTTGCCCATTTATAGTTACACATGCTGAGACCTTCACAAAAAATCTTGCACTCTGCCGTAACGACCGTATTGATTTGCATTTTTTGGTTTGCGGCGGCTCGGGCCGCCATTGCAGGCGAACGGCTATTGGCTACTGGCGGTGTCACGCAGATCGAAGGTGCAGCTGGTGGTGGCTTGGTACCTTGGGCCGTGATTGCGGGCGATGGGACGCGCGATCAAATTGGGGTAACCGCCTTTCACACCAACATCGAGATTGATGATTTTCGCTTGAAGAGCAGCGGGATTGCAGTTGGCCTGCACGACCGCGTTGAACTATCGCTGACGCGTCAACTGTTCAGTCTTGGCACGACGGCTCCCGGCCAATCGATTCAGCAGGACATCGTGGGCGCGAAGGTCAAACTGGCGGGCGACGCGGTTATTGATCAGGACAGCTGGATGCCGCAGATTGCACTTGGCATACAACATAAGCGCAATCGCGATATGGCGATTCCCTTTGCGTTAGGCGCGAGCAAAGCGAATGGCACCGATTTTTATGTGTCAGCGACCAAGCTTTACCTAGCCGGATTCGCTGGCCGGAACTTGTTGCTCAACGCCACGCTGCGCGCAACCAAAGCCAACCAGCTGGGCTTGCTGGGTTTTGGCGGTGACAAGCGCAATCGCTACCAAGCTCAATTTGAAACGTCGGCCGCTGTGTTCCTGACCGACTCGTTTGCGGTTGGTGCCGAGTATAGATTCAAACCGGATAATCTTTCCGTGTTTCCTGAAGATAACTATTCAGATTTTTTTGCTGCCTGGTTTTTCAGTAAACATGCGTCGATAACACTGGCATATGCGCGCCTGGGTCAGATTGCCGACAAGAGAAATCAAGATGGCCTCTACCTCTCGCTACAGGTCAGCCCATAGACTAATAAGGGCGTGGCTGTGACCCCGCAATCCGATGCTGCGGCGCACAATTCTAGTGCCACTTGTATAATTATTCATTAGCCGATGCCATTGATGGCCCACATGCCCCATACCCTTTACGACAAACTCTGGAATGCCCATCTGGTTCATGAAGAAGCCGATGGCAGCGCGCTGATTTACATCGACCGCCATTTGGTGCACGAAGTGACCAGCCCGCAGGCGTTCGAAGGACTAGAACTGGCTGGTCGCAAGCCGTGGCGGATTAAGTCGATTCTGGCGACCGCGGATCACAATGTCCCTACGACTGCACGCAAAGAAGGCATTGCCGACCCGATATCCCGCTTGCAAGTCGAGACGCTGGACAACAACATCGCCAAGTTTGGTGTGCAGGACTATTTCGGCATGCACGATGCCCGCCAGGGAATAGTCCATGTCATCGGGCCGGAGCAAGGTGCAACGCTGCCAGGAATGACCGTCGTCTGCGGCGATTCGCATACATCGACGCACGGCGCGTTTGCGGCGCTTGCATTTGGCATAGGTACATCGGAAGTCGAACATGTGATGGCGACCCAGTGCCTGGTGACAAGGAAATCAAAATCGCTGTTGATTCGCATTGAGGGCAAAGTCGGACTCGGCGTGACGGCGAAGGACATCGTGCTTGCTGTCATTGGCAAGATTGGCACGGCTGGAGGCACAGGCTATGCCATCGAGTTTTCGGGCTCAGCGATTCGTGCGTTGTCGATGGAAGGTCGCATGACGGTTTGCAACATGGCCATTGAAGCTGGCGCGCGTGCCGGCATGGTGGCTGCAGACCAGAAAACCATCGACTATCTTAAGGGCCGCCCGTTCGCACCCAAAGGTGATGCGTTCGAACAAGCAGCCCGCTATTGGTCGACGTTACATTCGGATGCTAATGCCAACTTTGATCGCGTTGTCGAACTCGATGCCGCCACCATCACACCGCAAGTCACATGGGGCACCTCTCCTGAGATGGTGATCGGCATCGACGGCAAGATCCCTGAGCCGGCGAACGAGAGCGACCCGGTAAAACGCGAAGCGCTCGAGCGAGCCCTGCAATACATGGGGCTAAACCCGGGAACGCCGATCGCCGAGGTCCGCATTGACAAGGTGTTTATCGGTAGTTGTACTAATTCACGCATTGAGGATTTGCGTGCTGCAGCCGGGGTCGTTCGAGGAAGGCACATTGCGGAAAATGTAAAGCTTGCCATGGTGGTTGCCGGTTCCGGTCTGGTGAAACGACAAGCGGAAGCCGAAGGATTGGACAAGATTTTTCTGGCAGCCGGATTCGAATGGCGTGAGCCGGGCTGTTCCATGTGCCTCGGCATGAACGAGGATCGACTGTCGCCTGGCGAACGCTGCGCGTCGACGTCAAACCGCAATTTTGAGGGGCGCCAGGGCGCCGGCGGTCGTACCCATCTGGTCAGTCCCGAAATGGCTGCCGCCGCAGCGATCGCAGGGCGCTTTGCCGATGTTCGGCAAGTTTTATAAAGGAGCTGGAAATGAAAACACTGTTTGTATTGATCGTGATGTCCGCGTTGCTCGCTGGCTGCAATACTATCGAAGGCGTTGGCAAAGATATCAAGAAGGGCGGGGAAGTGATCGAAAAAGCTGCCGACAAGGCGAAGAGCTAGGCAAAGCAAGTGGAACCATTTCGCCAACACAGTGGGCTAGTTGCGCCGCTTGACCGCGCCAACGTCGATACCGATGCGATTATCCCTAAACAGTTCCTGAAGTCGATCAAGCGTAGCGGGTTCGGTGCCAACGCGTTCGACGAATGGCGCTATATGGATTTGGGCGAGCCGGGAATGGACAACAGCAGGCGTCCACTCAATCCAAATTTTGTCCTCAATCAATCGCGCTATCTGGGTGCTTCCGTGCTGTTGACACGCAAGAACTTCGGTTGCGGATCTTCGCGAGAACACGCGCCTTGGGCGCTGCAGCAATTTGGTTTTCGCGCCATCATCGCGCCGTCGTACGCGGATATTTTTTTCAATAATTGCTACAAGAACGGCTTGTTGCCTATCGTGCTTAGTGAACTGGAAGTCGATCACTTGTTCAATATCGTCGGGGCAACACCCGGCCTGCAACTGCGCGTTGACCTCGAAAAACAAGTTGTTCAAGTGCCGGGTGCAGATACCTATAACTTCGAAGTCGAAGACACGAGGAAACAGTCGCTACTCAATGGCTGGGACGAAATCGGCCGCACCTTGCGGTTCAACGACAAAATCAAAGCCTACGAGGCCGCACGCGCCATACGTGAGCCGTGGCTGTTTAGCTGACGACCCAAAAAGTATGAAAATTGCAATCATGGCCGGTGATGGCATCGGCCCCGAAATCATGGCCGAGGCGCTCAAAGTAATCGACGTACTTCGTAGCGATGGTTTGAAAATTGAAACGGAATCAGCACTAATCGGCGGTGCCGCATACGATGCGCACGGACATCCCTTGCCCGCCGCCACGTTGCAACTGGCCAAAGCGGCCGACGCCGTGCTGTTTGGGTCTGTGGGCGGGCCGAAGTACGATACGTTGCCGCGCGAACATCGGCCGGAGAAAGCGATCCTCGGGTTGCGTAAAGAATGCGACTTCTTTGCGAATCTGCGCCCGGCGACAGTATTTCCCGAGCTAGCCAACGCCTCATCGCTGAAGCCGGAAATTGTGGCCGGTCTTGACCTGATGATCATTCGCGAGTTGACGGGTGATATTTACTTCGGTGAGCCGCGCAGCATTACCGGGGAGAAGGGCAGTCGCGTCGGTATTAACACCATGCACTACACCGAAGCGCAAATTCGGCGCATTCTGCACGTAGGTTTTCGTACCGCACGCCAACGCAGCAAGCGGCTATGTTCGATCGACAAGATGAATGTGTTGGAAGCGATGCAGTTGTGGCGGGATATCGCCATCGAAATCGCGCCTGAATATCCTGATGTGGAACTCACCCACATGCTGGTGGATAACGCGGCGATGCAACTGGTGAGAAATCCAAAGCAGTTTGACGTGATGGTGGCAGGCAATATGTTTGGCGACATTCTGTCTGACGAAGCGTCGATGTTGACAGGTTCAATCGGCATGCTGCCCTCGGCGTCGCTTGATGCAAATGCAAAAGGGCTCTACGAACCGATTCACGGATCGGCGCCGGATATTGCGGGAAAAGGTGCTGCGAATCCGTTGGCGCAGATACTTTCATTGGCGATGATGTTGCGCTACACGTTTGGTCTTGCGGATGCGGCATTGCGCGTTGAAGGCGCGGTACGCAAGGCGCTGGCGTCGGGATTGAGAACCGGCGATATCGCCGGACCGGGCGACAAGATCTGTGGCACGAGTGAAATGGGCGCGGCGGTGGTTGCGAATTTGTAGATTCAGTATCTGAGCGGATTTCCAGACCTTTTTGGTTTGAGGACCGCACCAGTGCTAGAGTTTTGTTTTTGATGGTCGGATTTTGAAAGGCTGTAGAGGGTAATCATGGCACTGTTGAGAGTTGGATTGGTTGGCTGGCGCGGAATGGTTGGCTCCGTGCTAATGGAGCGGATGCGCGAAGAAGGTGACTTCGCGCTGGTGGAACCGGCGTTCTTCACGACTTCCAATGTTGGGGGCAAAGCACCTGCCGAAGCCAATGGCGCCGCACTGCTCGACGCCAAAGATGTTTCGCACTTGAAACAAATGGATGTGGTGATTACCTGTCAGGGCGGCGACTATACGACAGAGATTTATCCCCAGTTGCGAGCGGCTGGCTGGAGCGGCTTCTGGATCGATGCGGCAAAGACTCTCCGGATGAAAGATGACGCAGTCATCATTCTGGACCCGGTCAATATGCCGGTGATCAAGGCGGCGCTTTCAAGTGGCATCAAAGACTATATCGGCGGTAATTGCACCGTAAGCTGCATGCTGATGGGGCTGGCCGGGCTGTTCAAAGCGGATCTGATTGAATGGATGACCTGCATGACATATCAGGCTGCCTCGGGTGGCGGCGCTACGCATATGCGCGAACTCCTTACCCAGTTTGGTACGCTGAATGCCGAGGTCAAAGCGCTGCTCGCTGATACGCACTCGGCGATCCTGGAGATCGATCGCAAGATCTTGAGAGCACAACATGCGCTATCAGCTGAAGAGACGCAGTATTTTGGCGTCCCGCTGGCAGGCAATCTTATTCCGTGGATCGACAAGGATATGGCGACGATGGGCAATCCTGGAATGTCGCTGGAGGAATGGAAGGGGATGGCCGAAACCAACAAGATTCTCGGTCGTGGCTCTGCGGTCAACTCGGGCAATGGAAATGCGGCGATTCCGATTGACAGTCTGTGTGTTCGCGTCGGCGCTATGCGTTGTCATAGCCAGGCGCTGACCATCAAGCTCAAACGTGACGTTTCACTCACGGAAATCGAGCAGATCATTGCCAATGACAACCCTTGGGCACGGGTGATTCCCAATGAAAGGGAAATTACCATGCGTGAACTCACACCTGCGGCGGTAACTGGGAAAATGCACATACCGGTCGGACGGTTGCGCAAGTTGGCGATGGGACCCGAATACCTGTCCGCATTTACGGTAGGCGACCAATTACTATGGGGTGCTGCCGAGCCGCTTCGGCGCATGTTGCGCATAATCCTCGAGAAATAGCTTATTTATCAGTTTATTAGTGGTTTCTTGGGTGTATTGCCACGAGAAAACCGAATCACTGGTTGAAAAATCGTCCGGTTTCGCTTCTAATGCTAGAAAGCGAATAAAGTTGCAACAATAACTCGTTGATGTTATTTTAATTTGTCCTCGAAAAATCGAAGGGTTGGGGTTTACGCATGAACCGTCCACCGAAAACAAAATTAGTCGTGGCACTGGGGGGAGCACTACTGGCTTTTTCCGCGTTGACTGTTAACGCGGCAGGCTTGGGTAAACTCTCGGTCAGCTCCGCATTGGGTCAGCCACTGTCGGCAGAAATCGAACTTGTTTCGCTGCAGCCCGGTGAATTTGAGGCGATCACGGCACGCGTAGCCAGCCCCGAGTCCTACGGTGAGGCGCGCATTGAATACACGCCACTACTGCGCCAGTTACGCTTTGCCACTGAACGACGTGCTAATGGCACGCCGATACTCAAAATTTTGAGCAGCGCCCCGATCAATGAGCCATTTCTGGATGTGCTTGTAGAGATGAACTGGCCGGCTGGTCGCTTATTGCGAGAGTATCCAATCTTGCTTGACCCGCCGGGTTTCAACGAAGCGCGCATCGTCGCACCCGTTGCCGCAACGGTGGTCGTCAAGCCGACCACATCAGTGCCAGCTACTTTACCCGCGCCAATCACTGGCTCGCCGTCGGCCAAAGCCGAAACTGCGGGAGACACATACGGTCCTGTAAAGCGTGGCGACACGCTTAGTAAAATTGCCAAGGAGATGAAGTCCGACACGGTTTCGCTCGAGCAGATGCTGGTTGCGCTGTACCGCGAAAACAAGACAGCATTCATCGACAGCAATATGAATCGCCTGCGTACCGGGCAAATTTTGCGGGTGCCGTCGGCTAGCGATGTAGCGAACGTCACTGAGAATGAAGCGCGCAGCGAGATCAAGGTTCAGGTTGCCAACTGGAATGCCTATCGCGAACAAGTTGCCGGCTCGGTAACGAGTTCCCAGCCAAAAGCTGCGACGAATGCGGCTGTCGGCAAAATAACGGTTGCCAAGCCGGACGTTCCGGCACCAGCTGCGGTGCCCAAGGATCAACTCAAGATCGCCAAGACCGATGGTGCGCCCGGTAAGGTGGGTAGCGCCGGTGCCTCTGGTGCCGCGCAAGATCAGATCAATGCACTTAAGGAAGAAAAAATAGCACGGGAGAATGCGCTCAAGGAAGCAAATTCCCGAGTGTCCGATCTGGAAAAGCAGATCGCGACCATGCGCAAGCTGGCCGAGGTAAAAGGGCTGGCTGCGCCTGCGCCGGTTGACACTAAAGTCGCTGCCAAGCCTGAGGAAAAGGCGCCGTTGAAGGTTGAGGCGAAAGCGCCACCGCCAACACCTGCCGTGCCAGTTCCTGCACCCGTCGTCGATACCAAGGTGGCGCAAGTGACGCCTCCGGTCGCAGTCGTCCCAGATCTGGCGAAAGCACCGCCCAAGGCGGACACCAAGCCAGGCGAGGTTACGCCTCCCGCCGTCAAACCGGATGCCGTCGCAGTCGCTAAACCTGCCGACGTGAAGCCGGTAGACGCAAAACCTGTTGCACCGAAAAAAGCTGCGCCCCCACCGCCTCCGCCACCAGATTTCCTTGATGAATACGGCGTATACATCGGGGTCGGCACTGCGGCGTTGGTGGGTATTGGAGGTTTGTTACTCTTCGCTTTCCGCCGCAAGAAAAAGGGCCCGTCCAGCAATACCAGCATGAGCAAGTCCTCGTCGATCATGCCAAGTGATTTGAAGCCTAATACCGTGACAGGTAATAAGGGTGGCGGCTTGGTCGATACCGGCAATAGTTCTTTCCTGACCGATTTCGACAAGACTGGCCCAGGCAGCATCGACACGGATGAAGTCGATCCGCTTGCGGAAGCTGATGTTTACATCGCCTACGGCCGCGATGCCCAGGCTGAGGAAATTCTCAAAGAGGCACTCGGCCGCGACAAGAGTCGCCACGAAATTACGCTGAAGCTGCTCGAGATTTATCACAATCGGAAGAGCGCGCAGGCGTTTGAAACTGTGGCGCGCGAGTTCAAAGATAGCGTTGGTGAGGGTAGTCCACATTGGGCCAAGGCGGCGGCGATGGGCGCTGCGATTGATCCTCAAAACCCGCTCTATAGCGGCAGTGGAGTTGGATACGCGACGACAGGTGCCTTTGTTGCAGGTGGTGCGGCGATGGCCGCAACCGCTGCAGGCAGCGCTGAATCCGCAACGCCGCCGGACCTGGATTTTGATCTTGGTTTCTCGGATTCTGTTGCGCCGACTTCTTCTGCGATAGACATTTCTGCACCAAACAGTGATCAGCCTGCGGCCTTCGGCGGTTCCGACTTTGACCTGGATCTGGGCACGTCGTCCGGGCCCGCTTCACATGCGGATATCGGCCTGAAGCCCGACGCTGGTTCGGGGCTGGACTTTGATCTGGCGCTGGATACGCCGGTGCACCAGGCGCCACCGGTTGCGTCCCAGATTGCAGCGCCCGCAGCGGAAGTATCTTCGTTTGACTTCGATCTTTCGGCGTTGTCGCTTGATGAGCCTTCCCATTCCGAAACCGTCAAAATGGCGGCGGTGACGCAAGAGCCGCAACCCAGGACGATGAGCGGCCCGGCAAAGTCGTCATCCTTTGGCGATCTGAGTCTCGATCTCGATAGTCCCGCTGACGCAGGCGGAACAGACAGCGGTGCGGCGGCGACCAAACTGGAATTAGCCAAAGCCTACGTAGAAATTGGTGATAGCGACGGCGCCAAAGAAATCCTGAACGAAGTCGTTCGCGAAGGAACTGCGGCTCAACAATCTGAGGCCAAAAAGCTCCTAGCAGGTCTTTGAAATTTTCGATGTTTTTGGGTTTAGGGCGCGGTGACGCGCCCTTTGTTTTAGCGGTGTTGGATGCGTATTGCGCTCGGGCTTGAATATCGCGGTACCCCGTATTGCGGCTGGCAGACACAGACGACCGGCTGTGCGGTACAAGATCATATTGAGCGCGCGCTTGGGACATTTCTCGGCAAAAAGGTCTCGACAACCTGCGCCGGTCGCACCGACGCCGGTGTGCATGCGATGGCGCAAGTCGTGCATCTGGACAGTGACGTCGAACGGGACGATATTTCGTGGGTGCGCGGCACCAACACTTATCTCCCGGGTGATATTCGCGTAGTCTGGGCCAAACCTGTGGCAGCCAGTTTTCATGCGCGCTTCTCAGCCAGCGCGCGCACTTACCGATACCTTCTGTTGAACGATGCGGTGGAGAGTGCAACCTTCAACGGTCTTGTAGGGTGGTTTCATGGCGCGCTCGACGTCGACAAAATGCGCGAAGCTGCTGGCCTGCTTGTTGGCGAGCATGATTTTTCTTCGTTTCGTTCGGCGGAGTGTCAGGCAAAGTCCCCGGTAAGACTGATGCTCAATGCAAGCGTTGGGTCTGTCGCAGCCGGTGTCCGTGCCAACGAGACGAAAGGGCTGATGGTACTTGCATTCCGTGCCAATGCGTTTCTGCATCACATGGTACGCAATATCGTCGGTGAGCTGGTCTACGTAGGCGCAGGCCGCAGAAGTCTGGCGGATTTCCGGCAAGTTCTTGCGGCGCGTAATCGCTCCCGCGCCGCACCAACGTTCGCGCCAGACGGTCTCTATTTAAGTGGAGTCGAATACCCCGTGGAATTCGATCTGCCGCCCGTGCGCATACGCCACCCTTTCGAAATTTGAGGCTGCGATGGCCCGTACACGAATCAAGATTTGCGGCATTGGTTGCGTGGCTGATGCCTTGGCAGCGGCGTCAGCCGGCGCCGACGCCATAGGGCTGATTTTCTATGCGCCCAGTCCGAGGTCGGTCAATATCGATCAAGCGGTAGCGATCGCATCAGCGTTGCCACCATTCGTCTCGACAGTGGCTCTGTTTGTAAATGCCGCTGCGACTGCTGTCAATGAAGTTATTGTAAGGTTGCGGCCAGCGATTCTGCAGTTTCACGGTGATGAAGACCCCATTTATTGCGGTCAATTCGGGTTGCCGTACTTGAAAGCTGTCCGCATTGGCGACGGGATCGGCGCTGACGATTTGTTAGAATATGCAGAACGATATATAGGCGCAAAAGCGTTGTTGCTTGATGCATTCTCTCGTGGGCTGTATGGCGGTAGTGGCGAGTGCTTCGATTGGCGGGTTATACCGGAGCAATTGCGGCGGCAAATCGTGCTGTCCGGCGGCCTTCAGCCCGCCAACGTCGCAGAGGCGATTCGAATGATCAGACCGTACGCTGTTGACGTATCGAGCGGTGTTGAAATGCAGCATGGCGCCAAAGGCAGCAAAGATCACGCCAGAATAAGGCACTTTATTGAGGAAGTACGTAATGCAGATGCAGCCTGAATTTTACAATTTGCCCGATGCCACCGGGCATTTCGGTCCTTATGGTGGGGTATTCGTTGCAGAGACGCTGCAGGCGGCCCTTCACGAACTCAATGTCGAATACGAAAAGGCCACCGCCGACCCGAAGTTCCTGGCCGAAATTCAATACGAGCTAAAGCATTACGTCGGACGACCTAGCCCCATCTATCACGCCAGGCGACTTTCTGATGAGCTGGGCGGCGCGCACATTTATCTCAAGCGCGAAGATCTCAATCATACCGGCGCACATAAAGTGAACAACACGGTCGGGCAGGCGATGCTGGCGCGCCGCATGGGTAAGCGCCGGGTTATTGCGGAAACCGGCGCTGGCCAGCACGGGGTTGCGACGGCGACCGTTGCAGCCCGCTACGGCATGGAATGCGTCGTTTACATGGGAAGTGAAGATATCCGGCGGCAGGCACAAAACGTGTATCGCATGAAATTGCTGGGCGCGACGGTGGTGCCCGTCGAAAGCGGCTCCCGAACACTAAAGGATGCGTTGAACGAAGCGATGCGAGATTGGGTGAGCAATGTTGAAAGCACGTTCTATATCATCGGGACTGTGGCGGGTCCGCATCCGTATCCCATGATGGTTCGTGACTTCAACTCGGTTGTTGGCAAAGAGTGCCTGACACAAATGCCCGATATGATCGGGCGCCAACCCGACGTGGTGCTGGCCTGTGTTGGTGGCGGGTCCAATGCGATGGGAATATTTTACGATTACATCCCGCACAAGAACGTGCGACTGATCGGCGTGGAGGCTGGCGGAGACGGCATCGCTACCGGGCGGCACGCTGCCTCATTGTCCGCTGGGTCTCCGGGCATTCTGCACGGCAATCGCACCTATCTGATACAGGATGCCAACGGCCAGATTGCCGAGACACATTCGGTATCAGCTGGCCTGGATTACCCCGGCGTAGGTCCTGAGCATGCGTGGTTGAAGGACAGCAAGCGTGCGGAATATGTTGCGATCAACGATGACGAGGCCCTCGCCGCTTTTCATCGCCTCTGTCGTACCGAGGGAATCATTCCCGCGTTGGAATCGAGTCATGCAGTGGCGCAGGCGATGAAGATGGCGCCCACCATGGCAGAGGACCAGGTTTTGCTGGTCAATCTATCGGGCAGAGGTGACAAGGACATGGCGACCGTAGCCGAACGCTCGCAAACCGTCGCCGGGTCGACGCAATAATGTCGCCCCAAACCTCCAGAATTGCCGATACATTCGCGCGTCTGGCGGTCGAACACCGTAAAGCCCTCATTCCGTTCGTCACAGCCGGAGATCCATCCCCGTCAATTACGGTGCCGCTGATGCACGCGATGGTGGATGCGGGGGTCGATATTATCGAGTTAGGCGTCCCCTTCTCGGATCCGATGGCTGATGGGCCGGTCATCCAGCGATCCTCAGAGCGGGCGCTCAAATTTGGTGTTGGTCTAAACGACGTGCTGAGATACGTGAGTGAATTCCGCACGAAGAATCAGCTGACGCCCGTCGTGTTGATGGGCTATGCAAATCCCGTCGAACGGATGGGGTTGAAGACGTTCGCCGTACAAGCATCTGCAGCGGGCGTGGATGGTGTGCTGGTCGTCGACTATCCACCTGAAGAGAGCCAGGTGCTTGCTGAAACCATGGATGCGGTCGGCATCGACATCATCTACCTTCTGTCGCCGACTTCGTCGACGGAACGTATCAAGCTGGTGTCAGATGCGGCCCGGGGCTACATTTACTATGTTTCGCTAAAAGGTGTCACCGGCGCTGCCAGCATCGACACCAGTGAAGTAGCGATGATGATCGCCAGGATAAAAACACAGACGAAACTGCCAGTCGGCGTCGGATTTGGTATTCGCGACGGAGAAACCGCCCGGCGCATTTCCCAATTTGCAGATGCGGTGGTCATTGGGTCGCGGCTGATTCAGGAAATGGAAGGAGTAACCCCCCAGATCGGCATTGAACGCGTCCAAGCACTACTCGCAGATATTCGCAGGACGATGGACTCATGAGCTGGTTCCGAAAACTACTGCCACCCAAGATCAAGTCCAATAACACTGCACCCAAGAAAGCGGTGCCAGAGGGATTGTGGAGTAAATGCCCATCTTGTCAGGCGACGTTGTATTTCACCGATCTGGAAAATAACCAACACGTATGTCCTAAGTGCAATTACCACAATCGTATTTCAGCCAGGACCCGTCTGGATATGTTCTTCGACCCCGAGGGCCGCGCGGAAATAGGCAGTGAAGTGGTGCCGATTGACAGCCTAAAATTCAGGGACAGCAAAAAATACGTGGACCGGCTGGAGGATGCCGAAAAAGCGACCGGAGAGACCGACGCCCTGGTGGTAATACAGGGCAATGTACTCAGCGTGCCACTGATCGGGGCTGCGTTTGAATTCAATTTCCTGGGTGGTTCGATGGGCTCGGTGGTCGGTGAGCGATTCGCCCGTGCGGTTGAAGCTTGCGCAGACGAAAAATTGCCATTTGTATGTTTTACGGCCTCCGGTGGAGCGCGAATGCAGGAGGGCCTGCTGTCCCTGATGCAAATGGCCAAAACCACCTCCTGCCTGCACCAGCTTTCAAAATCCCGCTTGCCATTCATATCGGTATTGACCGACCCTACGATGGGCGGTGTCTCGGCAAGCTTTGCCATGCTGGGAGACGTCGTCATTGGTGAACCGGGCGCGCTCATTGGATTTGCGGGGCCTCGTGTGATCGAACAAACCGTCCGCGAAACGTTGCCCGATGGATTCCAGCGTGCCGAATTCCTGCTTGAGAAGGGGGCGATCGACATGATCGTTGATCGCCGGCAGATGCGGACAAAAATTGCCCACTTGGTCACTCTTCTTCAGAAAGAGCCGGCGCCGACGATGGCAGTTGCTTAGATCCAGACTCCACATTGGCATTGGCTTCTGAGCATTTTTCACGCCAGAAGCCGCGCCAGACCTTGAGTTTTGCGGTCAACATGGTGCTTGGAGCCTATCGGTAGATCAATAGCCCGGAAATCGGATTCAGCCTCAAACCAACGCCGCGAGTTCCCGATTCTCGTGCCTCCCAGCCCCGAATTTCCGCGCTCCATCGCAGCAAACTCACGCACATGTTGTTGAGGAGATATGCTGCGCGCATGAATAGATTTCTACAATTTCTCGGGAACGTTACATGGTTACGCATCTTGCTGGTCATGGTGCTGACGACCGTCGCTACGGCCATTGTCAAGCCGTACTTCATGCACGACGTATCCTTTTCGTATCTCTGGGGGCGGCTATTCATCGTAGGCGCGGTGATGTTGAGCGCATTCATTGTTGGCAACGTGGTACACGCCCAAGCATCCGCGAAGCGATTTACCTTGTTGCAAATCCAATTTGTTGCACTCGTATCCGGCGCGATGCTGGGAACCGTCATTTCCGGGCTTGCGATCGGGCGCTCGCTGAACCAGATGGTGACCAACGAGGCGATTTTCTGGGGTATGGTGATCTTCATCGCTGTCGGCGTGTCTTTAGGTGTCATCGCGGCGACCGTTTTGGTTTATCGCGAACAGGCGGCACGTGCCGCTGCCGACGCTTCAAAGGCAGATGCGGAGCGGCACGAGCTGGAAAAGCAGGTGCTCGAAGCACGGCTTAAGCTCATGCAAGCGCAAATTGAGCCACATTTTCTATTCAACACTCTGGCCAACGTGCAGCACCTGGTTGAGGCCAATCCGCCGTTGGCAGCCAAGACGCTTGAAAGCCTGATTACGTACCTGCGTGCCGCATTACCCGAAATGCGCGAAGGCCGTACCAAACTCGGGCGCGAAGTAGACATGGCTAATGCGTACCTTGAAATTCAGCAGACAAGAATGGGTGACCGCCTCCATTTCCTGATTGACGTACCATTGCAATTACGCACTGCGACATTTCCGCCGATGATGCTATTGACGCTTGTGGAAAATGCGATTAAGCATGGAATTGATCCGATGCAGCAGGGTGGAGAAATTCAAGTGCGCGCCGTTGTCAACGACGGGATGCTCGATGTCAGCGTTGCCGATAGCGGACAGGGGCTTTCGCCAACGGCAGGCGTGGGCATCGGCTTGCAGAATATTCGTGAGCGTCTGCAGGCTTTATTTGGGAAAACCGCCAAACTTATTCTGGAAGAAAACACGCCCCGTGGAATGGTTGCGCGAATTAGAATCAGCCATGACATAAATGAACGATGACATGCACACCGCTCTGATTGCCGACGATGAACCCTTATTGCGCGACCAACTGAAGGCGCGCTTGAACAAGTTGTGGCCGGAACTGTCACTTACGGGATTGGCGGTTAACGGTGCTGAGGCACTGTCGCTTTTTGAAGAGCTGGAACCGGATATTGTTTTTCTCGATATCCATATGCCCGTCATGACCGGCCTTGAAACAGCGCGACTCATTGGCCGCGGACGAAGCAAACGCACGCACATCGTCTTTGTCACGGCCTACGACGAGTACGCGGTGGAAGCGTTTGAACGTGGCGCAATCGACTACGTGTTGAAGCCGTTCAACGAGGCGCGGTTGATGGAAACAATCACGCGCGTTAAGGAGCGCCTTGATAGCCGTCGTGACCCGGAGCGGGCGGATGACGCAGAGGCGACCCTCGAAATTGTGCTGCGACAGCTCAGCAATCGCTTGGAACTGCCTGTCGATCAACATCTGCGCTGGATAAAAGCCAGCGTTGGCCAGACAGTCCGACTAATCCCGATAGAAGAAGTCGTTTATTTCCAGTCCGATGAAAAATATACCCGGGTCGCGTTGGAAGATTCCGAGGTGTTGATTCGAAAGCCGATCAAGGAGTTGCTTGAGGAACTTGATCCCAGGCAGTTTTGGCAAATTCACCGCGCAACTATCGTCAATACGCGAGCCATTGCCGGCGTTGTTCGCGGACCCCGTGATCAGGCTGATCTCAAGCTGAAAGGTCGTCCCGAGACGCTCACAGTCAGCCGCAATTTCACATCTCTGTTCAAGCAGATGTAAACCGCGCGTATAGCGAGTCAAGTGGAGCGGTCGCGATGGCTTTCGCAGGCTCCCGCGTTGAGAAAAGCCGACCATTCCCTGTCGTGGCGGCGTCACTTTCTGGTTAACGCCATAGTCCCTCCAATTGGCACCGATACCAAGTTACAGTAATTAACTATTGACAACCGTGCCAGAATGGAAATTGCGGTGTATCTTTGATTTTCCGCCGCGTTCCTGCATGCATCGTCAACGTACAATTCGTACCACATGAGTCACGCGTCCCGACATGTTGGTGAATCGATCCCGCCGCCATCCTCTACGGTGAGTGCTGGTCTGATCTCGGAACATATGGCGCTGCTCAAGTACGAAGCCATACTCAACAACGCCTCCGTCGGCATTGCCTTCACGAAGGATCGCACATTCCAGCACGCCAATAGGGCGTTCGAGGAGTTGTTCGCGTGGCCGACCGGCGGGCTGGAAGGGCAGTCGGGGATGGCGGTCTGGGGCACGCCCGAAGAGTACGCAGAGGTCGGAGGCGTTGTCGGCCCACTGCTTTCGCAAGGAAAATCGGTAGAACTTGAACGACCCATGAAACGTCGCGACGGGTCGCGTTTCTGGTGCCGCCTGCAGGCCCGGCCGGTGGATCCGGCGAATCCGGCGTCCGGTGGCACCATCTGGATCATCGAAGACATTACGGAGCGACGCAACGCTGTTGAGCGATTGCGACAATTGAACGAAGAACTCGAACGGCGCGTACACGAGCGCACCGAAGAGCTGGCGCGTGCGAATGAAAAACTCACCGAAGAAATCAGTGAGCGGCTGCACGCCGAAGAGCGAGCGCGGCACCTGTCGCTGCACGATGCATTGACCGGACTGCCGAACCGCCGTTTGTTGCAGGACCGACTGGTGCAGGCGCTGGCACAGGCACGCCGCGAAAGCTGGCAGGTCGCCGTCATGTTTATCGACCTTGATCGGTTCAAAAATATCAATGACACGCTCGGGCATGCCGTGGGCGACGAAGTCTTGCGTGAAATGGCCCGGCGTCTCCGTAACGCGGTGCGCGATAGCGACACCGTATCACGCGTCGGCGGCGACGAATTTGTCGTGGTCGTTTCGCATGCGCATTCAGAAATCGATATTGCCCCGATTGCCGCAAAATTGATGCAGGAATTGAGTGAATCGTGCAACGTAGGCGATCGCGCGCTTCGTGTCACCCCCTCCATTGGCGTCAGCGTCTTCCCAAGCGACACGGATGATCCCGCAAAGTTGCTCAGTTTCGCGGACGCGGCCATGTATCACGCTAAAGTTAACGGCCGGCGAAATGTGCAGTTTTACACTTCGACGATGAGTGCGGTGCTGCAGTCCCGACTCAGACTGGAGAATGACCTTCACTTCGCCATCGCCCGCAAAGAACTCGAACTTTACTACCAGCCGCGCATCGTTTTGGGCTCGGGCAAAGTAAATGGTTACGAAGCGCTGTTGCGCTGGCATCATCCGCAGGAAGGTATGATCGAACCCGGCACATTCATTCCGATTGCCGAGGACTGTGGGCTCATCATGCCAATCGGTGAGTGGGTCATTGGCGAGGCCTGCCAGCAGATGAAACGCTGGCATGAGTCGAACTTCGAAGTGTGCTCAATTGCGGTTAATTTGTCCCCGCGGCAGTTCTTCGATAGCAATCTGCCCGAGCATGTCCGCCGTGCGCTCAAGGAATCCGGCCTGCATCCGGCACAACTTGAGTTGGAAATTACCGAGAGTACGTTGATGGCCAACACCGAGGAGACGATGGGACTGTTCGGGCAATTAAAGCAGATCGGCGTCAAGCTTTCTATCGACGACTTCGGAACCGGCTTTTCCAGTCTGGCGTACCTGAAAAGGTTTCACGTCGACAATCTGAAAATCGATCATTCTTTTGTGCGTGATATCAGCACTGATCCCGAGGACGCCGCAATCGTGCGCGCGATTGTCAATCTGGCGCAGAGTTTGCAATTACGGGTCATCGCAGAAGGTGTGGAAACCCGTGAGCAACTCGACTTTCTGGCGTCGTGCGGTTGCCAGGAGGCACAAGGTTATTATTTCGCCCGTCCACTTCCCGCCGCTGCGGTAAAGTTGCGCGGGTCTTCCGCCCTTGACTGGATGTAACGTGCGCAAGCTTATCGGACCAGGTGGACACTGCAACCTTGGCGTGCTGCGCGTTCGCGCAACATTCTTGTCGCTCTGCCGTTTGCTGGTTGCATTGACGGTTTGCACCGGTTTTTCGTTTCAACCGCTGGCAGCGCATGCTGCGCTCAGCGCGCGAGACCTGGATACCCAGGCGCTTGAACGCAAGGCTGCCGACGACCCGCGCGCTGCAATTGAAGAGAGTGAGAGTTGGTGGCAGCGGGGATTGAAAGAAGGTGACAAGACATTGCAACTGAAGGCCTTGCGTCTCAAGGTAATGTCAATCGTGGAGCTTGACGATACGAGTGAGTTGTCAGCGCTGGCGATTCAAGGTTTGGCGCTTGCTCAGGAACAACGAGATTCGCAAGCCGAATGCGAGTTTCTGACCGCGAAAGCGACGGCCGTCGCCGAAGAAGGTAAATACTTGGACTCCCTGTCGCTATTCGACCAAGCCTTGGCCATTGCTGAAAACGCCAAGCTTGTGCGTACGGCCATCGGCGTGCTGGTTTCGAAGGCCTACATATACAGCCAGTTAGGCCGCAACGCGGACGCACTTGACCTGCTGTTCAAAGCGCACCAGCGCTATGAAGAAATTGGGGATGAGGAAAGCGCGCGCGCCACGCTTTCAGAAATCGGCCGCACCTATGCCCATAGTCGCGCCAGTAATGAAGATTTGTTGAAGGCGCTTTCCTTTCATCAACGTGGCATCGCGCCCGGTGCCAGAAGAGACAGCAGGCATGATCTGTCAACAATCTACTTCAACATTGCCGCCGTATACCAGCGTCTGAAGGATTGGCCGAATGCGAAGGAGTACCTGAAAAAAAGCATGGCACTGTCTCGTGAGTTGAAAGACCCCATTGGCGAAGCGTTTGGAAACCACCGGCTGGGCATGTTTGCGGCCAGTGCAGGAAAGTGGCTGGAAGCGCTGGAATTTGCCGACAAGGCCCTTCCGGTACTGACTGGTGCAGGAAAAACGTCCATGATTTTCAATGTACAACGTGCGCGCGCGACTAACCTCGCGCATCTTCAGCGCAGACGCGAAAGCCTGGCGGCACTGCGCGAGGCCGAGATTCTGCGCAAACGCATTCAGTCGACTTTGACGGAGGTGAACTATCTCGCGACGGCAGCGGAAGTAAATTCATTGCTCGGCGAATTCGAAAAGGCATTTCGCTTTCAGGTTGAGTTACGCGAAGCTGAACAAGCCAGGTTCACTGAGGCGCGCGAGAAAGACGCCGCCGAGGCCCAAACGCGGTTTGAGGTCAAGCAAAAGGAAGCTGAAAACGAGCTTCTACGTGCCAAAGAGCGTGCTTCAGAGGCGCGGCGCGTAGCCCTCTTATTGGCAGTCGTGTTGCTACTGTTCTTGATCGGTGGGTTGGGTTTGTTTCTTTTCCGCCAGAGTCGCCAGAACCGCCGCTTTGCCGATCTCGCCTTGCGAGATGATCTGACCGGGCTACCGAATCGACGCAGTATCCTGGAATTTGCGCGCTCTCAACTACGCGCGAGCCGCGCGGACGACTTGCGGATGTGTCTGGCGCTTATTGATATCGACCACTTCAAGGTCATCAACGATGAATGCGGGCACGCCGTAGGTGACGCGGTGTTATCGGCATTTGCCGGCGTATGCGCGCAACAATTGCGCAGCAATGATCGCCTCGGGCGCTATGGTGGTGAAGAGTTTCTGTTGATCATGCCCGGTTCGGATCTCAATCAGGTACCGCTGGTGTTTGCACGTCTGCGTGAGGCAGTCCAGCTTATCGAGGTACCCAATCTGGCCCCGGCGCAGTCCTTGACATTCAGTATGGGGGCGGTCGAAGTGACCGGTTCCGCAGATGATCTGGACCGCCTGATCAAGCGCGCCGATGATGCGCTTTATCGCGCCAAACAGTGTGGGCGCGACCGCTATGAGTTGGGCAAACAGAACGATTGAATCGCGGTGTCGCAAATCCACTGGCAAGCGGATCGCAAGCATCGTCCATTTGCCTGCGCGGCCTATTTGGTAAGATCGAACGTACCCGTTCTGGCAGCCGGAGTGCTTGAGCCGCTGCTGGTTTGCTTCGGTACCGTCGCAGGATGCTGGCTCATCACATTCGGTCTGGTTGCAAGCGTGGAATGGCTCAGGGCGTGCTTTGGATTAAAACCGAATTCGCTTTCTGTTCGGGCGCAGGTAACGCCTTCGCCACTTGTTCATCAATAAATTTCGCCACCCGACCCAACACCGGCTTTCCATCGCGAAGCGGCGCAGCCATCGCCAATACGATGCCGACGTGCGTCATTTCTGGATAGTAGGTGGTTTCCACCACGCCGCCACGCTCAACGATGCGCGCAGCGAGATTGCGGCTGTTGTGGATGCCGACGCGTGTATCGGCCAATCCATGCAGCAGCAGCGTTGGGGGCTCCTTGCCGGTGATGTAGTTAATCGGCTGTGAGGCAGCGCGTACCGGAAGCGGAAAGACGTACTCCAGCTTTTCTTCCGTCAGCGGCAGGAAATCCATTGGTCCCGCCAGGCTGACGACGCCACGAATTCGCTTGCTTTGAACACCGACCCGATCAAGGTAGGATTTGTCATAAGCAACCAGTGCGGCGAGCTGCGCGCCTGCGGAATGCCCCATGACAAACACGATGTTGGTGTCGCCGCCATATTTTCCAATATTGTCGAAAGTCCACTTCACTGCGAGCGCCGCATCGCTCATATACGTCGGAAAAGTGATCTCCGGATAAAGCCGGTAATCCGGAACAACGACAACATAGCCACGCGATGTCAAAGCTTCGGCCGCGAACAGGTAACCCGCCTTTTCGCCGGAATCCCAGGCGCCGCCATAAAAAAACACAACCACAGGCTTCAATGCATTCGCCTGCAGGTTGGACGCACCCTTCGGACGATAGACATCGAGCTTGTTGCGGGCAAGGCCGCCATACGCAATATCGCGGTTAATCTCAAGACCACGTTCCGGGATGAAGCTATTGAGTATTTGCATCGGCGCGCACCCGGCCAAGAGAGCCGCGAGCGTGGCGAAGATGATCAGAGCAAACCTACGCATTCTTGAGATGGAATTCATGCCGTTATTATCGCGGAGTTTCGGCAATGAAGAAATACTGCGTTAACGGTTGCGGCCGAATTTGCGTACGGCATAAATGCCCAGACCATTGGCGACACTGGAAAAGCGATCGCCCCTCACCGGCTTGGCATTCGGGAACAGCTCTGCTATTCGATCAGTAAGAAAAGTCAGCCCGGTCGAGCCGCCGGTGAAATAGACGGCACTGACATCTGTGGCATTCAGATTGGACCGTTGCAGTGTTTCTCTGGCAGTCTCGACGATTCGTGTGATCTTGTGATCGAGCGCTTCTGCCTGCCGGGCGACCGTAAACGTGGCAAGCAAATTTTCTTCAATCAGATGCAGATCGATTTGACTACGCCCATGCATCGCGATTTCGATCTTCGTTTGCTCAGCTTTCGCAGCCAGATGGTGCCCCAATCGCTTACTGATAACTTTCATCAAGCGGTGATATGAGTCCAAATCGGCGTACATGTTGATCATCTCGCGCAATTCAATAACCCGATTGTGCGCGTAGACGGTATTGATCAAGTGCCAGGTAGCGAGATCAAAATAGATTTTGCCTGGCACGCGCCGGCCTTGGGGACCCAGTGTGCCAAAGCCGAGTTGCGGCATGATCGCGGTCAGATTTACCGATTGATCAAAATCAGTTCCCGCGACGTGTATGCCGTGATTGGCCAAAATGTCGTCCTGCCGCGTCAGGCGCCCGTGCCGCGTCGGGCCGACGCGAACGAGCGAGAAATCCGAGGTGCCGCCGCCGATATCAGCCACCAGCACAATCTGCTCGTCTTGGATGGTCGATTCATAGTCCAACGCCGCCGCGATGGGCTCGAACTGAAATGCGACATCCTTGAATCCGGCAGCGCGCGCAGCGCTGTCGAGGGAATTCATTGCTTTCGCGTCACGGGTCTCGTCGTGGTCGACAAAGCGCACCGGTCGGCCGATGACGACGCGGGACAGGCGGTCGCCATGTTGTGCCTCGGCGACCTTTTTCAATTGACGCAAGTAGCCGATAACGACATCGATATATTTGATGCTGATGCCGTGACCTATTTCAGTGCTTTGCTCTATCAAATCCGAGCCCAGAATACTCTTGATAGAGCGCATCAGCCGCCCATCGAATCCGTCCACGTAGGCATTGACAGCTTCGCGCCCGAAACAACGCGACTCGTCCTCGGCGTTGTAGAAGACCGCAGTAGGCATCCCCTGGAAACCAGGCTCCAGTTCGATGAGCCGCATGCCATCGTTGTGCGGGATCGCAACGGCTGAATTGGAGGTGCCAAAGTCGATGGCACAATAGTCTTTAGCTGGCATGTTTAGCGCTGTCTGGTACGTTGGTCCCGAAACCTGCGGCTAGTTGTCGGCCGGGTTTGGACGGGGAGGCGGATTATAGCCAGAACATCGTTTTCTGCACAGGCAGATTTAGACTGAACCTGTTCGGTCGCATAACGAATCAACATGGGGAATTCTTTGCACAATAGAATATCGACAGAGAATATCGACCGGCCAATAAAAACTGAGGAGAAATACTTGCAAAAAATCGCCCCCAAACTTGCGATCACCGTGCTGACAGCGGTAGGTTGCACAAATGCCCTTGCCGCGACCACGCTGCTGCAGTGCGGCCGCCTGATCGATGTGCGCGCGCTCGAAGTATTGACCGAGCGCACCATCGTCGTCGATGACAACAAAATCGTGCGCGTCGACACAGGCTACACCGCCACCGCTGGCGCTGCAGTTGTCAACTTGCGCGAACACAGCTGCCTACCCGGACTCATCGACCTGCATGTGCATCTCTCGTCCAGTCTGTCCCCTGCTTCAACCGTCGAAAATTTCACCTTCAATCCTGCCGACTACGCAGTGCGCAGCGTTGGTAACGCCGAGAAGACATTGATGGCAGGTTTCACGTCGGTGCGCGATCTGGGGAGTGCGCAAGGCGTGAGCGTTGCACTGCGCAACGCGATCAACCGGGGACTGGTCAAAGGGCCGCGCATACAGGCGGCCGGCTTTATCACATCGACTGGCGGCCACGGCGACCCGACCAACGCCTTGCGGGCCGACCTGATGGGAAGTCCAGGTCCGGACCTAGGCATTGTCAGTGGTGCCGCTGAAGCGCGCCGTGCCGTGCGGCAGCGCTACAAGGAAGGGTTCGACCTCATCAAGATTTCCACCACCGGCGGCGTGCTGTCACTGGCAAAAAGCGGAGACGCGCCGTTGCTCGTGGATGAAGAACTGGCGGCCATCGTCGCAACCGCCAAAGATTATGGCTATCCCGTTGCGACACATGCGCACGGTGCCGAAGGGATGAAGCGAGCCATCCGAGCGGGTGTTCAAACAATCGAACACGGTACTTACCTGGATGACGAGGCGATGGCATTGATGAAGCAGCGCGGCACCTGGCTGATCCCGACGATTTCGGCGGGTCGCTATGTCGCCGACAAAGCCAGGATTGCTGGCTATTTTCCCGACATTATTCGGCCCAAGGCGCTGACCATCGGCCCGCAAATTCAGGGCATGTTCTCGCGTGCATACAAGGGCGGCGTCAAGATCGCGTTTGGTACCGACCAGGGTGTGGCTCCACACGGCGAAAATGCCCGCGAATTCGAGTACATGGTCGAGGCGGGCATGCCGCCGCTGGAAACGTTACGCGCCGCCACGCTCTACGGCGCGACAGTGATGGGCATGGAATCGCAGATCGGCACCCTAGAGGCCGGTAAACTTGCGGATATCGTCGCCGTACCCGGCGACCCGTCAAAAGAAATCGCGGTCATGAGCCGCGTTGGATTTGTGATGAAAGATGGCGTGATTTATCGGCAGCCAAAGACATAATCTGTAGAACGCCATTAGGCGGGCGTTTCCAGTTCTTTTTGCCCTGAAAGCCTCGCCGAATATAGTGTTTCGCGTTTGCGCAGGGCGGGCTTGCTAAATCCGAAGATTCTTGTTGAAGAACTCAACCGTCCTTTGCCAGGCAAGTTTGGCCGCCTTTTCGTCGTAGCGTGGCGTCGTGTCGTTGTTAAATCCGTGCTGTGTGCCAGGATACTTGTACATCTCGAATTTGGCGCCAGCAGCCTTCAGTGCGGCCTCGTAAGCTGGCCAGCCGGCGTTGATGCGTTCGTCGTCCTCCGCGTATTGCACCAGCAACGGCGCCTTGATTTTCGCCACGTCTGCGGCAGGCGGCTGGGAACCGTAAAACGGCACGGCGCCGCCGAGATCAGCAATCTTCGTGGCGAGCAGATTGGCGATACCACCGCCGTAACAGAAGCCGACTACACCAATTTTTCCGGTGCATTCAGGTAGCGCCTTCAGAAAGCCCGCAGCATTGACAAAGTCATTGCGTGACTTCGGTTGCTCCAGTTTTGCGAACAACTCGCGTGCCTTGTCCTCGTCCCCGGGATATCCGCCGAGCGGAAACAACGCATCTGGCGCAAAAGCGATGAAATTGTCCAGTGCAAGTCGGCGGGTTATATCTTCGATATGTGGATTCAGTCCGCGGTTTTCGTGAATGACCAGCACACCGGGCAGCTTGCCGGCGGACTTGATGGGCGCAGCGAGATAGCCGCGCATTTTGCCGTAACCGTCGGGAGAGGCGTATTCAACAGACTTGGTGCTGATGCGGGGGTCGTCTTTTTTCACTTGCTGGGCTTGGGCAAATTTTGGATTCAGCGCGTCCAGAAGCATGGTTGCCGTCATCCCGCCAACCGCGTAATTAGCCGCGCGATTCAGAAACGCACGCCGATCGATATCACCGTGCACATATTGGTCGAACAGCTTCATTACTTCTGGAGAAAAGTCGCTGGCAGTTTTATTGGGCATGTGAGGTACCGGTGGGTGGCGGGAATGAGAATTTTACTCCGCCGACAAATCGCTGGCCAACATTGAACCGGGCTTTCCAATACCGCTTGGCTGGCAATTTTCACCTGATCAATTAGCTGGGGTATCCTTCGTATCTTTCCAAGTTTCGTATCCCGCATGGATAAGTTGTTATCCCACATTGAGCGCATCACCGGCGAACGTGATCGGCCGCAGATCAACATCGCACTGGCTCACGCCCTGCGCGATCTGCTTGGCAACGGCAGCGTGAGTATCCTGACGATGTTGCAAACGCCTGGAGAAGCCTTTGTTTGGCCGGCCGCAGCGGTGGATGACGATGGGCCGCATATTCACGATGACGGTCTGGCTGTCCCATCGCGCATGGTATCGATTGATCATTACCCGCAGTTGCTTCTGTGCCTGCAAAGTGGCGTTCGCAATATCTGCGGCGATGACACGGTTTTCCCGATTTCAAAAGCCAATGGCAGTGTCTGTGGTTTCGTGATGATCGCCGGCAAGAAGCTCGATGATCAGCAACTTGCCTTTGCGACACATTTGCTCGCGATTTTTACCAATGTACTGTCACTGCTTGACTACAGTGAGATCGATACGTTGACGGGGCTACTCAACCGTAAAACGTTTGACCGGCACCTGATGCGCATCCTCTACAGCCTCTCGTCGGATGACGACCGCAATATCAAGGCGCTGCGTTCGCCGCGCCGCCGTCATGCGCGTACTGCTTTTGTGGATATCTGGCTCGCCGTTGTCGATGTAGACCACTTCAAATGCGTCAACGATAACTTTGGCCATCTGATCGGTGACGAAATGCTCTTGCTGATCGCGACGCTCATGAAATCCTCGTTTCGCGCACACGATCAATTGTTCCGCTTTGGTGGCGAAGAGTTCATCGTGTTACTCAAGCCCACTGAAGAGCACAATGCACACGCTGCCTTCGAGCGGTTCCGCGCAGAAGTCGAAGCGTTCAAGTTTCCGCAGGCAGGACGGCTCACGGTCAGCATCGGTTATGTGCGCGTCAAGTGGAATACGCAGCCATCGATGGTTCTCGAACACGCCGACGCCGCACTCTACTGGGCCAAGGCACATGGACGGAATCAGGTCATCAAATACGATGTGGCCGTCGCTGCCGCCTCGCATCAGCCGAAAGAGACGATCTCCGAAGTGGAATACTTCTAAGTTTCAAATTGTCGTTCATCAACCTAAGGATCAACTCTTGAGCCGAATGTTTTCGACGACCCGCGTTTCTCTGGTTTGCATGGCTCTCATATCCGGCCAGGCATTGCACACACAAGCGCAGGTGCCGAATTCTGCCGACGCAGCAACATCCGCGTCGGCCAGGCAAGGTGCGGCAGCTCTTTCCTCCGGCATCGACACGCGCAATATGGATACAAGCGTGCGTCCACAGGATGATTTCTACCGCTATGCAAATGGCACCTGGCTCGAAAAGACCGCCGTCCCTCAGGATAAGTCGCGCTGGGGCTCATTCGACGAGCTTCGCGAAACTGCACTCGAAAACCTGCACGCAATCGTGGAAGATCTGGTTGCGCAAAAGGGCAAAGCTGCCGGATCCGAGGCGCAGAAAATTAGCGATCTCTACGAGAGTTTCATGGATGAGTCGCGACGGGAGGCGCTAGGATTGAAGCCCTTGCATCAGGACCTGGCCACAATCGATGCGCTGGCCGACAAAGCAGGATTGCCGGCACTGATCGGCTACTTTCACAAGACACGGGTAACGGCGCCGTTTGCGATGCGCGTGGCGCAGGATGCCAAAAATGCGACGCAATACGCCGTCATTCTCTCGCAGAGCGGGCTGGGTCTGCCCGACCGCGACTACTACTTGAATGAGACTGATGCAAAGTTCAAGGACGCACGCGTGAAATACGTTGCGCTGATTGAAAAGAAACTCGTGCAGGTTGGCGAAAAGGATGCCGCCGCTCGCGCAAGGGAAATACTGGCTTTGGAAACGGCGCTGGCCAAGGCGCAGTGGAGCCGGGTTGAGAATCGCAATCCCGTCAAAACGTACAACAAAGTCGAACTGGACAAGCTCTCCGAACTGGTGCTCGGGTTCGATTGGAAATCGTACCTGCGCTCTACCGATCTCAGCGGCAAAGTTTCCTCGGTGATCGTCAGCCAGCCGACGTATCTGAGTGGCTTCGGCAGGGCTTTCGATAGCGCGTCGCTGGCTACATGGAAGGCCTATTTCAAATGGCATCTCATCAGTCACTATTCGCCTTATCTTGACAAGAGCATTGTCGACGACAACTTTGCTTTTACTGGCTCGCTGTTGCGCGGTGTTCCTGCCAACGAAGAGGCTTGGAAGCGTGGCGTACGCCTGGTTGAGTCGTCACTCGGAGAAGCATTAGGCAAACGCTACGTCGGCAAGCACTTCCCGCCGGAAAACAAGGCGCGCATGGAAAAACTTGTCGCCAATCTGGTCGCCGCATTCGGACAAAGTATTGAGGGACTTGACTGGATGAGCCCAGCGACCAAGAAAGAAGCCCAGGCGAAACTCGCGTCCATGAAGCCAAAAATCGGCTACACCAGCAACTGGCGCGATTATTCGGCGATTAATATTGCAACTGACGATTTGGTCGGGAACGTGCGGCGCGTGAGCCTTGCTGAGAGCATACGCAGCATCGCCAAGCTGGGTAAACCCGTTGATCGCGACGAATGGAACATGACACCGCAAACCGTCAACGCCTACTACAATTCGCGCTTGAATGAGATCGTCTTTCCGGCGGCAATTCTTCAACCGCCATTTTTTAATGCGGCCGCCGATGACGCGGTGAATTACGGCGGTATCGTCGCCGTCATCGGTCACGAAATCGGCCACGGATTCGATGATTCCGGCAGTCAGTCAGACGCAATCGGCAATCTGCGCAACTGGTGGACGGCCGAAGACCGCGAGAAATTCACGGCAAAAACAAAAGCATTGATCGCGCAATACAGTGCCTACTCACCTGTCCCCGGCTACAACGTTAACGGCGCGCTGACGCTGGGTGAGAATATTGGCGACAATTCTGGTCTGGCAGTTGCGTACAAAGCCTATCGCGGGTCGCTGGGCGGCAAGCCATCTCCGGTGATCGAAGGCTTCACCGGGGAGCAGCGCGTCTTCCTGGGCTGGGCGCAGGTCTGGCGGGGAAAGGCGCGCGAAGACGCCGGAATCGTGCTGTTGAAGACCGACTCGCATTCGCCCGCCAGCGTGCGCGGTACCGCGACGCTCAAGAATCAGCCCGGCTTTTACGAAGCATTCGGTGTGAAAGCCGGTGACAAGATGTACCTGCCGCCTGAGGAGCGCGTCACAATCTGGTAGTTGGATTTGGCCCCGCAGCCAAGAACGCCATTTGACGGGCTTTTCGGGCCAAAATGCTGCGGTGAGGCGCGCCAGTGCTGGAGTTTGTCAAGACGTCCGAATTCGCGTCTCCAGTTTTAACCGCGCTTCACGAATTCAGGATGAACCGGGACCAATCATCAAGTCCGGCCGCATCCACACATCAAAATCAGTTTCACTAACATACCCAAGTGCCAACGCGGCGACTTTGAGTGAGCTACCATCCTTATGCGCGCGCTTGGCGATCTCAGCGGCGCGCTCATAACCGATATGCGGGGCCAGCGCGGTCACCAGCATCAACGATCGTTCCAATAGTTCGGCGATGCGCTGTTGGTTAACCGTGATGCCACGCACGCAGTGTTCTTCAAAGCTCGTCATTCCGTCAGCGAGAAGCCGCACGCTTTGCAAGAAGTTATGCGCGATCAGCGGCTTGAAGACGTTCAATTCAAAATTTCCCGACGCGCCGCCAAAATTGATGGCGACATCGTTGCCGAACACTTGCGCGCAGAGCATGGTCACGGCTTCGCACTGTGTCGGATTAACTTTGCCCGGCATGATCGAACTGCCCGGCTCATTTTCAGGGATCGATATTTCGCCCAGACCGGCGCGCGGCCCAGATGCCAGCCAGCGAATATCGTTGGCGATCTTCATGAGCGCGGCAGCCAGCGTTTTCAGCGCGCCGTGCGCAGACACCAGTTCGTCGTGCGCGGCCAGTGCGGCAAATTTGTTTGGTGCGGTTTCAAAGGGCAATCTGGTCTGGGTTGCAAGCGCCGCCGCGACACGCTCGCCGAACTCAATGTGCGTATTCAGCCCGGTCCCGACTGCAGTGCCGCCGGCCGCCAGCCGATATAGCCAATGCAATGCGGCAACAATGACGGCTTCGGCATGGTCAAGCTGGGCGACATAGCCAGACAGCTCCTGGCCAAGGGTGAGCGGCGTGGCGTCCTGCAAATGGGTACGGCCGATCTTGATGACGCCGGAAAATTCGGCGGATTTAACTGCGAGGGTGGCTTTCAACATCCTTAGCGCCGGCAGCAAATGATCGCGTATGCCCACTGCAGCGGCGACATGCATCGCGGTAGGGAAGATATCGTTCGATGACTGGCCCAAATTCACGTCATCGTTGGGGTGAACGAGGCGCTCCATCCCACGCTTACCACCCATCAATTCAGACGCGCGATTGGCCAGCACTTCATTCATGTTCATATTGCTTTGCGTGCCGGACCCCGTCTGCCAAACGGATAGGGGAAACTCACTTGCATGGTTGCCCGCGAGGACTTCATCTGCCGCGCCGATAATAGCCAAGGCCTTGTCAGCGGCAAGCAAGTTGAGATCGCGATTGACTAATGCAGATGCGCGCTTGACCATCGCAAGCGCCATGATCAACGTTTCGGGCATGCGCTCGGTGGAGATATGAAAATGGTGAAGCGACCGTTGCGTTTGCGCGCCCCACAATCGTTCGTCAGCGACATCGATTAATCCAAAGGTGTCGCGTTCCTGACGATTCATGCTTTTTCTCCATGCCCGGCTCGATGCTTAGCAGTTGAGCTGGGCATGGAGGTTACACCCGGCTATTTCTTGGGTGCAAATGCGTTTTGTAAGGCCAGCGTATCGAAGCCCAATGTCGCGGAACCCTGGGTGGCATAGCGATATAGCGCGGCAGCGTAGATGCCCGACAACGCGGTATGAATCAATGCGGCGGCGATCACAGCTAGCACGGCGATAACGACCGCAAGCCCGATGACAACTACGCTCCCGGTCATTGCGGCAAGGATCACCAGCGCGATACCGCAGAGAATGACTGCGAAGGTGATCAGGCCGAAGGCGGCACCGATGCCAGCTTGTCCAATCACGTTTTCGCCCCACGTCTTCTTGAGCAGACCAGCGCTCTCCTTGACCGCATCGATCGGCCCCACGTCGGTCGCGACAAGTACCGGCACCACCAGATACGTAGCCATCGTCCAGCCCACCCCAAGCAGGCCGACAATGATCTTGCCCAGAAAACCAACCCGCTCCTGGATCGCCCGCAGGATCATTCCGACGGTAGCTGCGATCAGCGCGTAACCGAGAATGGTGCCCATTTTGCTCTTGGCGATATTCAGGCCGTCCTTAACGGTCGGACTTCCACCATCGAACCGAATCATCGCGGCACCAACCAAGGCCGCGTTGAAGAAAAAGATCACAAAATACTGCGTGGTATAAAACAGGAATGCGACGATATAAGTGCCAATCGAAATCGCCGCATTGCCACCGCCAGACAATCCGTCGAGCGCGCCCATGCCGATCATCGGCAAAATGAAGCAGACGGCGACCAGAATCGCCGCAACTGACGATATCAGCGGAAATACCAGCAGTTCCTTGTCCTGCTTCAAGACCGCTCCACTGGCTTTGACCAAATCCCAACTACGCGATAGACGTTCAAACATGATGGCTCCCTTTGCCTTTGTTATGCCATTTCGGCTGTGGGCGTATTCTGCATGAAATTGGTGGCCGTTGCGTCATTCACATGTCCCGCTAATTGTTGTGACGCTATGACAGCAGCCAGCCGCAGTTGCTATGGCGATAGTGGGGGACGGGTACCTCGCATTTTGGCAAAGCCAGGCACACGTTGCTCCATTTGTCGGGCGATGTTGTCATTTACCTGCTGCGCAAATTCTGCCGAAATTCCGGCCACCGAAGGCTCGACAGCGCGTACCCAAACACTCGCTTGCGCGCTGCTGGTCGGTACATTAATTGGCGTCATGAAGACATCGTTTCGATTAGCGATGGTTCCACTGTTGGTACGTGTATAAAACGGGTAGAAGTTGGAGCCTGCACTCACCAGACCCATATAGTCACCCAGGAAATAACCGCGAGCGATTGGCGCCACGCTCAGATCAAAGGCGGCGGCGATGCGCCGGTCGGTCCAGTTCACCCCGTCGCGGGACGTCGCCAGCCAATAGTCGGTAAGCAGCGTCGTGGGATCAATGGTGTTGCTACGCATATCAAAATAGCTCACGCCAATCATCCCGTCGGCGCGTGCGTTGACGGTCGGGATAAAGCCCTGCACCGTGGCATCGGCGTTGACGCGTACCGGAGCTGACCAGGATAAGCCGCCGTCCTGCGACCGCGAAAATGCGATTGCGTCCCGCGCGCCGTTGCTGAAGCGCGCGTCCTGCCAAACGACATAAAGTTGCCCTTGCGCGCCGACAGAAATCTGCCCCAACATACCGCTATCGCGAATTGGATTACCGGTTTCCGGATCGCGTGTACCAATGCCAAGAAAATTGGAAATCGTTATCGGTGCGGACCACGTCAAACCCTTGTCGATCGAACGCATCACCGCGAAAGAGACCGCCTGCTGGTTGCCAATGGTGATGAGTTGGGTAAAGAAATTGACGACGGTCCCATCAGGCAGGGATGCCACGACATTGCCGATTGTTTGGTTGCCGACGCCGGGGTCGTAAATGATTCGTGCCGGTTCCCAGGTTACGCCACCGTCAGTCGTTCGCGCCATAAAGGTTGGCCCACGATCATCGGTCGAGAGTCGGTCCCAAACGGCATACACATAACGCGAATCAGTCGAATCGGCTGTGATGGTGTTCTTGTCGTTGAAGAACTGCGCGCCGTCACGAATCAGGGTGATCGGATTTCCCCACGTGCGTCCACCATCTATCGAACGACTCACCAGCATGGCTGAACTGGAGCCCGCTTGCAATCCCGTGCCGCTAATACCAAGCGAAAGCTGATAGGCGACGCCATTGGGCGAGAACGTCACCCAGGGATCGCTCGCACGTTCAAAATCGCCGCCGTTCGTTGCATTGCCCCCACCACAGCGGGACACCGCTAGCGTGCTGACTGCCCACGTCGCGCCTGCGTCAAAAGAAGCACCCACAGCAATCCCCTGTGACCCGCCGCCTGACCAACGATCTTGTTGCCAGGTGCCGATCAAATTGTTCGGATTCGTCGGATTGATCGCAACATGTGGCTCCACCTCGGCATTGGTATAGAGCGTGCTGGCGTTACTTACGCCGGCGCAAGTGGCTGAAAATCTCGATGCAGCGGACACGAGAACCGAGGTCGCTGGCGGCAGAGTTGGTATGGTGCCGGGGCCGGTGGTCGCGGTAGTCCCACCGCTTCCGCTGCCGCCAGAACAGGCAACAAGCAAAATCGACGCAACAAGCAAGAAAGGAAAGGGAAAACGACGGGTTTTTTTAAACACGGTTCGCTTTTCGTCATCGAGGGGCTATGTCGATTTTAGCGCCGACGATTGCAACCAATTGCGACAATTGACACATTTGTATGCGTCGTGCGCGCCTGGACTGCTAGCGGGCGAAACCCATTCGAAATCCGCACTCGCCCAGTATGGCGACCTTATCCGCGTTTGTAGAGAATTTTCTTGGCGCCCCCATCGCAGGTGCCAACAACCCGAAGGTCAGAGTTTTCGTCCTTTGGTACCGCTGTCAGCGTGAAGTCTTTGACGCCTTTTGCCTTAATCTTCGCTTCGATCTGCGCAGTCAATTCTTCGCAGCTGGTCTTGGCGGAGGCCGGTGCTGCCAGTACACAGGCGGCCATTGCCAATGCTGCGGTCATGATCACAGTTTTCATATTCAACTCTCCCAAGTAAATTAACAATATATTGGATTGGACCTGCAACTGAAGGTCAGCCCTTCGGTACGATCAGTATTTTGCCATCTCGCTCGCCAGATGCTGCGGCTGCAATGGCTTCCTTGATCTGGCTCACGTCGAAAGTCGCTTGTACGCGTGCCTTCAATTTTCCGGTGGAAATCAGCTTCGCCAACTCGCCGAAGACCGCCATTTGCTGCTGCGGCGTCGCTTTGCGAAACCACAGGGCTAGCCAGAATCCGCGCAGTGTCACATCACGAAACACGAACGAGGAGGGCGAAACCGTACACGGTTCCCCGCTCATCATGCCGTAGTTCACCAGCGTACCGCCTTGGGTAAGGCAGTTGGCGAGGTTGTCGGTCGATTTGCCGCCTACGGCGTCGATGGCGAGTCTGATTTTAGCGTTTTCGGTCGCTACGGCGACGTGCTTGGCGAGATCGGGGCCATCTACCAGTACCACATCGCCACCCATCGCCTTTACGGCGGCCACAGCTGATTCACGCCGCACGATATTGACAGTCTTTAAACCGCGAATTTTTGCCAGCTGGATGAGGTACTCGCCAACGCCCGAATTCGCCGCGTTCTGGATCACATATTCGCCAGCCTGCAAATCCACAAATTCCTGGAGCATCAGGTGCGCGGTTGGCGGGTTGACTGTCATCATCGCCAGTTGCAGTGAATCGACGCCATTGGGCAGCGGCATCAGCTTGCCTGCATCGGCGACCATATGCGAAGCCCAGGTCCCTCCGCCGACAGGCAGCAATACCGTTTGCCCTACTGCGGGCGTTGTGGTTCCCGGTCCCAATTCGGCAACCACGCCCACCCCCTCGTTGCCGCCAATCGCGGGCAACGGCGGAAGCATGCCGTACGCCCCGGTGAGCGTGAGCACATCAGAAGGATTGATCGGTGCGGCCAATACTTTTATCAGCGCTTGGCCTTGTTGCAGTGGCGGTGGCGTGAATTCGACAGCAGTGATGGATGCCTGCGGGACAGGCCCGCGTTCGGTATATTGGGCGCGTTGCATAGGAGTTCCTTCAGTCAACAGAAAGTCGCGAAGCCGCTAGTTTGCCTCAATACGTCTCACGCGGTTTTCAATTGCGCAGTCGGCCTCGCGATCAGGGTCTCCTTGATTGGCAGATTGCAAAGTGCAGCGGCCAGCGCCAGCGCGATATCGGCGTACCACATCCATGCGTAATTGCCCTGCGTGGTAATCGCAACGCCGCCCAGCCAGGCACCAAAAAAACCGCCGATTTGATGCGAAAGCAAAGTTAGACCGAAAAGGGTACCCAAATAGCGGGTGCCAAATAGCTTGCCGACGATACCGGCGGTGGGTGGCACAGTGGCGAGCCAGGTCAGGCCGAGGCCGGCCGCAAAGAGGTAAAACGTCAGGGCTGTTTTGGGGGCGAAAAGGTAAGCCGTTATCAGAATCGCCCGCGAGAAGTACATCCAGAACAGGATGTACTTGCTGCGGTAGGTTTGCGTTCCCCAACCGGCCAGCAGGCTGCCGACAATATTGGCCAGGCCAATGATCGCCAGTGACCAACTCGCCACCTGCGCGGGCTGACCGCAGAGCTGCACTTCGCCCGGCAGATGCGTGACCAGAAACGCAATGTGAAATCCGCAGGTAAAAAATCCGGCGTGTAGCAGTAGATAGCTTGGATCGGCCATTGCCTGTTTCACCGCAGCCTTGAGTGTCTGTTCGGGCGCAGCAATCGTCTGCGGGGCGTTCATCTGGGACACTGTCTTGGCAGACGCGGCAATAGGACGGCGGCGCAGTATCCGCGACAGCGGCAATGCCGCAAGGGTCACGATCGCCAAGGCCCACATCGCGCCCATCCAGCCGATGCTGCTGATAAGTCTTTGCAGTACCGGCGCAAAGACAAATTGACCGAACGATCCACCGGCATTGATGATGCCTGCCGCTATGCCGCGTTTTTCGGCGGGCAGGCGTTGTGCCGCCGCGCCGATCAACACAGAAAAACTACATGCTCCGGCACCGGCGGCACTGAGGATACCGATCGAAAAAATCAGTCCGGCTGAGGTGCCCATGTAAGGAGTGAGGGCGCTGCCGATTGCCAACACGATGAAGCCTGATGCCAGTACCCGCCCAGGTCCATAGCGATCCGCAAAGGCACCGGCAATCGGCTGCACCGCGCCCCAGGTGAACTGGCCCACCGCCATCGCGAAACTTATACTGGCAATGCCGAGTCCGGTGGTGGTATTGAGCGGCGACACAAACAGCCCCATCGATTGCCTGGCTCCCATAGTTACCATCAGGATCGCTGCTGCCACCAGGACAATCGTCCAATAGCCTTGCGATTTGTTGCTCATATTCAGTTGTCTTCCGGTAAGGCGGGTTTGAGCTGCGAAAGGGCATGCTCCAACTGTGCGTTCAACGCCGAGACGACATCGCGCCCGAGCTGACTCTCGAGTGCCAGTTGGGCATCGCGCCACCGTGCTTGCGCCTGCTGGCGAAAACTTTTCCCTTGCGGGGTCAATTTGATCAGGCGCTGACGAGCGTCGCCACCGACAGCTTCCATGACCCAGCCCTGCGCCACGAGCGGCTTCAAGCTACGGGTGAGGGTGGTGCGGTCCATTTCCAGCCGGTCAGCCAGTTGCAGGATGGTCTGCGCTTGATCGGAAAGGTTTGAAAGTACCGCGTACTGGGATAGCTTTAGCCCGGTTGCGCGCAGATGCTGCTCGTAAAACGACGTCATGCGCCGTGTGAGTTTACGCAGGCGTCCACAGGTGCAGTGAAGTGGTGACGAGATTGATTGCGGCGCAGAGGACGAGTTTGGTTGGGTCAATTTCACGAAAATTGCAGTTATAAATTAAAAGTGCATATGCACATACTATCTCGTTGCCGAGGTTGTTTCAAGTTCGCGCCCAGCCCGCTGTAGGACAAGCCGGGTGTGTTTATGATTTCCCTTGACGAATCAATGGCTTTCGCGTAACTTCCGCCGTGCAGTCGCATTCGCAGTGTATGCAGTTAATTTGTGCCGAAGTACTCGCTTGTTGTTTGAGCCCGATTCTTTGTACCATTTACGCTACCTGATGTTAGTAAGGCTGCCTTTCCGCTGGGGAGTTTCCCGGTGTTTATTTTTAAGGAATTTACATGAGTACAGGTACCGTTAAATGGTTTAACGACGCTAAAGGTTTTGGTTTCATTACGCCGGACGGCGGTGGCGAAGATCTTTTCGCACACTTCTCCGCTATTGAGGGCAATGGCTTCAAGTCGCTGAAAGAAAATCAAAAGGTTTCTTTCGAAATCACGACCGGCCCTAAAGGCAAGCAAGCTACCGCCATCAAGCCGCTGTAATTGGCTTTGCAGTAGTCGCAGCAAAATAAAAAACGGCAACCTTCGGGTTGCCGTTTTTCTTTGCGTGAAGTACTACAGTGCCGCAAATCCGAATTGCTTTCAAGCTGAATCGAGACCGCGCAAAAATCGGCTGATAGCGTCCTTGGATTGCGGTTCACTCAGTGTCGGTGCATGTCCTCGACCCTCGATGTTGAGCGAATTCAACTGCGGCAATCGTCGGCGCATTTCTGTCAGTGTCTCCACCGAGAGAATGTCCGAATCCTGGCCACGAATGACCAGCAAAGGCTTGCCGGCAGCCATGTCAAATAACGGCCACAAATTAGGGGCAGCAGTGCCGGTCGCGAGGCCCAGAGCAATTGCAGGATCGTAATCCAGTACGGGTGCCTGTCCCTCCTGAATGTAGAGATCGCACGCCATCACCTGCCAGTCTCTGGCGGTGAAATCAGGGAATGCCGCCGCGTTGGTCGTGGCTGTCTGCTGTGCTGCCTCTGCCCAGGTTTTTGCCGGCACCGTCTTGCCGACGTAAGCCGATATCCGGCTTATGCCGCGCGGATCCACTTCAGGGCCCACATCATTGAGTACGGCAGCCTTTATTCGCGTCGGAATAGTAGCCATTAACAATATCGCCATCAAGCCGCCCAGTGATGTGCCGATTACCACGACTTCCGGTAACTTCAATACATCCATCAGCACACGCATGTCGAGGGCGTACTGGTCCGGACGGTAGCGGGACGGGTCCGGATCGCGCGCGGAGCGACCGCGTCCGCGCTGATCGGGGCAGATGACGCGATAGTTTTCACACAGTGCATTGGCGACTTCGGCGAAGTCCTTGCTATTGCGCGTCAACCCCGGCAAGCAGAGTACAACTGGTGAAGTTTCAGTTGGTCCCGGATAGTCGCGCGCGTACAGTCGCAGGCCATCTTCACTATGGTAAAAGACATCGATATAGTTCATGAGTGCCTACGAAAAGAATTAGAATGAGAAAAATCCGGACTCAAAAAAATATGAATGCGAAAACTGGTCTGTGCAACGAGAGCTTTAACCATCGTGCGTGATCGCGGATGAAAATTACCCGCGATAACAGTAACGGCAAAACCGGACGCCCGCTGACTATGCGGGCACCGAAAGCTGGTGCGAAGCCAAAGCGCGCCACGGTTGGCCGTCCGCGCAAAGCGGATGGTAGCGCTGACGCGGCGGACCGCATTCTCGACGCTGCCGAAGACCTCTTTTCCAAGCGCGGCTTCGATGGCGTCACCATGCGCGAAGTGGCGCTTCTCGCCAACGTGGATGCCGCGCTGGCGCACTATTATTTCGCCAGCAAACAAGGATTGTTCGACGCCGTGCTTGAGCGCCGTGCCGAGTTGGTTTTCTCCGAGCGCATGGAAGCTTTTGATACCTACGAAGCGACGCACTGCGACAACGTGACCGTTGAAGGCGCGGTGGCAACGTTTGTGCTGCCCTTGCTCGAACGCGCGCGCAATGGGGATGTGGGATGGAAGAATTATTTTCGCCTGATTGCATTGGTCAACAACGACGCGTCGCATGTAGCGTTGTCCATCATGTCTTACTTTGATCCGCTGGTGCACCGCATGATTGCGGTCGTCAAGCGGGCGCTTCCGAATGCTCGAGAAGAAGAACTTTTCTGGTGCTTTCATTTTCTGACAGGCTCGCTAACGCTCGCGCTTTCACGTACTGGACGCCTTGATCGGGTGAGTGGCGGGTTATGCCGCTCCGATGATCTAGCGTCGATTGAACCGCGCATGGTTGAATATTGCGCCGCCGGCTTCCGCAGCCTGTGCGCTGATAGCGACAGGCTGCCCGGTGAAATGACTGGCGGCACCTCTCGCGCCGCCGGTCGTTCTAGAACTTCAAAGTAACGCTTCCTTTAATGATTCGAGGGTCGCCGTAGAACGTGGTGATGCTGTTGGAGAAGGCGCCGAACGCGTAGCCGGCAACTTTGTATCGCTTGTCCGTCAAATTGCGGCCATTCAAGGCGAGCTGCAACTTGCCGTCCTTGCTGGTCCACACCAAACCGGCATCCCACAGCGAGTAACTGTCTTGTACCAGTTGTACGTTTTGCGAAACGGCCCCGTCCAACGAGGCAGCGCCACTCAAGCGTACAAATTCAAACTGGTTCACCTTGCTCTTGGTCGAGAACGTGCTCGAGAGCGCGAAGCCACCGGCACGGCCCATAATCGCCATTGGCCACTCATAAGTCGCCGTCACGCTGGCGGTATTTTTCGGCGTGTTCTGAAATTCCGCCGCACCAGCAACGTTGATCAACGCTGCCGCACTGCCGGTAAGTCCGTTGGCGACGATCCACTCTTTGTACTTGGCGTCGATGTAGCCGACCATTCCGCTGACGGTAAATGAATCCGTCAAACGGGCCAGCGCCTCCAGCTCGAAGCCTTGAATCCGCGCCTTGCCGGCGTTGGTCACGTTTCCAGCGAATCCGACGACATTGCCAGCAGCATCAAAGGTCGGGATCGAGCCTGGAATTTGCACGTTTTTGTAATCGGTGAAAAATGCGGCAGCATTTGTCTGAACCCGACCACCGTTAAACGTTGATTTCAGGCCAGCTTCGTATGTGGAAACCTCTTCCGGTTGGACACCTTTTCGTTTGACGAGCGACGTAGCGCTGTTTGGGTTTCCCCCCAAATCCATGCGTGGATCAAAGAACCCGCCCTTGAAACCTTCTGCATAAGTCGCATACAGATTGTGCTCGGGCGCAAACTTCCAGCCGAAGCCAATCTTGGGTGTGAATTTGGTGTCGGTCCGATTCAGGTCGCCTTTACCCAGATCAGTATTGGCGGTTAGTCCGACGGCCGCAGGATTGCCTAGCGTCGGTGAGCCCGCCAGCCCGAGGTAGGTCCGCTTGAAGATGCGCGCTTCACGCTTGTCGCTCGTGTATCGTCCGCCCGCGGTAACGTTAAACGTATCGGTCACGTTGTAACTTACGTCGGCAAACGTTGCGTAAGTCTTGGTGTCAATATCATCGAGCGTATAAAGGGAAAGGCCACCTGCGAGATTGGCCAGGACGTCGAATTCATTGAACGCGTTCGCCTTCATGTAATAGAAGCCGGCGACACCCTGCCATTTTGTGTCGGTGTAAGTGAACTGGAATTCCTGGCTGAACTGTTTATTGCGGTAAATGGCGGGCGCTTCAAACAGCGGCTGATTGAGCGAGTCGAAATCGATGGGGGCGAAGGATTTGTCACCACGGGACGCAGTGATCGACTTGAATGAAAGTGCTGAATTGATCGCCCAATCCACCAGCAGCGATTCGCCACGGTTGATGACTTGTTGAGCGTGTCCAAGCACGCTGTAAAGGTTCGCACGCGTGTCGTATTTGCCATCGAGTGGAGGCAGATTGCCCGGTGCCGGGCTTGGCGTCAGACGATACCCCTGTTTGGGAAGCGAGTCGTCGACAGTGCGATCCGCAGCGAAACGAATGAACAGCGAACTGTTCGGCGTAAATTCCGCACTGAACCGTCCAGCGACAACTTCCTTGTTGTAGTTATCCGCGCCAGTAACCACGTTTTTGCCGAAGCCGTCGCGATTGAACGAGGCAATGGTTGCACCGATTTTCAACGTATCGGAAACAGGCACGCTGCCTTTGACCACGACGTCTTTTTCGCTGTAGCTGCCGAACGTCGCCTTGAGGCTCAATTCGGGCTTGTCCGAAAGCTTGCGCGTGACGTACTTGACGGCGCCGCCGATGGTGTTGCGACCGTAGAGAGTGCCCTGCGGCCCACGCAGTACTTCGATGCGGGCGAGGTCATAAATATCGGTCAGTGCCCCTTGTGGCCGTGCCAGGTAGATATCGTCAAGATAAATACCCACGCCTTGTTCATAGCCAGCGACGGGATCCTGCTGACCAATACCGCGGATAAAGGCGGTTAGTGTGGTATTGGTTGCCCGCGACGTTTTCAATGTGGTGTTGGGGATCAGATCGGCCAGAGCAGTCACGTCCGGAATGCCAGCCTTTTCAAGTTGCGCGCCGGAAAACGCAGTAACGGCGCCCGGAACATCCTGTATCAACTCCTCGCGCCGCCGCGCGGTGACGGTGACGACTTCAACTTTCTCACCCGCATCGGCATTTGCAGGCGCCGTGGGACTGGCGGGCGCCTGCTGGGCGGATACAGATCCGGAGCCGACAAACAAGGCGGCAATGGCAATACTCATGGTCTTCAGTTTCATACTTTCTCCTCGGGGTGGTTTTTTGTTGAACTTGTCGCTTAAAACAAAAAAGCGGTAAAATTCATTAGTTGTTGAATTAATCGTAACAAAGTATTTTGAGAAGTGCAAGTTGGACACGCAGAAATCTGGCGGCACGAGTTGCAACGCCGCAACAAAATCGATTCGCGATCTGGAGGAGTTGTTATGAATACACGCTACTGGCTGGTCGTGCCCGCGCTGATTGCGCTAGGCATCGGTGCGATAAATACGCAAGCGGCTGCACAAGGCAAGGACATTCGTGTCGCTTTTATTTACGACAAGTCCGGCCCGCTTGAGGCTTACGTCAAGCAGACACAGACTGGCTTGTATATGGGGCTCGACATTGGGACCAACGGATCCATGGCTATTGCTGGCAGGAAGGTTGTCGTCATCGAACGCGACTCGCAAGGCAAACCCGACGTGGCCAAGGCGCAACTGGCGGCGGCCTATGCGGACGACAAAGCCGACATCGCGATCGGCGCGACAGCTTCGGGTTCGTCTCTGGCGATGTTGCCGGTAGCCGAGGAATACAAAAAAATCCTGATGATTGAGCCCGCCGTTGCTGATTCCATCACCGGTGAAAAGTGGAACAGATACGTATTCCGCACCGGTCGAAACAGCTCGCAGGACGCCATTTCAAATGCGGTCGTCCATGACAATGCGGGCGTTAGCATTGCGACGATGGCGCAAGACAATGCCTTTGGCCACGAGGGCGTGAAAGCATTCAAGGGTGCATTGAAGAAAGCCAAAATCGTCCACGAAGAGTATTTGCCCGCAGCCACCACAGACTTCACTGCCGGGGCGCAACGCCTCATCGACAAACTCAAGGACAAGCCTGGTCGCAAGCTCATCTCGATCATCTGGGCTGGCGGCAATCCCTTCAAGATTGCCGATCTGGACCTGAAGCGCTACGGAATTGAAATCGTCGCTGGTGGCAATATCCTGCCGGCGATGTCGGTATACAAAAACTTTCCAGGTATGGAAGGCGCGACTTATTACTACTACGACATCCCCAAGAATCCGTTGAATGTCGCCATGATCAGTCGTCACATAGCGAAGTTCAAGACGCCGCCGGATTTTTTCACGGCAGGCGGTTTTTCGGCGGCGATGGCGGTGGTGACGGCACTGAAGAAGACTGGCGGCGACACCAATACTGAGGCGTTGATCAATGCGATGGAAGGCATGAGTTTCGATACACCCAAGGGGATGATGACATTTCGCAAGGAAGATCATCAGGCGATGCAAAGCATGTTTCACTTTCGGATCAAGATCGATCCGGCCCTTGCCTGGGCGGTACCGGAGCTAGTTCGCGAAATCAAACCGGAAGAAATGAATGTTCCAATTCGCAACAAGCGCTGAATTCGTACATGTCGATTTAACTCATGTTCGCGATACCTTTTCTCCGTCAGTCCCGTCTGCACGGGAATGACAATCTCTTGAGGGATTTCCCATGAAAAAACTCCATCGGCTCACAGTCGCTGCCTTCGCAGTATTCAGTATGACGTTTGCCAACGCTGCACCATTGCCGCAACTGAATATCGATAAGTCGCAAACCACGGTTTCCGGCGCGTCGTCGGGTGGATATATGGCGGTGCAATTGCATGTCGCCTATTCGGCATCGTTTGCGAAAGGTGTCGCGGTCATCGCTGGTGGGCCATTCAATTGCGCAGAGGGTTCTATCGTCAATGCGCTGACACGCTGCCTGGGAAACGCGCCTATTCCTGTCGCCGACCTGGTCTCGATTACAAGCAAATGGGCCAAAGATGGCGCCATTGATGCGACCTCCAACTTAGCCGCCTCAAAGGTGTATCTATTTTCTGCCGCGAACGACAGCGCGGTCAAGGAAGCAACGACTACGGCGTTGCAAACTTACTATCAAAGCTTTCTGCCGGCTGCGAACATCGTTCACAAGAAGGATGTCGCCAGCGAACATGCGTTTGTCACCGACGACTTTGGTGCGGCTTGCCTGACCAAGGCCACACCATTCATCAACAACTGCAATTTCGACTTGGCAGGCACACTCTTGCAACATCTATACGGCACGCTGAACGCTCGCAAGTCTGGAACACTTGACGGCAGCTTGATTGAATTCGATCAGACGCCGTTTGGTGCCGGGCACGGCATGGGTGTCTCCGGCTGGGTGTTTGTGCCCAAGAATTGCGCTGCTGGTGCTTCCTGCCGGTTGCACGTGGCTCTGCACGGCTGCAGGCAGAATGCAAGCGACATCGGCGATGTATTCGTGCGCAACGCCGGCTACAACCGCTGGGCCGACGCCAACAATATCGTAGTGCTGTATCCGCAGACCGGCAAGGGCGCCACCAATAGCTGCTGGGACTGGTGGGGCTACGACGACGCCAACTACGCGAAGAAATCTGCCCCCCAGATGACCGCGATCATGGCAATGGTGACTGAACTTTCGCGCGGCGCGACCGCGCCGACCAAGCGTTGAGCGACTAGCCGATTCACACCATGGGACTGCTGACAACGACAGATTTGACGATCCGCTTTGGCGGGCACGTTGCCGTTAATGCAGTGAGCTGCACTTTCCAGCCAGGTACATTGACTGCCATCGTCGGCCCCAACGGGGCCGGTAAGACCACCTATTTCAATCTGATCTCCGGCCAGCTCACGGCCAGCAGCGGCACGGTAACGTTGAATGGACGGGACCTGACCGGCATGTCTGCGTCCTCCCGAACCCGCGCCGGACTGGGCCGGGCATTTCAGTTGACTAATCTGTTTCCGCGCCTGAGCGTATTGGAAAACGTGCGGGTCGCCGTGCAAGCAACACGCGAGGGTGCGCATCGGCGTGGGCTAAACCTGTGGAGTATCTGGAGCGATCATCTGGCGCTCACCGACCGTGCGATGGAAATCCTCGAATCAGTTGCGTTGCTCGACAAGGCGAAAAGTGATGTCGCCAGTCTTCCACATGGCGACCAGCGTAAGCTTGAAGTGGCAATGTTGATGGCGCTCGAATCGCAGGTGTTCATGTTCGATGAGCCCACCGCAGGCATGAGCGCCGATGAAATGCCTGCGGTGCTAGACCTCATACGCCACCTGAGACAGGACAAGAGCAAGACCATCCTGCTGGTCGAACACAAGATGGACGTGGTGCGCGAATTGGCGGACCGCATCATCGTGCTGCATAACGGCGCTCTGGTAGCCGATGGCGATCCGGCCGCAGTAATCGCCTCACCCATTGTTCAAGAAGCCTATCTGGGTGTGGTACGAGACGACAAAAAGGAGGCAGCATGAAATCTGTCCGCGTCCGTTTTCCCTCACCCCAGCCCTCTCCCAAAGGAGAGGGTGAGAGATTCGTAACGATGGATGAGGCGATCATCGTTGCGGATTGTGGTGGGGCAGCATGAGTGAAGCGCTACTTACCATGTCGGGCGTACATACCAGCATCGGCGCGTACCACATTCTTCACGGCGTCGATCTCGTTGTTCCGCGTGGAAAACTGACCATGCTGTTGGGTCGTAACGGTGCGGGCAAAACGACGACGCTGCGTACCATCATGGGTTTGTGGCGAGCCTCGTCAGGGCAGATCAATTTCGCCGGCAATGAAATCGCCGCACTAAGCACGCCGCAAATCGCCGGCATGAATATCGCCTACGTACCCGAGACGATGGGCATCTTTTCGGACCTGACCGTCAAGGAAAACATGCTGCTCGCTGCGCGTGCGGCGAAACATATTTCCGATATCGATGACACTCGCCTGAAATGGATTTTTTCTCTGTTTCCTGCAGTGGAAAAATTTTGGTCCACCCAGGCCGGCAAACTATCAGGCGGTCAAAAGCAGATGCTGGCCGTTGCACGCGCTATCGTGGAACCACGCGAATTACTGATCGTCGATGAACCCAGCAAGGGATTGGCACCTGCCATCATCATCAATATGATCGATGCCTTCGCCGAACTCAAAGCCAAAGGCGTGACAATCCTGTTGGTCGAACAGAACATCAACTTTGCCAAACGCCTTGGTGACGGTGTGGCGATCATGGACAACGGTCGGGTCGTGCATAGTGGCGCCATGCAGGAACTGGCCGAAAACGAAGAAATGCAACGCAATCTGCTTGGACTGGCCTTATGAAAATTGCGGACTTCGACTGGAAACCCTTGACATTGGTGCCGATACTTGCATTGCTGGCGCTGCCCTTGGTTGGTTCCGGCTCGACCTGGTTGACGTTGACGGTGGCGGGATTGGCGATGGGCATGATCATCTTCATCATCGCGTCAGGCCTGACCTTGGTGTTCGGCCTCATGGATGTACTGAATTTTGGCCATGGCGTGTTCATTGCGCTCGGTGCTTTCGTCGCGACCAGCGTGCTCGGCGCCATGGGCGATTGGACCGGATCCCAGGAACTATGGCGAAACCTGATTGCAGTCATTCCCGCCATGCTGATTGCGATGTTGGTGGCAGGCGTAGTTGGGCTTGCCTTCGAGCGTTTCATCGTACGCCCGGTTTATGGACAGCATCTCAAGCAAATTCTCATCACGATGGGTGGCATGATCATTGGCGAGGAGCTGATCAAGATGATCTGGGGCCCACAACAAATTCCGCTGGCGCTGCCTGAAGGTATGCGCGGCTCACTGCTGGTGGGCGATGCCGCGATTGAAAAATTCAGGTTGGTCGCGGTAGTAGTGGGGCTCGCGGTTTTTGGAGCGCTGGCGTGGACGCTGGGACGTACCAAGATTGGCCTCTTGATTCGCGCCGGCGTACAGGATCGTGAAATGGTCGAGTCGCTCGGTTATCAAATCCGGCGGCTGTTTGTCGGTGTATTCGTGGTTGGGAGCGCGCTGGCCGGATTGGGTGGCGTGATGTGGGGCATGTATCAGCAGAACGTTTTTCCGCAGATGGGCGCGCACGTGAATGTGCTGATTTTCATCGTCATCATCATCGGTGGATTGGGCTCCACAGGTGGCGCATTGATCGGCGCGTTGCTGGTGGGCTTGATGGCAAACTACACCGGATTCCTTGCGCCCAAGGTTGCCCTGTTCTCGAACATCGCGCTGATGGCGCTAGTATTGCTGTGGCGTCCCCAGGGCGTCTATCCCGTGACGAGTCGATAGAAAGCCACGATGTTTAGCCGTCTATTTTCTCACGACCTTCCGCGTAGCCGTGTCCTGACGGTACTGTTGCTTGTGCTACTACTGGCGCTGGCATTTGTCCCGTTCATTTTCCCCGGCGTCAAAGCATTGAGCGTCGCAGCGAAGATCCTGGTGTTCCTGGTCCTGGTCGCGAGCTTCGATCTGCTACTCGGCTACACCGGTATCGTCAGTTTTGCACACACCATGTTTTTTGGCATCGGCGCATACGGCATCGCCATCGCCTGTTCGCACATTGGCCCGACGTGGGAGGCCATCGCCGTTGGCACAGCCGGTGCGTTGGGTCTTTCGTTTGTACTGTCGCTTGCTGTCGGTCTTTTCTCATTGCGTGTGAGGGCGATATTTTTCACCATGATCACGTTGGCGGTTGCGTCCGCGTTTCAGACGCTAGCGTCGCAACTTTCGGACATAACCGGTGGCGATGATGGCCTGAATTTCAAACTGCCCGACATACTTACCGCTGGGTACTTATTCATGCAAGAGTCGTTTCTTGGCGTCAGTATCAATGGTCGGCTGCTCTGCTATTACCTGCTGTTTTTTACCGCGCTGGTCCTGTTGCTCGCCATGCTGCGCATCGTCAATTCGCCATTCGGCCGTGTGTTGCAGGCGATTCGCGAGAATGAGTTTCGCGCCGAGGCAATCGGCTACCGGGTGGTCGTCTACCGTACCGTGTCCAGCGTGCTCTCGGCGCTATTTGCCACGCTCGCCGGCGTGATGCTGGCGATATGGCTGCGCTACAACGGCCCGGATACCTCGATGTCTTTCGAAATTATGTTGGATGTACTGCTGATGGTCGTTATCGGCGGGATGGGAACCATCTATGGCGCGGCAATCGGCGCGGCGTTGTTTGTGGTCGCGCAGAGTTATCTGCAGGATTTGTTGCGGCTGGGCAGCGAGGCGACCAGCAGCCTGCCGTGGCTGTCCGCAATACTTTCGCCGGATCGCTGGTTGCTGTGGCTGGGTGTGCTGTTCGTATTGTCGGTTTACTATTTCCCCACCGGCATCGTGGGCAAACTGCGCATGCGGAATTGACGCGATGGTGAGGCGCGGAAAGGAGGCGCGATGAACGTTGCGCAGTTGTTAGCGCGCAGCGCAATGGTGCATCCTTTGCGACCGGCACTATTCATAGGCGCACACTTATTGTTCGATTACCGGACGCTGGCAGCGCGTGCAGCGAGCATTGCCGGCTATCTGCGCAACACGGCTGGGCTGGTGCTGGGCGACCGCGTGGCCATTTTTATGGCCAATTGTCCGGAGTATCTGGAAGTCCTGTACGGGATCTGGTGGGCCGGGCTGGTGGCGGTACCGGTCAACGCCAAGCTGCATCCTCGCGAAATGGCCTTCATTCTCGACAATTCGGGCGCGAGCCTGTTGGTGGTGGGTTCAAATCTTGCCGGGCAGTCAATCGCTGCGACAGGGTCGGCCATATCCGTCAAGCGCGTCATCACGCCGAACACGGCAGACTACATGGCGATGCTGTCTGCCACACCGATTGCGCTGCAGCCGCATTGCCCAGACGATCTCGCCTGGTTGTTTTACACCTCCGGCACCACTGGACATCCCAAAGGCGTCATGCAAACCCATCGCAATCTGCTGGCGATGACCACCTGTTATTTCACCGATGTCGATCCAGTTGACCCGCACGATACGATCGTCTATGCGGCGCCGATGTCGCATGGGGCAGGCTTGTACAACTTCACGCATGTGCTCAAAGCGGCCCGTCACGTGGTCCCCGAATCCGGTGGCTTCGATGCGGCCGAGCTGTGCGAGCTGGCGGCAGAAGTAGGGCGGGTGTCGCTGTTTGCTGCGCCGACCATGGTCAAACGGCTGGTGGAACATGTGGCTGCCACTGGCTGTGATGTAAGCGGCTTCAAAACCATCGTCTATGGCGGTGGCCCGATGTACGTTGAGGATATTCGCAAGGCGCTCGACGTGATGGGCAATCGCTTCGTGCAGATCTTTGGGCAGGGCGAATGTCCCATGTGCATTACGTCGCTGTCCCGCGAACAACTGGCAGATCGCAATCATCCGCGCTGGCTAGCGCGGATCGCATCGGTCGGTGTTGCGCAATCGATGGTGGATGTGCGGGTGACGGATGAGTCAGGTAATTCACTGCCAGCCGGCGTAACGGGCGAAATCGTCACGCGCGGCGACCCGGTCATGGCCGGCTATTGGAATAATCCCGGCGCAACCGCGAACACCATACGCGACGGCTGGCTCTGGACCGGCGACCTTGGCAGTCTCGATGAAGATGGTTTTCTCACGCTCAAGGATCGCTCCAAAGATGTGATTATTTCGGGCGGCGCTAATATCTATCCTCGCGAAGTCGAAGAAATATTGCTAAAGCATCCTGCCGTGAGCGAAGTGTCCGTCGTCGGTCGCGCTGACCCGGACTGGGGCGAAGTCGTGGTCGCGTTTGTGGTCGCCAATGCCAGCGTAGATTCCAAACAGCTTGACGCCTTGTGCCTTGACCATATAGCCCGCTTCAAGCGTCCCAAGGAGTACCATTTTCTTGAACACTTACCCAAGAACAACTATGGCAAGGTGCTGAAAACCGAGTTGCGTGTGGGAATTAAAAAAACAGATGGTAGCAAGGCCTAACATAATCACGGAGTGGCGCCAGTCTCTCGTGACGGGAACTTTTTAAGGCGTCGGCCTAGCGATTTCTGAAGCCACTCCCTGAACATTGCCATATTCACGCTGACACCCCACCCCTCACAGACGTTAGCGGGCGGAGTTTACGCTGAAAAGACCGAGGGATAATGCTTCGTCCTTGGGCCAGTGCCTTTGGTACGTCGACAAGGCTTTTGGCTTTGCGGAACCGTCATCCTCTGCTCCCGTAAACCGAAAGCGCTGGACCACCAATATTGCAGTTACAACATTTCTTCTCCGATTGCGCGGTGAAACTTTCTCGGCACACTCAATCGATATGGCAGTCTCTGCTCAATAACGGCGTCACAGCCGGATGCACGGACCTATTCGGTGCGCACGTTCGCTAACGAACAGACAAGTCGTATTGCGTCAATCAATACTGATGCAACAAGGGAAGTGAATCCGCATCTCCGTCCCGTAAGGGGAAAGCAATCTGGCCTTGCTTTATCGTCGTCGCTATTCCCAATAGTCAGTTACCTTATGGACTTCGTTTGATGTGGATCAAATAGGGTATGGCTGTCGAAGAGCATAGTTATTCTTAATGAAACTAGGAGATAGCATGTCCCACTTTTTCGATGCGATTGTACATGTACGCATGCGTCACGGCGCAATAGCGTTCGTTGCCTTGCTGCTTTCACATTCGGCATACGCCGTACCAGCGTTCAACCAGCAAACCGGACAGAATTGCGTTGCCTGCCACGCGGGTGGCCAGTTCCCTGACCTGACGCCCTACGGTCGCCTCTTCAAACTCACTGGCTACACAATCGGCAAAGTCGCACGGCCTGTGTCAGTGATGGCGGTGGTGAGCGCCAACAAGACCAAAAGCACCGGCAGTCCGGATCCGGGATTCGATGTTGCTGCGGGTTTCCCCAAGGACGGCAATTTGATTTTTTCGACGGCAAGCCTGTTTCTTGCAGGCCGGGTGACGGATCACTTGGGTGGCTTCGTGCAATACACCTACAACAATTACGATCATCAAAGTGCCACGGACTCGCATTGGATCGGCCATTGGTCCTCTGACAATCTCGATGTCCGCCTCGTTGATCGGTATTTCGGGGCTGGCGGAAGCGATCTGATTGTCGGCGCAACCATGAACAATAACCCAACGGTGCAGGATGTGTGGAATAGCGCGCCGGCCTGGGGCTACAACGCAGTGCCCGGCAGCAGCGGCCCAGCAGTTAGACCCTTGATCGCCGGTGGGCTTGCACAAAATGTGGCGGGCATTGGCGCCTACGCCTTCTGGAACAATACCATCTATGCGGAACTATCCAGCTACCGGACAGCCACTGGCTTCTGGTCGTTCATGAGCAAGGGCTTTACCGTTGCCCGCGGAGACAAGGTATTCGTGAAGGGCGAGAACCCTTACTGGCGGGTGGCGCTATCGCATGACTGGGGGCCGCACAACGCGATGGTTGGTGCGTTCGGATTGAACGCCAAGGTCTACCCTAATGCTGCGGACCCCACTGGCCAAACCAATCGCTATCGCGACAAAGGTGTCGACGGTCAATATCAGTACATTCTCGATCCGCACGCATTCACGTTGACGGCCTCCTATACGAAGGAGCGTGTCGATTACGCGGACGCGTTGGCCAATCAACCGCATCCGCTGGATCCGGAGGAGTTGATCGGCCTGCCACTGACGAATTCATCAGATACGTTGAAGATGTTCCGCGCCAAAGCTTCATACGTCTATCACGCCAAATATGGCGCCAGCCTTTCTTATTTTGATGTGACGGGCAGTTCGAATTCCGCATTTCAGACCTCGGCGCTTGATCCTGCCAATAAAACGACGTTGCTTGAGGGATCGCAGCCCGTGACCGGGTCGCTTGCCGGAAATCCCGCAACACGGGGCTGGACGACGGAGGTATTTTGGACGCCGGTGCAAAACGCGCGGATTGGACTGCAGTACACCGCATTCAATAAATTTAACGGCGGAACGAATAACTACGATGGCTTTGGCCGGAATGCCGGGGACAACAACACTGTGTTCCTATACCTTTGGGGAGCCTATTAATGAACACACCAGTGCAATCAGCAAGAAGGGCATCCGCCTTGAACTTTTCGGCAATCGCGCTCACTTTCGCAAGTGCGGTACTACTCACCGGTTGCAACACACTTGAGCGATCGACGAGTCTGGCGAACCCGGCGGTCGCGCCAACGGTAATCGCGCAACAGGTGTGTTCGAACTGTCATGGCGTAGATGGCAATGCAGAATCGCCAAACTTTCCGAATCTGGCAGCACAGCAGGAGCCTTACTTAATCGCTCAACTGAAAGGATTCAAAAGCCACGGCCGATCTGATCCGGCGGGCTTCGAATACATGTGGGGTCTCAGCAAGCATTTGACCGATGAGCAAATTGCCGGACTTGCCGCTTACTATGCCAAACAAAAGACAAAGCCAACATGGCAGAGTCGTCACACGCCGTCTGTGAACGCGGAAGGCAAGAAGATTTTTGAAGAAGGCATCGCTGCCAGCAGCGTGCCTGCTTGCAAAACCTGCCATGGTGCAGAAGCACAAGGGGCGGCGACGTTTCCGCGCCTCGCGGGCCAGCATGCCGACTATACGGTGAAGCAATTGATGGTCTTTCAGCGCACCAACGAGCGGCCAGAAGGCGGCGTGATGAAAGGAATTGCTCATCTCTTGACGCACGAGAACATGGAAGCGGTCGCAGCATATCTGGAGACGCTCTGAGAGCGAGGTCGCGCTCGCGCAGACTTTTTTTGTGAAACCTGCACCAGTCTCGGTCCAGACCATGTCGCTGCGGCTGGTGATGCCTACAATGGGTGCGCTCCACGAAAGATTGAGACGCGTTAACGAAAAGCAGGCGGGCTGCCGATGGACGCCAGCGATAAAATTGTCGTAGTCACGTTGGCCGACAACACGACTCCGCTAGTTGTTGCTAGAGGCGGGGATGTCGACGTGCCGCAATCGTTCCTGCCTGACGTTCAGGCGGCCTGCAACGCGAATCGCAAAATTGCGACCAGGCAATGAATTGAAAAGGCTTGATCCCGAACTGAAAGCACGGCGTTGAGGATACCTGAATCATGCCGTCAGATATTTCCGACTTTGGCTCGTTGTCCTGTCTGCGAGCAAGGCGCAGGGGCGCCAATTACAAGCGACACAAACTCCAGCAACCACGCACCTCTCAGCCACTTTTGCCTCCAAGAGCCGCACCAGTAATGGAGTTTGCCTTCCACAATTACGGGCCATAAACTCACGCACGCGACTTAGCAACACTCAGCGTGCAGCACGCTCTCTCCGCACCAACCTCCAGGCGATCTGTCAAGGAATCTTCGTGTCCAACTCCGCTTCATCTCTCATCGCCACAATTGCCGTTACATTTAGCCTCGCGGTTGCGTTCAACGCGCAACCCAGCCTCGCACAGGGTACTCCTTCAAAAAATGCCTCGAATGCTGCAACTGCGCAGGCAGCACTGCTGCCATTCCGTGCTAGTGAAAAGACGCTGCCCAATGGCTTGAAAGTCATCGTCGTCCCTACAGGGTTTCCGAATCTTGTCTCGTTACAAATCCCGGTGCAGACCGGCTCGCGCAACGAAGTGGAGCCGGGCAAATCCGGGTTCGCTCACTTCTTTGAGCACATGATGTTTCGCGGCACCAAGGCCTATCCGCCGGAAAGATATCAGGCGATCCTCAAAAAAATGGGGGCGCGGCAAAACGCCTATACCACCGACGACTTCACCAACTATCACACCACGTTCGCCAAGGAGGATCTGGAGACCATGCTCAAGATCGAGGCGGACCGCTTCCAGAATTTGTCCTATGGCGAAGAGCCATTCAAGACCGAATCGCGCGCGGTGCTGGGTGAGTACAACAAGAACAGTGCCAATCCGATTTCCAAGCTCATTGAAGTCACCCGCGATACCGCATTCCAGAAGCACACATACAAGCATACGACGATGGGCTTCCTCAAAGACATCGAGGACATGCCGAACCAATATCAATATTCAAAAGTATTTTTTGATCGCTGGTACCGCCCGGAGAAAACGGCAGTGATTATCGCTGGCGATGTGAATGCTGAAGAAGCATTCCGGCTGGTTGAGAAGTATTGGGCGGCATGGAAGCGCGGCACGTTCAGCGTTGCGATTCCCGCCGAACCTGCACCGCAGGGACCGTTGTATGCGCATGTGCCTTGGCCCAGCGCGACGCTGCCGTGGGTGGCGGTGTCGTTTCACGGACCGGCGTTTTCAGAAAAAGATAAGGAATACGCGGCGCTCTCCACGCTGCTGGCGCTGTCGTTCGGGCCAACCTCCGACCTTTACAAAAAACTCGTGCAGGACGAACAAAGGGTCGACCAGTTAATTCAGTTCGCGCCAGGCTCTGCCGACCCGGGTTTGATCCTCATCGGCGCACGCACCAAGAAACTCGCGGATGCCGTTTACGTGCGCGACCAGATTCTCAAAACCGTTGCGCAGATTCGCGCCATGCCGGTAACGGCTAAATTTCTCGCCGACGCCAAGGCGGCCGGGAAATATGGGCTCATCCGTGGCCTCGATAACACCGAGAACATCGCCGCCACTCTCGCGCGCTTCGTGCGCTACCAGCGCAATTTTTCCACCATCAACAACTACTATCGGGTGGTCGATTCCCTCACGCCCGATGATCTGCAGGCAGTGGCGCGCAAATATCTGACCGACGAAGGAATGGTGGTGACCACGCTCTCGAAGGAAGCGATGCCTGCAGGCATTAACGAGAGCCCCAAACTTGCGTCGCTGGCACCTGCCGTCGCGAGCGTGACGCCAATGGACGTCATCGTGCAGAAGACAGCACTGCCGCAGATCAACTTCAAACTCTTGTTCCTGGCTGGCTCAACGAACGATCCCAAGGGCAAGGAAGGGCTGGCTATGTTGACGGCATCAATGGTCACGCGAGCCGGGTCCACAGAAAAGAAGATCGACGAAATCAATCGGGCGTTTTTTCCACTCGCCGGCAGCTTCAGCAGCCAGGTAGATAAAGAAATGACCACGTTCACAGGCTCCATCCATCGCGATAGCTGGAACGTGTTTTCAGAAATTGCTTTACCGATGCTGTTGTCACCCGGCTTTCGCGATGAAGATTTTCGGCGCCTGAAGGACGCGCAAAAAAATGCGCTGCTGGTAGATTTGAAAGCGAACAACGAAGAGGAATTCGGCAAAGAGCGACTGCAAGGAATTATCTTTAAAGATACGCCGTACGCGCATCCCTCATTGGGGACGGTCAAGGGCATCGAAGCCATTACGCTGGATGACGTTAAGAATTTCTGGAAGACAGCCTATACACAAGGTGCGTTGCGCATTGGCGTTGCCGGCGCCGTTTCCGACGACATGGTGGGCACGCTAAAGCGCGAGCTGGCCAAACTCCCTGCAGGCGTCGGGCTTCAGACAGCGGCTGGCATCAGGGGCCGGAAAGCAGTTGGCCTGGAGGTGGAAATTATCGAAAAAGACACCCGTGCCACAGCGATATCTTTCGGCCTGCCAATCGAGGTCACACGTTCACACCCGGACTTCGCCGCACTTTGGCTGGCGAAGACCTGGCTGGGGGAACACAGGGAATCCAGCGGGCAACTTTATCTGCGCATACGCGAACTGCGGGGGATGAATTACGGCGACTATGCGTATGTCGAAGCGTTTCCTCGCGCCATGTTCCAGTTTTTCCCCGACCCGAACATCGGCAGGAAGGCACAGCTATTTGAAGTCTGGATTCGCCCGGTCGCTCCCGAAAACGCACAGATGGCACTGCGGATTGCACTCTTCGAACTGGGGAAAATGATCGACAATGGGTTAACAAAAGAGCAATTTGATGAAACGCGCGACTACCTGATGAAGAACGTGTTTCTCATGACGTCAACACAGAATCAGCAGATCGGCTATGCATTGGATTCGCAGTGGTACGCGATTCCCGAGTTCACAAAATACCTGCGCGCCAGCCTGGAAAAACTTACTGTGGGCGAGGTCAACCAGGCGATCCAGAAACATCTCTCAGCAAAGAGTCTCTCAGTGGTTTTCATCGCCAAAGACGCAGCCGGCCTCAAGGAAAAACTGCTTTCTGACGCATTTTCGCCCATTAAGTACGACGCGAAAGCAGGCAAGGACCTTCTCGATGAAGATCAGTTGATTGGCGGTCTCAAGCTTGGCATCAAACCGGAGGCCATCGTGATCACGCCGGCAGAAAAGGTTTTTGCGGAATAGCGGTGACTGTGCAGATGATCTCGGTCGCAATTGCAACTGGGATTCGCAAACTGCAGCCAAAAAAAAGGCGGCTTCGAGTCGGAGGATCCGGAGCCGCCCTCCAAAACGCACATTTCAAACCAACCTTGACCTAGGAGATGGGCCAAGTGAAACAAGGATAGCGGGCGATTCTGACGCGGGGCTGACAAATAGGAATGCGCGTGGCTCGATGTCGATTTATAGTTCGTCTATAGGGAGAGTGAAGCGTGGTTGTAGTTCAGCGTTGCAAGTTACCTGAGTCGGCGTTGCTGCGAGCGTACGAGTCACACGCCTATGCGGATTGCTATGCGGTAGTCATTGCGCAGGCAGTTTTGCTCGAGCAATTCGTTGCCGCTTTTTATACCACACCGCTTTTCAAGGTCGAGCGCAGCATACTGAAATGGACGGTGTCCAGACCTTCTACGGACGAAGAGGCCCGGCAACTGGCCATCGGCAGCATCGTTGAGTTTGCGGCCTGGCATGTTGAAGCCCGAACCCCGAACCAATTGCTCCTATCGGATATGAACGAACGTACCAGATCATGGCTAATGATTGATCCTGTGGCCTCAAGTGATGGCCACGCGACGCGCCTGTATTTCGGATCAGCCGTCGTCCCCGTCAGAAACCGCAAGCCCGGCAACGCTAAAATGGGATTGCTTTTCAGAATGCTATTGGGTTTCCATAAACTGTATTCGGTGGCGCTGTTACGCGCCGCCGCTGCCCGACTGAGTGCAACAGTGTCAAACTAAAACTGATTGCTTCAACGCGCCGTGAGTATCAGTTTTGCGCGCGCCATATCGCTGTCATAAGTAGCCTTGGCCTCGGCAGTACAGGAGCGCTTTAGATCGGCAGGACCATTGTTACATTCGCGCAGCCACTCCTTATATCCGCCACCGGCTTCGCGAATGGCGGTGTTGTACTTCTGCTGCGGCGTTACATCTTCAGTCGCACCTTTCGACAATGCTTGAGCATCGCTACTTGGGGAAGCGCAGACGACACCGGCGCTGGCGCCTAGCAGCGCCGCCAGCAGCAGCGCGCGTAATGGGCGGAAATCATTTTGACAAGATTGCTTCATGTTTATGCCTCCGTGGAAAATCGAATGGTGTTGCCACATCGCTTTTTAAAATGGCGACAGATGCAGGTATGTATTACGGCACAAACCAATATTGGTGAATGTGAGGGGCACGCCCAGATGTGTGTAGGCGTAAGTCTGTTTATATAAATCGGGCAAAACCAATGGCAATGACTCAATCGATTGATCGCGCGGTCAACGCTGAGCTGCCGTGGAAATGGTGTACCGACACGCGCCGGTACCACTGATCGCTCTACGTGGAACAGCTGACGCATTCACGCCCAACGATGCCGGCAAGACGTTTATTCACTCCCGTCCGTTTCCCAGCATTCCCGTTTGGCCAGTCGCAACGGGGGCCCTGCCGCACTCCCATCCCACCAAACCGCATTTCATCGCTTCCCACGTGATTGGTTGTCGGGCCGCGATTAAAGTCGCGTCCAATTCAATCAAACCGCCACCGCAAGAGGTCAACATGCGCACAACGTATCATTTTTACAGTCATCTCTTCGCAGCAACCGTGTTCTCCATTGCCTCTACTATTGCAACATCCGCTGCGATCTCCCAAGCCACCGGTCCCTCGGTTGCTGGCGCCAGCGCTGAAACCGAAGTGCACGAGACTCTTCAACGCTATGCTCGCGCCTGGTACGAGGGCAACGCCAGCTTGATGGTCGCGCAACTGCATCCCGAATACACGCGTGCCACTGTGCGCCGCCACCCCGCACGGACCGATGTGATCGACGTCACCAGCGGTCTCGCGCTGATCGATATGACGGACCGTGGCTTGGGTCGTCTCGCGCAGCCTTCCGCGCGGAAGCAGGAAGTCAGCAATGTGAAGGTTGATGGTGGACGTGCATCGGCGGTTCTGACACTGACTGATCGAACCGAAATGGTGAACCTGACGCGCTGGAACAATCAATGGCGGGTGGTGCAGGTTTTGACCGAGAGGAATGAGCCTTGATACTTCGGTATCGGCAGATTGATGAGCCAGCCCCGGCGTCATCGCTCCGCCCCCGGTCCCTTCTCCACGACCGGGCGGAAAGCCAGGCGCACGCTGCCCGTTCTAGCGATGACTTAGCCAGTCGCCTCTGTAAGAGAGCAGTTGGCGAGAGACGCAACTCCAGAGCAATCACTTACCGAGACAACAAATGAAAATCACCTTGACCATCAACCAGTCTCCCCAATTGCTAGACGTTGATCCCGACATGCCGCTGCTGTGGGCACTCCGCGATCACGTCAGGCTCACCGGCACAAAATACGGGTGCGGCATCGGTCTCTGCGGTGCGTGCACCGTGCATCTTGATGGCAAGCCGGTACGTGCATGCTCAGTTCCGGTCTCCGCCGTGAAAGGCGCAAAAATCACTACCATCGAGGGCCTCTCCAGGGACGGCAACCACCCTGTGCAGCGCGCCTGGCGCGATGAGAATGTACCGCAGTGTGGCTACTGCCAGTCGGGGCAGATCATGTCGGCGGCGGCGCTGCTACACCAAAACCCTTCGCCCTCGCCTGCGCAGATGCGTACTGCGATGGCGGGAAACATTTGCCGCTGTGGTACCTATGACCGCATCGGCCGCGCGGTGGAACGGGCAGCGACATATATGAAGGAGGCGAAAGCATGAGTGCCGTTAACACTTCGCGGCGCCAATTTCTGCAGGCCGGCGCCGCCTCCGTTGCCGCATTCTCCCTGCCGATCAACTTGGAAGCGGCAGCTACAAATGCCGCTGAGACCTCATTCGCTCCCAGCGCTTTCATCGAAATTTTTTCCACCGGCAAAATCGCGCTTACCGTGCATCGTGCGGAGATGGGCCAGGGAATACGCACCACGCTGGCGATGGTGTTGTGCGACGAGCTCGATGCAGATTGGAAAAATGTCACCGTGATTCGCGCGAATGGCGATGCGAAATATGGCGACCAGAATACGGTAGGCGACGCGAGCATTTTTCTGGGCTGGATTCCGCTGCGCACCGCTGCAGCGACGGCGAAGGCCATGCTGGTCAGCGCCGCTAGCCGAAAGCTGAATGTGCCTGCCAATGAACTGCGCACCGAGAGCGGATTCGTCATTGCCAAGGATGGCAAGCGCCTAGGCTATGGCGAGCTGGCAGCGTTGGCTGCGAAGGAAGTCCCACCGGCTACACCCAAGCTGAAGGCGGCCAATGAATTCAGGATCATCGGCAAGTATGTCGCGAGCGTCGATTTGCACGCGCAGACCACCGGCGCGCTTACTTTTGGTCTCGATGTCATAGTACCTGGCATGCGATACGCGCTGATCGAACGCGCGCCCTTGCCGGATACGAAACTGAAATCGTTCGATGCAGCCGCAAGCAAATCCGTCGCTGGTGTAACTGATGTTTTCGCGATGGAGAGTGAATTCATGGCGGAAGGCCATACCTACGCCGGCGTTGTGGTCGTGGCAGGCGATAGCTGGTCCTGTATCGAGGGAAGGCGTGCACTGAACGTGAAGTGGCAAGCTGACCCCGCATCGATGGACAGCCCGCAGATACGCTCGGCACTGGAAGGCGCAGTGAACAAGTCGGGCACGATCTACCGCAGTGGGGGCGACGTCGATGCCGCACGCAGCCGGGCAAAGAAAATCATCAAGCGCCGCTACTACACGCCCTTTATGACTCACGCCGCACTGGAGCCCCCCAACTGTACCGCACATGTTCAAGGCACCAACGAAAACACCCATTGCGAGGTCTGGGCGCCGACCCAGAACCCGGGTGAAAACCGCGAACGAATTGCCGAGGCGCTAAAAATTTCAGTCGCCAATGTGACGGTGAATGTCACGGCCATTGGTGGCGGCTTCGGCCGCAAATCGCTGCACGACTTTGTGCTGGAGGCGGTGCGTGTCAGCAAACGCATCGGCGCACCGGTTAAATTATTCCGCACCCGCGAGGACGATATTCGTTCGGGCTTCTATCGATCACCCAGCATGCAGGAATTGGAAGCCGGTATCGACGCTGACAATGCCATCAATTTCTGGCGCCATCACAGCGTACAGTCCAGCCAGAGCTCAACCTCCGATGGAGAGCTGGCCAAGGAACTGGCAGAGGGCGAGTTGCTGGCCGGCGCTTCGCGCCTGCCCTATGCGATTCCAAATGTGCAGTTCGAGGGCACGCATGTGGAGACTCCGCTGCGCCGCGCATGGATGCGCGGTGTACAAGAGTTTTATCACTCGTTTGCGGCTAATTGTTTTCTCGACGAGCTTGCGGTTGAAGCCGGTAGAGATCCGCTTGAGTGGCGTCTCGAAATGCTGGCCCCGTCGCGACGCCTGCAGTTTTTCAATTCGCGTGCCAACACCGAATACTGGTGGGACACTGGCCGCATGATGGACCTTATACGCCGGGCGGCGGCGCTGTCGAACTGGTCGCAACCGCTGGTTTGGGTGAACGGTGAAGCACGCGGTCGCGGATTTGCGATGCATGTGCAAAGCTCAACCTATGTGGCAATGGTCGCAGAAGTCACTGCCCGACCCGGCGGAGATTTCAGCATCGACCGCGTGATTTGTCTGGTCGATTGCGGCTTGGTGCTCAATCCTGACAGCGCGCGTGCGCAGGTGGAGGGCGCGATTCTGTATGGCTTGACCTCATGCATGTCGGCTGAGATTACGCTAAAGGATGGCCGCGTCGCACAGAGCAATTTTCACGATTACGCGGTGTCGCGCATCACGGATTCCCCACAAATGTTGATTGAATTCATGAGCAATGGCAAAACGCCGACTGGCTTGGGGGAGCCATGCGTACCATTGGTCGCGCCGGCCATCGTGAATGCGTTGGCAAATGCTGGATTGAAGAGGCGATACGAGTTGCCGCTGCGGGAGTTGGCCTGACGATATCCATCGCAATTGGGATTTTGTGATCTCCAGCTCTGACGGCGTTGGAGAAAATTGGCGGCTACACTCGCCGATCATTTAGGCGACATCGGTCTAAGTATGTCCTAAACCAATCTGCCCGCAAGTGGGCAGGTAGAACGCCATTTGAAGGGCATCGTGGAACTAAAACTGCTGAAAACCCGCGCTGAATGGACGGTTTCGTAATTTCGCTTAAGCGCGACGTTCATTGAGGGTCATGCCCGCCGCATCGGAAGCTTCAGTTCATTTGCCGCGTAGTCAGGCGCAACGGGTGATGGCGGTAGGGCCCTTGATTTACCGATCGATCGAGCAGCCAGCACTGAGCCGTCATGCCGAACTTTTCGCGACACTGTCTCAAAGGCATTGCTCAATACCTCGTCAGCCAGGCCCAATCCGCGCACACGTTGTACCGAGCCCGACTCAAGCCGCTCGGCCAGTTCGTCACAGCGCATATTGCAGGTGGTGCCAGACTCATAGTGTTTGAAAACACAGGTACCCAGAATCGTCGTGATCCAATTTAGTCTCCAACGGCGAATGCCGTCGTCGCGGGTTTCGATCCAGTCACCGCAGGCCATCCCCAATGCGGCGAGCGACGCGCTGGGCGAGACGACCTCGCGTGGTGCTGAAAGTACATCCAATGAGGGGGTAACGACCCTGCCACCGATCTCGGTCCATTTTCCGGCGATAGCGAGCGCGTGGGAGCGCCTTAGTTCGGCAAACAGATCTGCCGCGATCAAGCTGTGGTCGCCAATGATATCCGGTCGAGTGAGTAACAATTCGATTGTCGCCGGCAATGTCGTTGTGAGGCGCTGCAGGTTGGCTTTTTCCGCCGCTGGATGAACGCTCTTGACCAGATCGTCGATTGTGGCCAGCGCCAGCTTCCATGGTTGGCCGCTTGCACCGCCGCGAAGGTAATCATGAATGAGAACCGCCCGCCAGGCGGTCAAAACGAAGGCAATGATCGGCTCAGCCAATGCGCGGTTTTGCAGCCGCAATGCTATTTCGCGATCTGCTTGACTGCCGGCGAATTCGGCCGCCTCGTCGCGCTCCAGCGCGCGCAGCTTTGCGTCGGTCTGAAGTGCCGCTTCTTCGTGGTGGTAATAAAAACCATCGAGCTGGTTAAGCGCGAGCTGGAATGCATCAGGCAATTTGCGATGGCTCAATAACAGGCCATCAATGATGTTCTCCACCGAGCGTACCGTCGACTCATCGTCGTCATCCAGCCCAAGGGTGAGACCAAACTCCGCAACAAGGTCGATGAATTTGCGTACGGGATGGTGTACCTGCGTCAGCAGCGAGCGGTCATCGAGCGCCAGTTCAAGCACTGGAAGCTGCAAGCGCGCGACAACGTCGCGCAGCTCGACCGGCATGCGTGAATCGATCAGCAGGCGGTCAAACATCACGGTAACGATGTCGCTGACCACTTGTTCATCGCGGGTCAGTTTGTCTTGCAATGCCCGTCTGGCCACATGCAACGTTCGGACATTTGTTGCCTTGTGCTCGACGATGTGTGCATTCACGGCTTCAATGTCATGAAGCGCGCCGCGCCATGCCGGTTCGACGGCTTCTTCGCGATTGTAAGCAGGCAGCTTCATGGTGGTCGCCAGTGCGCGCGTGGCGGACGCTGTGTCTCGCTCGGCCTCGGTCTCGGGGTGTACCTGCCCAGCGCGGGACAGTATTTTTTTGAGTGCGGCAGTGAGTTCGAGATTGGCATGGGCAGTGATTTCATGTTGACTTGCTGCGGTGGGCGATGGCCGCTCGGGGGTTAATACCGGACGACCGTAATAATCACCGACATCGATATCAATACCGCGTGCCATCAGCGCGGCATTGGCGGCTGTAAAAACGGCCGGCACAATTTCAAGCAGTACCGGACCGAACGCCTTGAACACGATGAGCCTTACCGCCGCATTGTTTTCAATCGACCCAATCGCTTCCATGAGTGCCTGAGCAAACGTTTGCGGAAAGACCGGGTTCTTGGTGTCGGCCGGATGCGCGATTCCGACGAGCGTGGCGATGCGCTGAGTGAGGCACCAAAGTTCGTAGTCGCACTGTTCCTTCAGGCGCCGGCTGCAATGGTTGATGGCGATTTCTTCGTCAAGCCGGTCGTCAGCCAGTAGCGTCATACCGTCAAGCGACAGCATTGCATTGCGTGTGCCGCCGTCCAACAGGCGTTGCAGTTTCTCGTCAAAGAGTCGGCTAACGACCGTCGCGGCATGCGTCTGAAGGTCACGGCGCCTTGCAAGAAGCAAATCTGAAGCACGCTCGAAGCGCTTCTTTTCGGTGGCGCTGATAGAAGCCTCGGCTTCGAGGTCCAGACATTCGCCAACGTCGGTTGCCGCATCGAAAACACGCTGCGCAAAGTCTTGTGCGAGTTGGTCCCTGACCCCATCAATCAAATTGGGATCCATTGTCGAAAGCGAAATCGATGTCATAGCGAGTCCTTCAAAATCATCGTGTTATTGCTTGGAAGTTATGCCATACAGCTGATGGCACGTTACTGCCAGGCTGGGCTGGGCTGTAAATTTCAGTAGACACATTGCAATCGCTCCATCCAATCCGCACGACTACCGTTCGCATCAAAGTTGCGCGGCGAGCAAATGATAGTTCTCGGGATGCAGCGCAGTCTGCGGGCCAATTGCTGATTCGTCCCGTATCGAAGCTGAATGATGATGTCAGCATTCGTCCGACGCCGACATCTTCGCGAAGCCTGGATCTTCCTCGCCAATATTGGGAAGGCGGCGATATTCGCTCGTTTGACGCGTATAGCCGATGAGTGTCGGCAAATACGTTCACGTTAGGACGGCGAGGGCGTTTAAAATTCTCATTCCTTAAATAGTTGGCACTCAGCACCCATTCCCATGCCCACCAAACACTTGTCTCGTCTTGCCGTCGTCGGCCTGTCCACGCTAGCGACACTTTGTGCCTTCGCCGCACCCCCGGCAACGCCGGAAAAAATGAATCAGCTCTACGCGACCTATTGGGATGAATACATGCAGGCGAATCCCATTTCGGCGACGTTCAATGGCGACAACCGGTTCAATGACCGATTTGGCGCGACGACCTCGGCAGAGAGTCGGGCAAAGGCGCGCGCACTTGCTGAGAAGTATCTGGCGCAAACCGCGCAGTACGATCCTGCAAGCTTGAAAGGCGAAGATCGTATCAGCTATGACTTGCTGCGCTACCAGCTTCAACAGTCGCTTGATGCGCTGAAGTTTCCATCCCATCTGACGCCGATCAATCAATTCTTTAGTTTGCCATTGACCTTTGCTCAGCTCGGTTCTGGGCGCCTTGCGCAGCCATTTGAAACGGTTAAGGATTACGACAACTGGCTTTCTCGCGCGGCTGGATTCGCGCCTGCGGTGGACGGCATGATCGCCGATATGCGCGAGGGCATGAAACGGGGCGTGGTCATGCCCAAGGTGCTGATCAAACCAGTGTTGCCGCAACTGGAAAATCTGGGAAATGCAGACATTGAAAAGAGCATCTACCTTGCGCCGCTGAAGAAATTCCCTGCGAGTTTTTCCGAGGTCGACAAAACCCGGCTCACCTCGGCCTACACGACACTGGTACGAGACCGCATCGTGCCTGCATACCAGCGATTGCTAACCTTCATGGGTGATACCTACCTGCCAGCCGGTCGCGACACGCTGACACTCAGTGCGCTGCCAGACGGCAAAGCCTGGTACGCGTTCATGGCACGCAGTTCTACGACCACTGACATGAGCCCCGATGCCATTCACGCCATTGGGCTGGCGGAAGTGTCACGCATTCGCGGTCTATTTGAAGTTGCCAAAGAGCGTGTTGGATTCAAGGGCTCGCTCAAGGAATTTTTCGTTTATCTGAACACGGCGCCAGAATTGCGTTTTACCAACCGCGAAGAAATGCAGGCGACTTATGAAGCCTTGCGCTCGCGTGTCGATGCCAAGGTGCCCGCATTCTTTGCCCGTATCCCCAAAACCGCATTTGAAATACGGCCCATTGAAGCCTTCCGCGAGGTGAGCGGTCCGCCGGCGCAGTATTTTCGAGGCGCGCCCGACGGCTCGCGTCCCGGCATCTTCTACTACAACGCCTACAAACCAGAGACCCGCACACGTTTCACTACCACCGCTTTTTTTGTCCACGAGGCGATTCCCGGCCACCACTTTGAGCTTAGCCTTGCCCAGGAGCAAACGAATATGCCAGCCTTCAGGCGTTACGGCGGTACTGGCGCGTTCAGCGAGGGTTGGGGCCTCTATAGCGAAATGCTTGGGCAGGAAATGGGGCTATACGACGATCCAATGCAATGGGTCGGGCGCCTGTCTGCGGAAGTGTGGCGTGCAGTGCGCCTGGTGATCGACACCGGTGTACACAGCAAGGGTTGGACCCGTGAGCAGGCCATCGCTTACTTTATGGAAAACGTGCCACAGGGCGAGACGGTTGCGGTGCAGGAGGTCGAACGCTACATCGCCGTTCCCGGCCAGGCGCTCAGCTACAAGATTGGCGAACTGAAGTTGCGGGAATTACGTGCGCGCGCCGAAAAAGCGCTGGGTGCGAAGTTTGATATTCGCGCCTTCCATGAGGAGGTGTTGGTGCATGGCTCCGTGCCGTTGAATGTGCTTGAGGCGGCAGTGGATCGGTGTCTGGCGGAGCAGAAACAATAGCGCATGGCGCAGTCGTCTCTGATCAACTTTGGATCAGTTTGATCCAGAGTTGCAGAACGCCAGTTGCGTAGTCGCCGGCACGGTAACTCGCAGTGCCAAAACGCTGAAGATTGTGACTATTGCGCCATACCTGTTCTCGCCTGCAACTTAACGCAAGCACGCCAACGTAGCAACCCGATCGCGTACCAGGCATAGTACCCAGCCATCGTCCCAAAGATAATCAACGTAAGTGGGCTTCGGCCAAAATCCTGTGTGGCCAAACGCGCCTCTGCACCCGTCAGCGCGATCAATTGCACTGCCCGGAATAGCAAACGGGCAATGAATATTACCGAAATTGCGATGCCGATATGCGCGTTCGGCGTGTAGAAAAATCCGGCATCAGTCTTCTCGAACTTCGTCATGCGCAATCCCCACACTGCAAGGCCAATACCCCCAGCGAGTCCAATCGCAAGTGCCAGGAGCGCAAGTGGTGAAGCCATCGCAACGAGACTGATCAATACAATCAACAACGGAAAGAGAGTTGCCGCGCCCCAATGCCGCCATGCGCGAGATTGCTGTCGCCCGATCAAACGGCGGATCCGCGAGTACATGCGCCAAACGATTAGCAAACCAATTGCGATCCAAAGTAGTATTGATGTTGTAGTCATAGTCGGCCTTCCTGTACAGCTCTAGCCATCAGGCGTTGAACGCCCCACTTGTGAAACGGTACGATGACAAACAGATAAAGCCGACCAAACCAATTGTGCGTACGACATACTGTGGAAACGGTGACGAACATGGCTTCATCTGAACCTCGCTTGAGCACGGACAATCTGAAATCAAGATGCTTGTCGTCTCGGCCTGCAATCAACTCAACGTCACCTAAATGGAAGACAGGCCAGGGGCCGATATTGTCACCAATGCGGTAGCTTGATGCTCTCGCTGGCGCCAATATTTCGGAAGTGGCTGCCGCGTTGAGCCCGAACCACCCACCGACGCGATGCCGGGCCAGCAAGATCGCCTTCAACCAAGGCGGGTGATGGCCGAAAATGGCAAAGAAAATGTCTACGACACTCGCGTTGCTGTGTGTCAGAGGAGCACGATATGAATCGGTGAAATACGCTTGTTCGAGCATCGTCTGATCAATTGCTGTTTCAATTGGTAGGGTGCAGGGGATTACGGCCATTTGGTAAGTAACTGATCTTGTAAGATTTTCATTGAGTGTAAGCGCTGCCCAGTTGCCACATGAATTTGGCGTCGGGATAAACGAAACAGCGGCCACGAGGGCCCCTGAATGTGCAATCCCTGAATTGTGTCAGCACGGCGGATCGTCAATCACGAAATTTTTTCGCCAAGGCAAATTCATAGTGCGACCAGATGCGGTCGCGCAAATCATCCAACAGCTCGATAGCGGCCATACCCCTCACCCAAACCGCAACACCTTTGAAAAATACGTGTAAACAGTCGCGATGCGCCGCAGATGCCGCGACTCGGGGTGCGCGAGTATCCAGATGTCGATACCGCAATCGTCCTGTACCGGTGTCAGTGCCTGGAGGCGAGGGTCATTCTTTGCTTTGAAGGTTGACATCATGCCGACGCCCAAACCACAGCGCACGGCTTCGCCCAGTGCGACCAGGCTGCCAAGGTAATAGCGCGGGACCACTTTGGGATAGTTTTTTTTGCGCCACCTGAGGGCAGGGTGATCGTGCATGGTGTCGTCGAGGACGAGCCAGTCGTAGGCGCTGGGGTCTTTTTCCCGGCCTCTGGCTTCGTATAGCGCCTTGGAGACGTACAGGGCAAACGGCGCGCGCCCAAGGTGATGGCCAACCAGGTGTTCAGGCGGCTTAGATGTTCCTCGAATGGCGATGTCGGCGTCGCGCTTGGAGAGATTGGCGACTTCATTGGAGGCCAACAGCTCCAGTTGCAATTGCGGATGCTGCACCGCGAGTTCGCCGAGTCTGGGGATGACCATGCCCTGCAAGATTGAGTCGGTGGTCGTTAACCGGACGATACCTGTGACTTCTTCCTGGCTTGTCTGCGATGCGGCGCGGGCGGCATCGAGTTCGGTTTCAATTTTTTCCGCGTGCGCCACGATGCTCAGCGCCATGTCGTTTGCCAGATAGCCGGATCGAGAACGCGTAAAGAGCGTTTGTCCCAGTTGCTTTTCGATTCGCTGCACGGTGCGAAACACCGTAGACGCATTCGCCGCTAGCCGTTTGCCGGCTTCGGCGAGGTTACCGCCACGTGCAAGTGCCAGCAGGACTTCAAGGTCGCTGGCCGTGAGTTGATATTGCGTGGATGCATTCATCATTTGCGGATACGCCTATTTTCATTGCATTGATGCAATCATATAGTTCGTTCATTCCAAACGCAACTGCGGGAATGCAATGAATGGTTCAACAGACAAGTGCGGAAAAACAACCCTGGTGTCCAGCGATTGGCTGGCGCGCTGCGAGGGTGGTACCGGTTCAACGAATGACGAAGTCACGCAGCAGCTTCGCTCGAACTTTCCCAAGGAGCAGATCATGAAAAAATTCTTCCAATTTTTGAAAAAACAAGAAGTCGCACTCGCTGTCGCGCTGGTGTGGATGGTGGCCTGGGCTGGCTTTGCGATGACCGAGGCGTTTAATCACATTGCGTGATGGCACAACCCGGGTGACAGCATTTTGGATCAGCGCCGCCCGCTAGTCATGGCATCAAACAAATCGCTCAAAATCCTTGCCCAGAATGGCCTGCCGTCGCCTTTCTTTTCGTTGGGATCGGGTACCGCATTCATTTCGGCAAGAGAGAATTCCCACATTTCACGCGAATCCTCCGGCAGGATTTTTCCGTCGGGCAAGAAGCAAATGCCGATCTCGTCGTCGTACACGATCAGGCCCAAAGATGCCGCTGCTTTCACAGCGTAGGAAATTTGCCGCGTGCTGTCGTCATCCGGCAGTGACATACGGTAAACGGCTGATTTGCACTCGGCTGCAGTTTTTCGCGGGTCGCTGCCATAGAAGGCTTTCATGCCGCCTGCGGGCCGCTTTTCGGCAGGCTCAGCTTCATAGCGCTGCACCAGCAGGCTGCCGAATTCTGCGAGTGTGGAATTCCAGGGGTCGCTCAGTTCACTCAAACGCTCCATGGTCGCTGCCGCTTCCTTTTCGGTTGCGGGCATTGGTGGATGTCTGGCGGGGTCCCAAATACATATGGCGTAGCTCATGGATGTCGCGGCTTTCTAAAAAGAAGCACCGCCGCACGGTATCCATGCTTCAGTGGGTTGGAAGAATATTCTGTGCGTGTCAGGGTCGCGCAATCACTTTGCCGTCCAGGAATCTTTCAGTGTAACGGCACGATTGAATTTGGGCACGTCTGGCAAGGAGTCAACAAGATCAGCGACGAAGTAGCCGTGGCGCTCAAATTGAAAGCGGTCTTCGGGCTTGGCGTCCTTGAGCGATTTCTCGAGGTAAGCGGTGATGGTTCGCTTTGAGCCCGGGTTCAGGTCGTCCAGATAGTTGCCGCTCTCGCGTCCCGGGTAGGGCGTTTTGAACAAGCGATCATATAGCCGTACCTCAGCCGCATAGGCACCCTTGGCGCACACCCAGTGGATATTGCCTTTAACCTTGTAGTTATCGCTGCCCGGCGTGCCAGATTTGCTGTCGGCGAAATATTCAGCGTTCACTTGCGTAATTTTGCCGCTTGCATCTATCTCGAACCCGGTGCACTGAATCACGAAGCCGTAGCGCAGCCGCACCTTATTGCCGGGTTGATCATTGATCGGCGGATATAGCCGGAAGAAACCTTTCTGCGGCGTTTCCTGAAAGTCCTCACGCTCTATCCACAACTCGCCCGAAAACGGAACCTCGCGTTTGCCAAGTTCCGGCTTTTGCGGATGATTCGGCGCCAGGCATATCTCAGACTGACCTGCAGGGTAATTGGTAATCACTAGCTTGAGCGGGTCCAATACGGCAGTACGGCGCGGCGCTACGTCATTGAGGTGTTCGCGCATGCTATCTTCGAGCAGGCTGTAATCGATCCAGCTATCGGCCTTCGAAACGCCACTGCGTTCCATCATCAGTCGGATGCCTTCCGGCGTGTAGCCGCGACGGCGCGCTCCGGCGATGGTGGGAAGGCGTGGGTCGTCCCAGCCGTCCACGTATTTCTCCGAGACGAGTTGATTCAGATAGCGCTTGCTCAGAACGATATAGGTCAGGTTCAGTCGCGAGAACTCAACTTGCCGGGGCAGAGGATCGGCCAGAAAACCGGCGTCACGAACATGCTCCAACAGCCAGTCGTAATAAGGTCGCTGATCCTCGAATTCGAGCGTGCAGATCGAGTGGGTAATCTGCTCCAGCGCATCCTCCAGTGGATGGGCGTAGCTGTAGAGCGGGTAAATACACCACTTGTCGCCAGTGCGATGGTGATGGGCTCGCTTGATGCGGTACATCGCCGGGTCGCGCAAATTGATATTGGGCGACTGCATGTCGATTTTCGCGCGCAATACGTGTGCCCCATCGGCGTGTTTGCCTTCACGCATTTCGCGAAATAGGGCGAGGTTTTCTGCGACAGTTCGATTGCGGAACGGTGAATCCTTGCCCTTTTCGGTGAGCGTGCCGCGGTACTCGCGCATTTCCTCAGCGGTGAGGCTGTCAACGTAAGCTTGGCCCTTTTCGATCAGGCGTTCGGCGAATTCAACCATCCAGTCGAAATAGTCGGACGCGAAATACAGATTGCTCTCGCCTTCTTTCTCATAATCAAAGCCCAGCCAGTGCACGCTGTCGAGAATGGCGTCGACGAATTCCTGCTCTTCTTTGGCGGGGTTGGTGTCATCAAAGCGCAGATGGCAACGGCCACCGTAGTCGCGTGCCAGCCCGAAATTGAGGCAGATCGATTTAGCGTGGCCGATGTGCAGGTAACCATTCGGTTCGGGTGGAAAGCGCGTGCGGATGCTGGCAGCGTCATGCTGGCCATTGGCGTGATCGCTCGCCAGGCCAGGTTTGCCTGACCACATGCGCGTGGCGAATTTGTTGCCGGCCAGATCGGCAGCGACGATATTGCGGATGAAATTGGTCGCCGGTGCTGCAGAGGCAGATGTTTTGCTGGTTTCGTTGCCGTTGGACATGGACTGCTTTGATAAGATTGGCGAGTCCTCAATTTTCTCATAGGCGGAGTGGCAATGCGTTCTGCGAATACGCTCGTTTCAGTCTTGCTGGCCACCAGTTTGCTCGGGGGTTGCGCCTCGACGTTTGACCTGCAGGGCCATCGCGGCACACGCGGGCTGATGCCGGAAAACACGCTACCCGCATTTGCGAAGGCGTTGGAAATCGGCGTCACCACGCTGGAACTCGATACCAACATCACCAAAGACGGCGTTGTGGTGATCGCGCACGATTCCACGCTAAATCCAGACCTGGTGCGCCTTCCGGACGGAAAATGGCTGGAAGTTCCCGTCAATAAAGGGCCTTCGATTTTTTCTCTTAACTATGAGGAGTTGCAGCGCTACGACGTGGGACGTATCAAACCCGGCACCAAGTATGCAGAGCGCCATCCCGAGCAGCAGCCGGTCGACGGCACACGCATTCCGAGGTTGGCAGATCTGTTTGCGCTCGTGAGGAAATCCGGCAACGAAAGGGTGCGCTTCAACATCGAAACCAAGCTCTCGCCGTTTGAACGCGACACTACGCCAGGCCCGGAAGCGCTTGTGGATGCGTTGCTAAAGGTGATCACGCAGGAAAATATGCGTTCGCGAGTCACCATCCAGAGCTTTGACTGGCGCACGCTCAAGATTACTCAGCAACGCGCGCCAGAAATTCCTACGGTCTACCTCACAGCGCAGCAGAAGTTTCTCGACACCATCAATGCCGATGGCCGCGAAGGTTCAGCGTGGACGGCCGGGCTGAACGTGCGGGAATACGGAGGCTCGGTAGCGCGCATGGTGAAGGCGGCCGGCGGCACCATCTGGTCGCCTCATTTCGCCGATGTCGATCGGTCGAAAGTGAAGGACGCGCAAGAACTCGGCTTGAAGGTCGTCGTATGGACCGTGAATCAACCGCGGGACATTGAGCGCATGCTCGACTGGAAGGTGGATGGCATTATCAGTGACTATCCGAATCGGGTAAGGGACGCGATGCGATTGCGCGGGATGGCGTTGCCGCGGTGAATGAAACAGCGAACACGATCCACGTTGAGTTTGTCGGCTAACTTGAATGAAGTTTTCTCGGTAGCGCCGCGCTTAGCTGTATCTTGCAGCGTAGCATTTGCCACATACATACTTAATATATACAATGTTTTATGCGGTTTCAATTTGATGCGACCAAGGCAGCAGCAAACCACAAGAAGCATGGTGTGTCATTTGCCGATGCTGAAGGAGTGTTTGCCGATCCGCTTGCTGCGCACCAAGCGGACCCAGACTCTGAGAGCGAGGAAAGATTTGTCGCGCTGGGACTCGGAAGCGCTGGTCAGGTTCTGGTTGTCATCTACGCGTCACGTGGCAATGATATTCGTCTCATTTCTGCGCGACAGGCTACACGACGAGAGGTGAAAGCATATGCGAGCTGAATACGATTTTTCAAAGGCAGAGCGGAAAGCGCTCATTCCAAACAAAGGTAAGACACGCATCTCAATCTTTATTGATAACGCTGTTATTGATGCGTTTCGCGCCAAGGCAGAGACCGCTGGCGTTGGCTATCAAACGATGATGAACGAGGCGTTGAAGCAATTTCTTTCTGGAACAGGTCGCCCGATCACCGAGATGTCGCTTCGTCAAATACTTCGAGAGGTGTTGCCTGTGCCTCAGAAGCCGCTAACAACTCGCTCAGCAGGGACGGCGCAAAAGCGTGCCGCCCGATAGCTCGAACTGTGAGGTACCACAAATGAGTCCGTGCTTCTGGGGATCAGTTATTTGGATATGCACTGGCGTGTGCGTATTGCCGAGCGTATCATCCGCGACCCAATGTCAAATGTCGTTGGAAGAAGCTCTACAAATTGCGAGGCAAGACCAGTTTGGGCAGGACATCGATAGCCCGCAACGTGTTGTCTCAGGTAAATTTTTACGACAATCCCGCCTGAAAGCGTCGCTGGTTGGAACGAACCAAATGGCGCTGAGTACGTCTCCAAGATGATTACAGTGTTAGACGGAAAACAAGTTTGGATCATCAGCGCAAATGTAATTCCTGCTCAAGGTATTCGTGGGCGGAATTTGCAATTCTTCGTTGATGCTTGCAACTGAAAGTTACTTGATGCATCAAGCAGGTGAATTTCCGTCGTTGCCTACGAGTTCTAGTTTCGTTTGCTGCTTGACTGTACTGGTGTTTAACACTGCGCTACATACAATTCCGGTCTCGGCCATGGCGCCGAGTGAAAAATCGTTGAATTTGTCTCTACGCCACCACCGCCCGCCCGCGACGTTCATCGACTCGCACCAGCACGACCAGCGCAGCAATGAAAAATACCCCAGTGATCAACATTGCCATGCGGTGATTTCCGCCGCTGATCCAGGATACCGCGCCGTAGGTCAACGGTCCCAGCACGGCGGACAGGCGCGTCGCGACGCCCCATAGCCCGAAGAATTCTGCCGCGCGATCCACCGGTGAAAAATAGGCGACCAGCGCACGGCCCGCCGACTGGCTGGAACCCATGCAAATGCCGGCCAGATTCGCCGCCACCCAGAATAGCGGTTTGGTCACCGCGATCCACGCAAATCCGACCATGAAAAGCCAGCCTATCAGGGTTATGGCTAGCGCGCGTTTCTTGCCAATCACATCCTGAACATAGCCAAAGCCAAGCGCACCCACGCAGGCCGTTATGTTGACGACCAGCACCAGCATGAGCGTATCGGTCGTCGTGAATCCCATCACTTCCTGGGCGTAAATCGCCGCGAGGGTAATGACTGTCGACACACCCGCCTGGTAGCAGGTACCACACAAAAACACGTAAGCCAGGTCGCGGAACTTCGCTGCTTCCCGCACCGTCGTCAGCAGGCGAGAAAATGTATGCGCCGCAATATCCGCAACCGGCGTCGGCACCGCACGCTCCTTCAGCCACAGAAACGTCAGACTCGCGCCGGCAAGGTAGATCGCCGCCGTGATCAAATTGGTCATCGGCACTGCTTCTTGCGTGGTCTGGCCGCGTCCTTCAGCGGTCATGATCCAGGCGAGACATCCCCCCAGCGCAACGAGGCCACCGACATAGCCCCAGCTCCAGCCCCAGCCCGAAACCTTGCCCAGCGCTTCTGGTCGCGCCAGTTCCGGCAGAAACGCGGCGGTGATGTTCTCGCCGATGGCATAGCAAAAATTGGACAGGATGATGAACACCATCGCCCAGATGATCGTGCCTGGGCCGGAGAAATAAAGTGCTGCAGTGGAGGCAACGCAACCCATGGTCGCCACAAAAAGGACGCGCTTCTTGGCAGCGTGCGCGTCGGCATACGCGCCGACAATCGGACCTGCGATCATCACGGCGATATACGAGATCGCCAGGGTCGCCGTCCAGGCGAATGTCGCCCATTCGGCTTTTCCGGCAATTTCGGACACAAAGTAGGCGTTAAATACTGCGGTCAGCACGACTGTCGTATAGCCGGAGTTGGCGAAGTCGTACATCGCCCAGCCGAATACTTCGCGCTTTGCGACACCGGGGTTGAGGGCGGATAGATTGTTTGTTGACATATCGGCATCGTATTGTAGAAGTGGTGGAAAGGCGAGTGTGGTTCGAGTCGATAACAAAGAGATGCCAATGGATTATGATTCCCGGCATGCGCCCATATCGCCTCTTGCTGCTCATGTTAGCTACGTTGTTGATCACGTCCGCCGCCGGCGCGCACGTACCCGAGACCGTTGGTTTCGACAGCGCCGACGGCAAAGTAAAATTAACCGGCTACCTTTATCTGCCTGATGCAAAAACTTGGCCCGGGCCGCGCCCGGCTGTGGTGTTGCTACACGGTCGTTCGGGCGTATTCAGCTCCGCCGCAAAGAAATACGATGCCACCACGCTGTCCTCGCGTACGACGTTGTGGGGAAAATTCTGGGCTGAGCGCGGATACATTGGACTCTACGTTGATACCTTCGGCCCACGCGGTTACGCCAAAGGGTTTGAGGCGGGCACCAATAACGGCAGCCGGCCAATGGAGATCAACGAGATCGCGGTTAGACCACACGACGCTTACATGGGGCTGAAATTCCTGCGCACGCGCGCCGATGTGCAAAAGGATCGCGTGTTTTTGCAGGGATGGTCGAACGGCGGCAGTGCCGCGCTTTCAACCATGGCGGAGAAAACCGTGGGAATGGAAAAGGCAACACCCGACACTGGCTTCCGCGCGGCCATCGCTGTTTACCCTGCTTGCACACCGGTCACGAAGTACTACGGCAGTTACTACCGGACTTATGCGCCTCTGCTCCTGCTGATTGGCACCCAGGACGAGGAGGTAAGTTTCCCCAATTGCGAAAGACTCGCGCAAGGCAGCCGCACTGGCGATGTTGAGTTTGTCCGTTATCCTGGCGCTACGCATTCGTATGACACCCCGATCCCAAAACGTACTTCAGTTGAAGTGAACGTCGACGCCACCGCCGACACCATGCGGCGAGCGGAAGCATTTTTCGCGAAATTCCAGTTGCCAGCCAAATAGGATTTGCAAACTGGACCCTGCGCGCTGATTTCTTGCATTGACGCAGAGTGCGAAAAAGCCAGAAGACGCTTGGGTATGCTGTGGTTTATGGCGCACTTACGCAGTTGGCACTTGATTTAATATTATGACTTTCGTTTAGTCGGCTGATGCGCCGCCAACCATGCGAACACTTCACCGAACCACTGCTTCGCATTCGGCGCTTTCAACACCCAATGATTCTCATCGGGAAACCACAATAGCCGTGCGGAAATTCCGCGCGCCTTGAGGGTGTTGTAGTAAGCGAGGCCATTGTGGTCGGGCACACGATAGTCGAGTGCGCCGTGGGTAATTAGCGTTGGTGTGCGCATGTTGGCGGCGAAGGTAATCGGACTCTGCGCAGCTACTTTCGCGGGGTCATCCCAGTAGGTCGCGTGCAGATCGCGATAGCGCTGCGTGAAGGAATCGGCACTCCAGGTCGCCGCACGATCGTAGACACCGGCATGGCAGACGTAGGCGCGATAGCGTCCTGGAGCGACATGGCCGTTCATCCACGCCACCATAAAGCCGCCGTAGCTGCCGCCACTGGCGTACACGCGCGAGCGGTCTGCCCAAGGTTGCGACAGCATCCAGTCGGTGCCTGCTTCGATATCGATCAACTCCAACGCACCCATGCGGCCCATGATGCTATCGCGAAACGCATGACCGAAGCCGCTTGAGCCGTGGTAGTTGACCATCGCCACAACGTGGCCTTGCGAGGCCAACAGATGTGGATTCCAGCGATAGCCGAACGTATCGCCGGCGGCAGTGTATGGCCCGCCGTGAATCACCTGCAACAGCGGATGCTTTTTGTCTGCCTTGAAGTTGCTCGGGAAGACCAGCCACATTTGTACGTCGTCGTCCAGCGCGCCGCGCACGCTCACTTCCTCAACGCGGCCTAACTTTAGACGCGACAGCAGCGCATCGTTGAACTGCTCAAGGCGGATCGCTACGATTTGCCCATCTGCCTTCGGACCATCCAACGAAGCGGCATAAATGCGGATCGGGTGGTTAATGCTGTCAGCCGCTACAGTCAAGGTGTCGTCCGCGCCGCGCAGGTCAAAAGATTGCACCCAGCCGCCTTGCCACACCAACGTCGGCGCGGTTTTGGTGGCAGACAGTGTGCGCTGCCACAGATGACAACGACCGCGCTCCTCGGCCGTAAAGTACACCGCGTCGCCCGTCGCCGACCAGCGTAGCGGCAATCCGACATCGCGATCCCAGTCCGCATCGAACGCCTTCCAATTGCCATCAGCGTCAATGACAGCGAGTTGCCCGAGCATCGTGTGCTTGTCCGCCACCGGCGTGGCGATGGCGGCGACGCGTTGTCCCTCAGGGCTGTAGCGCGGGTAGCCGATGTCCCAGCGGCGCTGATCGATCAACGCTTTGAAGTGACGCCGCGCGATGTTAAGTTCGGCGAGGGCATAGCGCGTGTTCAGCCTTTTTTGCGACGCCGGGTCGTGCATAAAGACAATGCGCTTGCCATCGGCGCTGATGTCAAACATCTCGGCGCTGATTTCCGCGCGCGGCAGTTCATAGGCAGTGCCCTCAAAAAAGTCGATAGCCTTGCCGGTGGCGATATTGACGCGCACCAAATGCGCCACGCGCCCCATCGGCAGATTTTGATCCCAGTAGCGATAAAACCCATCGGCGGTGGCATAGCCGGATTCTTTGCGCTGCGAGAATTTCGCATAGCGCTTGTTCTGCGCCGCCATGCCTTTCAACTGCGGCCACAGCCAAACGATGCAGACGATATGTTTGCCGTCTGGCATCCATTTGAAGCCCTCGACGCCCATCGCAATGTCGCTAACGCGCCGTGCTTCGCCGCCGTCCACCGGCATGACATACAACTGCGTGGTTGCGTTGGGCTTGCCGTGGCATTCGCGCTTGGCCAGAAAGGCGATGCGATCACCCTGCGATGAAAACGCGGCCTGACGATCCTTGTCGCCGCAACTGGTCAGCGCGCGCGGCGCGCCGCCGAGCGTGGATAGCAACCAAAGCTGGGTTGAAGTCTGGTTGGTGGCGCGCGCATATCGCGTCAGCGCGCATACTGCCTGACTGCCATCTGGCGATAGTGCAGCGCCCGACAGGCGGTCGATTTCCCAGAGCGATTCGACGGAGAGTGGTTCGGATTTCTGTGTGGGCATTGGGGGCTATGGATGGAAAAGGCAAGTGAAAGGTGAGTGAGCAAGCCTTAAGGCGTCGCTGAAACAATTAGCTGATTGAGGATTGCGACGCTGGTGCTAGTGAGTAACGGACAGGCACGAATCGGAGGTCACTACGACCCCTTGGTCGATCCCATACATGATGTTCTGCTAAGACCGCAAATACTGCCAGTGCCCGTCGGTGCTGTGTGGGCTCACGCTAGCAAGTTAGCGATCTAAAAATTCCCTTGGGCACTACCCGGGGCAATGTCCACGAATCTGCCAGTCATGCCGTCGACTGCATAGGTTTGATCAGGGAATTTTTTCTTGTCAAATCCTCCCTTACCCATTAGCCCACCATACTCTAGATCGTGACTGTAAAAATAATAGAAGTCGTTGTCAGCGAGCAGGCCGAATTCAACACATTGTAGTTTCGCTGATGCGCGAAGAACTTTATACGCATCCAGTGGCGTAAGGCGAAGTGTCGGCGCCGGCGTGTTGAATGCAGACTCTGCCGGAATGGACGGCTTTTCGTATTGTTCAGGTTTGAGGCAGCCATTTAACAAAAGGCCTAGTCGCTTCGGCTCCGTGAATACCTTGCCGTGGATATTGTCGGCAATCAGGGCGATTGGCGCCTTTGAGTCAGCGCAAGTGCCAAAAACGTTTAACGCAGCACTGCCTATGCTTGGCAGGGGCACGTATTCCCAACGACTGTCTTTCATAACAGAGCCATCCTTGCAGCGGATCGGCGTCTTGTTCAGAACATCAAGAGCCTTCTTGCAGCCAGCGATTCTAGAACGGTGTGGCTCGCCTGAATTCAGTTCACTGTCTCGAATCCACGCCAGGGTTCGACTTAAACGCGACGGATTGTCTTCGCCTGCGTAGGGGTCAGTATTCGGGCCTTTTTGGTACCAAGACTCCATATGAATTGACGTCAACATTTGCGGAATGCGCTGCCAGTCGCATTGCACGTCGCCATTTTGGGAAGAGGACCAAATCTGGTTAATCGTTACTTGCAGGCTATCGAGCTCCCTTAAATACTGCGTCTTCGATATGGGGCGCTCAAGTTTGACACTTGCACCGTTTTCCGGCCACGCCAGTGCCGCCCAAAGGCCTACCGCCGTAGAAAATTCCGTTGAATGCACCAAGTATTTTGGCAAATAGCCGGGTGCGAATACGTAAATGCGCGGATAGTCATGGCGGGAACAACCGAGCGCAAGGCACGGCGCAATCCATTGTCGCGGAAAAACTAGCAGCCCTTGATCGTCTGCGCGCGCTTCTATCAGAACCCGGTTGGTTTGATACCGGCCACCGACTGGTAGGATGACAGATTCACTTCGCACGTAGTAGTAGCCCACGGCATTAGTGACCGCCTTGCCTGTTTCCGCGTCGACGAGCCGGTGCTGTATCTCGCTCGATAGAAATGGCCAAGCGGGGAACGCGAAAAATAACGCGAAGAGCCAAACGGCATGGCGCGGCGTCGAGCGAAACTTGGTGACAAGCGAGCGGATTGGCGTCAGTACAGATTGGTGAATACTTCTCATCGAGCAACTTTCATTACGAAATTGAAGTAACACTGGTCCATTGAGCCACTGTCGTCCTGCGAACTACGCCACCACCCGGAAGCACATTCTCTAAATCTGCTTTGGCTTTAACGAGCAAAAGACAGATTTCTCCCTGCGGTCGAAATGACAAAGTTAATGTTTTCATCGGCAGAAAAAATATCAAACTCCAGCATGCACGGTCATCACAGGCCAAAAAGCTTTGTAAACGCCCGCCAATAATGGAGTTACGCGAATTTGCGCGGGCTATCAATACGGCAGCGGCACATCTGATTTCGCCGCCGTCAACACGCGCCGAAAGTCTTCCTCGATCCGCTTCAGCGCCTCCGGTGTTTCCCCTTCAAACCGCAGCACGATCACCGGCGTCGTGTTCGACGCGCGCGCGAGTCCAAAGCCGTCGGGATATTCCACGCGCACACCGTCGATGGTGATGATCTCAGTAGCGCCTTCAAATTTTCCGGTGTCGCGGATCTTGTCGACCAGGGCATGCGGCTCGCCTTCCTTCAATTGCCAGTTTAGTTCCGGCGTGGAAATCGCATTGGGCAAGGCCTTCAGCGGTGCATTTGCGTCCGCATTCTTGCTGACGATTTCGAGCAGGCGTGCGCCGCAATAAAGCGCATCGTCGAAGCCAAACCAGCGTTCCTTGAAGAAAATATGGCCACTCATCTCGCCGGCGAGGGGTGCGCCGGTCCGCTTCATTTCTAGCTTGAGCAGCGAATGGCCGGTCTTGTACATGGTTGCCTTTCCGCCATGCGCACGCACCCACTTGGCCAGATTCCGTGTGCACTTGACGTCAAAAATAATCTCGCCACCGGGCACGCGTGAAAGCACGTCCGCCGCAAACAGCATGAGCTGCCGGTCCGGGTAAATTATTTCACCGTCCTTGGTGACCACACCCAAGCGGTCGCCATCGCCGTCGAATGCGAGTCCCAGTTCCGCGTCGGTTTCTTTCAGTGTCCGGATGACGTCCTGCAGGTTTTTCGGTTGTGCCGGGTCCGGATGATGATTCGGAAAGTTGCCATCGACTTTGCAGAAAAGTTCGATCACTTCGCAGCCCATCGCGCGGAACAGCTTCGGGACGTAGGCACCGGGTGCGCCGTTGCCGCAATCGACGACGATTTTCATGGGCCGGGACATTTTGGCGTCACCGACGATGCGCGCGATGTAGGCGTCCGCGAGATCGCGTTCTTCGTAGGTGCCGGGCTTGTCGGCGGTTACAAATGCGTCGGTTTCAATGCGGCGCTTGAGAGACTGAATCGCGTCAAGCGCCAATGTTTCGCCCTCGATCACCATCTTGATGCCGTTGTAATCCGGCGGGTTGTGCGAACCGGTGATCATCACTGCCGAGCCGGTATTGAAATGGAAGCCCGCGAAATAAACCATCGGGGTTGCGACCATGCCGATGTCAATCACATTGATACCGGTCGATTGAATACCGCGCGCCAGCGCTTTCGCGAATTCTGGTCCCGATAGCCTGCCATCGCGGCCGATGCTAATGGCGTGGCCGCCGCGTTTACTCGCTTCTGAGCCTAGTGCCTTGCCGATAAGTTCTACCGTTTCAGCGGTCAGCGATTTGCCGACGATTCCGCGGATGTCATAGGCTTTGAAAATTTCTGCTGCAACTTGTGACATGGTCTAGTTCCTGTGGTCGATAAAATGAAAAACGCGTTGTGGCATCCAGCCGCCGTGGCCGGGGAATCGCCCCGATGAAAAGCCGACGTGGCCTCCAGAATGGGGAAAGTGAAGGGTGACGCTGGACGACACCTCTGCCGCCGTGGGCAACGCTGTTGCCGGCAGGAAGGGATCGTTGCGTGCATTGAGGATCAGTGTTGGCACGCGCACATCGACGAGCCCCGGCTTAGCGGATGCACGCAGCCAGTAATCATCGGTATCGCGGTAGCCGTGCAGCGGTGCGGTGACTTCGTTGTCGAATTCCCGCAAGGTCGTGGCCTTGAGCGCACGCTCGGCGTTGAAGATGCCGGGATGACGCGCCAGCTTGGAGAGCGACTTCTTCTTCATCGTCTCCAGGAATCTCTTGGTGTATACCTTGCAAAAGCCTACCTCCAGCGCGTTGCCAGCTGCAGTCAGATCGACCGGCGCGGAGATCGCGATCGCCGCGTCAGCTACACTGCTAGCGGCGCTGCCTTGCTCACCCAGCCATTTCAGGGTCGCATTGCCGCCCAGCGAAATGGCGGCGACATAGAGTGGCTGCCCGGGAGCCTCGGCTTTCGCACGGCGAAGTATCCAATCAATCTCCGGCGCATCGCCGGAATGATAGGCACGCGGCAAACGATTGATCTCGCCACTGCAACCACGAAAATGCGGCACCAACCCACGCCAGCCCCGGCGCTGCGCTTCGGCCATGAGGTTGAGCGCGTATGGGCTTTGCGATGAGCCTTCCAGACCATGGAATACCACGAGTATTGGTTTGCTGGCGCCGCCGGCGAGCCGGTCTACATCGACAAAATCACCGTCCGGTTTACCGAACGGCGTCGAATCCCAGCGTTCGCGCGAGTACGAAATGGCGGGCGAACGGCCGAAAACGGCTGGATAGACAGTTTGAAAATGTGCACCAAAGCCGCCTCTACCCAGCCACCAGGGGGAATCGTACGCGGGAGCAGCGGCAGCAAAATTGTTAGGCATCGGACAGTGAGTTACCAGGGGGTGTTAATTTCGAGTCGCTGACGGCCATCCGGCAGCGCCGCACCGAGTTGCTTGAGCGAAGCTGGCGCATCGTTGGCGGCGGTTGCAAAACCTGAAAACGTGAAGCGGCGTGGTGACGCCAGCGCCAAGCTTCCGGCACCCTCCAATTTTAAGGCGCCGCTGGAGCGCGGGATGGAGAAGTTGACTGTGGTCGCTGCTCCCTGAAGGGCGATTTCATGGCTGCCGACGGCTGCGTTGACGATGCCACCCAATACAAATTTCTCCACATGCAAGCCCATCCCGCCCTCGACATGCCAGTAGCCTTCGGTATTGTCGGGAAATCCAATCGTGAGCGATTCGCCGTTGCCTTGTTGCAGGCGCAACTGGCCTTGAGGTGCAAAAACGGCAGCCAGCCGATGCGCCGCGGACAGCACACGCGCATCGGCAATGACGCCGGTATCGCGCAATTCCACACTCCCGGTTCGCAATCCGAGGTGGCTGACGCCCACAATGATGGGACCATCGGCTTGGATACGAAAACCAAGCCTCAAGCGCAACAAGGCGGTCGGATCAAATCGCCATGCAACCGGTACGTTGAGCGGCGTGCTGTCGGTCTGCACGCTGACGCGGCCGCGCCCGTTCCAGATGGTGCCACTCTCAGCTGCGAAACGGACCGGGGAATCAACCGGCACGACACGTTCCAGTAATGCCGCTGGCGCCAACGCAATTAGGCCAATCACGAACGAAATAGCTACCAGCCACCACCATCGCAAAACGTTCACCGCTGGCGGCGCATCCTCTTCCCGCGCAATCATTTAGCCGGGCTCGTCGGGCCTGCAGCCGGTTTGGCAGTGCCTGTCTCGATGGTAAGCTGCATATCGACCGCCACCGTCGCCGCCTCAGCCGCGCGTATCAGCGAAGTGTCTCGCAGTACCAGTCCGTAACCGGTGATCGCCTCGCCGGTCTTGTCCCACCAACTGGCGTACTCAATTGCGGGAATAACGACGCGAAATCCATCCGCAACTGCCGCTATCTGCGCCGCCGGCCCAAACAGTGATTGCAGGGCGGCAACGCTTGCGGCGACGCGAGGCGCTGACGCTACCACTGGCTCTTTGGCAATTGCTGCCACCTCGGTTGCGCGGCCGCGCATCATGGCGAGCTGGGACTCCAACTGCGGAATCCGTTCTTGAAGTGCCCGACGTGCATTCACCGCGGGCAGCAACACATAGGCAAGAAAAATTGCAGCCATCAAGAAAATTGCCGCAAACGCTAGCGTCGTCCTCTGCATTGGCGTCAGCGATTCCCATCGCGCAACAGCGGGTTTCGCCGCTTGCCTCACACGTTTCTGCAGGCCATCGACGAACGTGAATTGGGCTGCCATCAACGCGCCGCTTTCAAACTTAAGCGAACAATATTGCCGGTATCAACCGCAAACGTTACGCCCGCCACACTGGCAGCGTGTGCTTTAAGCGTTGACTGCATCTGTGCATCAGGCACCGTGACGTCGAGGCTTGCGACACCATCTGCAAGCGTGACGCGCTGCGGAACCAGCGTCGGCGCGACACTGAGGATCGACGTGAGTTGAGCCAGCAACAATCGTGCATCGTCAGCTGATCCCTGCCCGCGGGCGCGCTTCATGGCGTCCAGGTTGCGCTGCATCTGCAATGGCGGATCCACGATCGCTTGGGCTTGCGGAAATGCGTCCCTGAAGACCTGAATCATTTCGCGCTCCAGCGACATCCGTCGTTGATCAAGGCGCCAGGCATCGATGATGATTAATGCCACCTGCAGACTCGCAATCACCGCCAACAAGATCGCGACCGGTTTCAGCATTGCGGCCATTCCTGAACTCTTTGCACGCGTCGCAAAATCGCCTGACAACAGATTTCCGGCGGTCGACGCAACCATGCGTTGCGAAGGCCGCGCAACGATTCGCACTGGAGTATCAAGTGTGCGCTGCCAGCTGGCGATCCAGGTGGCATCGGCGAGCTGATCCGTAAAGACGGTCAGTTGCACAGGCGCGATTTGATGGCCGCGCGCCTCTTTCAGCGCCAGCGCCAAGCCAAATGGCGGATCGGGCGGGATGCCACCGTCTTGTTTTCCGCTACTTTCGACGTCGAAACTGTAGGCGAAACCGTCTGCGCGTCGTGCGAGGCCGTGTGCGCCATCGAGCAACAGGCCCCATTCGCCGCCAGAGACCGGGATGAGCGCTGCCGCTGACACCGCCTGAGATGCTTCGATGCCAGCGCTGCGCAGCCAGACCAGTGCACCAGCCAACCATGCGCGGTCAATCGCCGCGACCACATGAATGTTGCCGCCCGTCGCCGCAGCGCCCAGGACAACTGCATGTACCGTGGCCGGATCGATGGTCAGCTTGTCTTCGATGGCGTAGCGGAGGAGTGCGTCCCGCTTGGCGGGGGAAACCGTGGGTAGCGGCGTTTCAATATAGACCACGCGCTGCGCCGGAATTACAATCACCGTGCGCTCGGCACGGGGTACGCTGGTCAATCGCGCTGCGGTACTGCCACTGTCGCGCAGCAAGTTCGATTGGCGATCAAACAACTGCCAGGTAACGCCGGTTTCGGCGTTAAAACTGGGCAAGTCGGGGATGTGTAGCAGTAGTTGGAGGTTTTGCAACGGGTACGGCCTTGGTCAATCGTCTTTAAGCCAAATTATACGTGGCCATGCTGTGGCATTCGGCGCGGCTGCGTTTGCGGGCTGCAACTGAAACAGCGCAGATTGACGTAGCTGCGCACTGCCCGTGCTGATGCCCATCGTGACCGAAAAATAGCTGCTGTTGAAGTCCAGTAGTTGATCCAGCTTTGCCGGCGGAATGTCTTTAAGAAACGCCTTGATGCCCTTGACGTCACGGTCGTTGTCAAACGACTTGAAGGGCTGCGACATACGTCGGACTAGCAATTCATCCAGGATTGCTTTGTTCAGTTCCGTAAAAGCTGCCTCCAGAATCTCCCGGGGCGCAGTGTTGATATTGATCTTGCTACGGGTCGGCAGGGCAGTGATGAACGGCTTGAGTTTGTTGAACGTGGCTGGTTCGATGCCACGAACACTATGGAGCTCCTCGATCTGCAATACCCGCTGATTGGCCGCACGGTAGGGCTGAGGCAGTGCGAGGTAGGCTTGGTCTTCGGCGCCGCCGGGAAAGCTGGTCTCATCGTCCTTGTCAATCCAGTCGGCAACTGCGCTGGCAAGGTCGGGGTTCAACTCGAGATTGGCCAGCAATTGTTTGAATACCGCGACATCTGCCGGGTTCTGGCGGCCATCGTCGTTCACCAGATTGTTGACGTTAAACAGCCCGGTTTCGTCGCGAAAAAACCCCGTTGCCAGCGCGCCTTCGATAGGTTGCGCACCGATTGGCTGTGCCCAGCGCTGCGTGAGGTCAACGACTTTGGTGTTTTTCTGGAACTCGAACAACGATGCCCGTGCCCACTGCAGAAGTGGCTGCACGAACAACATGGCCTGCGCGCGTTCGGTCGCACGCGCGGTGCGGGTGAGAGCATGGCTTTGCTGCGCGAGCAGGAATGCGGCCACACTGGCGGCGAGCAGCACCACCAGCAGGGCGGTGATGATGGCGGTACCGCGTTGGCGCGTGGAGTGGGGGCGGCGCGGCTTCATCGGCCTGCCGGCAAGGTAAAGAGCCGCGTGTACTGCTCGCCGGTCGCCAACGTGATCGAGAGTTCCAATGCGGTTGGAAAATAGGTCGCGCCTTCAGAGCCAGTGGAACGCCATTCGGTGGCGTAATTGCCGGCTTTGTCCATCGCCCGCCACGCGACCTCACGTACCTCGGTCAGTGCAGCATAGGCTTGCGGCACGCTACGCGGCGCCATATCGAGATTCGGCCACATGACCAATTCGAACGTGTTGCCTTTGAGGCGATAGCCGATGCGCTGCGGGCTGGTCAGTGCGCCCACTGAACCCGCAAAGCCAGAACGCGTAAATACCAGCGACGCATCGTTGGCGGCGGGCGGCAAGGGTGAAAGCCGAAGCGCGTCGTCGAGCAGGTTGTCCGTATTGCGCACCCGGCGTGCCAGCACCGTCGCAAAGTCGCTTTCCATTCGCGCAAACAGCAAGGCGACATCGCGAAGGCGGCTACTTTGCACGTTCAAGTGTTCCCGCGTCTTGAACAACGAATCTAGCGTGCGATACGAAATCACCGCGAGCACAGCAAAAATTGTCATCGCTACCAGCAACTCGATGAGTGTGAAGGCGCGCTGGCGGTGCTTCATCGCCCGTCCCCGTCTGACTGAACCAGATATGCCGTGAGCGTCGTTAAAATTCGCGGGTCATTGGGTCGCAATACGCTGATTTCAATCTTGCGAAAGTTAGGATTGGGGGTGTCGGCAGCGGTCTGCCGCCATTCAAACTCGATACCGCCCAGGTTACTTTTTCCGGTGGTCACTCCACTGCCGGGAAAGCTGCGGGTCGCCGTCAATAGTGCGATGCGATTTTGTGCCGCCCAGGTGGCCAGCGTGCGTAATTTGGATTCTTCGGCGCTCACTGTCGCGATATTTGCCGCGCGCGCGGCAGCTGCCAGGGCGACGGCCAAAATGACCAGCGCGACAAGAACCTCGATCAGAGTAAAACCGCGCGCTGGTGGCTGCATCGATGACTACGGCGCTTTGAACTGCAGATTGCCGATGGCGTCGCCGACAATGGTAACGACCAGCGATGCCGTCGCAAAAGACAGCTCAAACGGCTGGCTCACGCCGATCGGGAGAAACGTGATCTGCGCAGATTTTTGCGGGACGGCAATGCCGGCGACGGACAATTGCACGCTGACTGAATCGATCAAGGTTACGGGCTTCAATTCAGGGGAACCTGCCGGATTCCATTGATCGGGATTGCCAGCGTCGCGCTCGAAAAATTGCATCTGGCCTGAATCAAAGCGCGCGGCGATGACACGACCACCAAATGCGGCTTCATCGCGTGCCACCTGCAGCACGGCGAGCACGCGCTCGCTTTCGCGTCGCGTCGCGTCGTCATCACTGGGAAACAGCTTGGGAACGGCCACCAGCAGAGAAATGCCGATGATGACCACGACAACCATGATCTCGATGAGCGTAAAACCCTGCTTCGACGTTAAACCCCGATGGCGCAGCTGTATCACAGATCAGAGATTCCACGAGCCGATATCGGCGTTCGGCCCTTCGCCGCCGGGCTGGCCGTCAGCGCCGTAGCTGAATACGTCAATCTCACCCTTCACACCGGGGTTCAGGTAAAGGTAAGGACGCTTCCACGGGTCGTTCGGTAGCCGCTCAAGGTACCCGCCAGTTTTCCAGTTTGTCGGAACCGGGTTGGTGGTCGGCTTGATCGTCAATGCGCCAAGCCCCTGGTCGGTAGATGGGTAGGTGCCGTTGTCAAGCCGATAGAGTTTTAGCTGTTGCATGATCACGGCGATGTCCGATTTTGCAGCGGTCACTTTGGCCTGATCAGGACGGTCGAGAATTTTTGGCACAATCACCGCCGCAAGAATGCCGAGGATGACCACGACGATCATGACTTCGATGAGGGTAAAGCCGGAGGGTTTTTTCATGGTGAGTTCGGTTTGAGGTTCGGGGCGGATTGTCCGGGCGGTGACAGATTGCGGCTTTCAGAACCGTATAGAAAATGTTAAAACTCTAGCACTGGCGCGCCTTCGCAGCCATTATTTCGCCAAACACCGCATCAAATGGCGATCTGCGATTTAGAACGCTTACTTCACCAACTGATTCAGTTCAAATATCGGTAATAGCACCGCCAACACAATCGCCAGTACGACGGCGCCCATAAACAGGATCATGGCCGGTTCGATCAGCGCTGCAAGTGCTGCTGTGCGGATTTCGATATCGCGCTGTTGCTGAACGGCGGCGGTGGTCAGCGTCTGCGGCAGCTTGCCACTGGCCTCGCCTGAAGCGATCAGATGTACCAGCACCGGCGGAAAACGCTTGCTCTGGCCGATTGCCTGTGAAAGCCCGGCGCCTTCGCGCACATTTAACGCCGCGCGCTCCAGCGCATCGCGCATCGGCAAATTCGTCACCACGCCGACGCTGGCACTGAGTGCGGCCAGCACCGGCACGCCGCTGCCGACGAGTATCGATAGTGTCGCCGCGAGTTGTGAGGACTGCTGCGCGCGGATGGTCTTACCAACGATGGGAAACGAAAGTAGCCAGCCGTGCCAACGGCGGCGCAGGTGAGGGCGCTTCAAGGCAGCGCGCGCGGCCACCACACCGGCGAGTGCAATCACCAGCCAGAACACGCCGGTCGTCTGCAGGAAACGCGACAACGCCAGCAGTGCGCGTGTGAACCAGGGGAGCGTCTGCTTGGTGGTTTCAAATACGCCGACCACTTGAGGCACGACATAAATCATCAATCCGCCGACAACCAGGATGCACACGGTCATCACGATGACCGGATAAATCAGCGCCACCAGCAACTTCTGTCGCATCGCCTGCTGTGCCTCGACATGGTCCGCAAGCCGCAGCAGCACATCGGGCAATTTTCCTGAGGTTTCCCCAGCCGACACCAGCGTTTGATACAGGTCGGAGAAAGTCTCCGGATATGCCGCAAGTGCTTTACCCAGCGAGTGGCCTTCCAGCACGCTGCCGCGTAGACGTGCCAGCAATTGCCGCTCTTTCTCTGATTCGGCTTGCTCGATCAGAGCGTCGAACGTCTGCTCGACCGTCAATCCTGCACCGAGCAATGTAGCAAGTTGCCGTGTGACGCGCGCAAGGTCAGCGGTACCCAATTTACCGCTACGCCGTGCGGCACTGGCGTCAGCATCGTTCGCAGCTTCGATAAGCGTGACGTCGAGGGGAAACAGCCCTTGATTGCGCAGCTGCGACCGCGCCAAACGCGGGCTATCGGATTCGAGTACGCCGCGCTGTTCGTGGCCGTCAATATCGTAGGCGGTGTAACGGTAGCCGGGCATCGTGGTTGCTAGGGTTCGACGGGGCAGTTACGGGAAGTGTTCGACAGATGCGTCAAGGCTTCCCCCTCTCCCCAGCCCTCTCCCACGAGGGGAGAGGGGGTTACACCTTCCCTCTCCCCTCGTGGGAGAGGGATCGAGGGAGAGGGGGATTGCAAACAAATCAACATATTCAATTGCAGAACTGTCAGGTTAGTCACGCGTCACGCGCAACACTTCTTCGAGCGATGTCACGCCTTCAGCAACCCAGCGCAACCCGTCCTCACGCAACGGCACCATGCCATTGCGGGTTGCGGCCTCGGTGAGTTCACTTTCAGCCGCACCATCGTGAATGAGTTTGCGCAGTGGTTCGTCGACCGCGAGCAACTCGTAAATGCCGGTTCTGCCTTTGTAGCCGGTGACGGCATCTGCAGGCTCATAAAGCGTTGAAATTTCGCGATGCATAGGATCAATCGCACTCTTCAGCATATGCCGCTCGGCATCATCTGGTTCGCGCGCATGCCGCGCGGCAGGATTGAGTTTGCGCACCAACCGCTGTGCCAGCACCCCCGACAAGGTGGACGCGAGCAAATATGGCTCAATTCCCATGTCGACCAATCGGGTGACGGCCCCTGCCGCGGAATTGGTGTGCAATGTCGCCAATACCAGGTGACCAGTGAGCGATGCTTGCACCGCAATCTGCGCCGTCTCAAGGTCGCGAATCTCTCCGATCATGATGACGTCAGGATCTTGCCTAAGAATAGCGCGTAACGCCCGTGCAAAGGTCATCTCGATGCGAGGGTTCACCTGCGTCTGCCCGACACCGTCGAGGTCGTATTCGATCGGGTCTTCGACGGTCATCATGTTGCGCGTATGCGCATCGAGGCGCGACAATGCCGCATACAGGGTGGTGGTTTTCCCGGAGCCGGTGGGGCCAGTGACAAGGATGATGCCGTGTGGCTGCTGGATCAAGCGGTCCAGCCGCGCCAGCGTGGTGGCTGGCATGCCGAGGCCGTCCAGAGACAGGCGGCCCGCCTGCTTGTCGAGCAGACGCATCACCACTCGCTCGCCATGACCAGTCGGTAGGGTGGAGACGCGCACATCGACCGGTCTGCCGGCAATGCGCAGCATGATGCGGCCGTCCTGCGGCAGACGTTTTTCGGCGATGTCAAGTTCGGCCATCACCTTAACGCGTGACACCATCGCCGCGTGCAGAGAGCGCTTGGGTTCGACCACATCGCGCAGTGCGCCATCGACGCGGAATCTGACCAGCGAGCGGCGCTCAAAAATTTCCAGGTGGATGTCCGAGGCGTTTTCACGAACGCCTTGCGTCAGAAGCGCATTGATGAGCTTGATGATAGGCGCATCATTTTCTGTTTCTAGAAGATCGGCGATCTCAGGCAGCGATTGCGTCAATTGCGCCAGATCGGTGGCGTTTTCGATGTTGCTCGCGATCTCCTGCACAGCGTCATCGTTGCCACTATCGGTCGCCCCGGCAGTATAGGCACGGGCCAGCCGGGTGTTGAATTCAGATTGCGAGAGCAGCACCGGCTTCAAGGCCTTGCCCGTCATGCGCCGCACTTCGGCCAGTGTGGCCGAGGCCGGATCAGGCGCCAGCCAGACTTCGATTTCGTCGTTTAGCTGCCGGGCAGTGATGACGCCTTTTGCCTTGGCAAAGTGATACGGCAACATGCCAACGACCGCCGGGTCAGCATTCTCAAAGACATCGCGCTGTTTGGCGTCCGACGAACCCATGGCTATTTGGTGGCGGGAGCCGCAGGCGGGGTCACAGGCGCGGGCAACAACGCGCCGCCGGTTGGTGGCAACAGCGAGGATTCATTCTCCCGCAGCAGCCCGGTTTGCTCATTGCGGATGTAGTTATAGCGCTCTCCCGTCAACTGGTTTGCTGCCTTGCCATCACGCAACACAGTAGGCCGCAGGAACACCATCAAATTGGTCTTGTCTCGATTCCTGGTCTGGTACTTGAACAGATTGCCGAGGAACGGAATGTCGCCCAAAAGCGGCACTTTGCTCTCATTGTTTTTGCTGTCGTCAGAAATCAGCCCGCCGATGACCACAATCTGGCCGTCATCGACCAATACGGTGTTTTCGATAGAGCGTTTGTTGGTGATGAGGTCAACGGATTTCACCGAGGTCGTAGTCGGCACAACGCTTGAAACCTCAAGGAAGGCCTTCAACTTGACGGTGCCACCTTCAGCGACTTGCGGCGTGACTTTGAGCGTCAGGCCAACGTCTTTGCGCTCCACGGTTTGAAATGGATTGGTGGCGCCCGTCGTTGTTTGCGTAAAGCTGCCGGTCAAAAACGGTACTGTCTGACCGACGGTGATTTTTCCTTCTTCGTTATCGAGCGTCAGGATATTCGGTGTGGACAGCACATTGCCCTTCTGGTCAGCCTCCAGCGCGCGCGCCAAGGCACCAAGGTTCAACACCTCGCCGACGCCGGGGATATTGATTCTGCCGCGCACCACACCGATGTTGAGGCCAGCGGCGACGCCGCTGATATTGCCAGCTGCGCCAATGATGTTGGTGCCGGCGCCGCCAAAATTGGTACCGCCGATCACTTGCGAGCCGCCGCGATTGAGGCCCGATAAATCCTGCCACTGAATGCCCATTTCAGACGCAATCGACGCACTGACCTCAACCACCAGCGCCTCAACGTAAACCTGTGCGCGGCGGGCATCGAGTTTATCGATCACCGTTCTGAGCGAGTTATAGACGTGATCCGGTGCGACGATGACCAGGGAATTGGTTGATGCATAGGCCTGAATGCTGCTGCCAGCCGCGCTGGAAGCCGCGCCAGTGCTGGCGCTCGGCGCGGTGCCCGCTGCAGCGGGTGCGGCCGGAGCAGGTGCACTGGCAGCGGCGCTGGACGAACCTGCAAGCAGACCCCGCAATGTTTCGGCCACTTTCACGGCTTCGGCGTTGCGCAGATAAACTACATGAATATTGCCGCCAGCCGCTGTCGGAATATCAAGTCCGGCAATGAGTGTTTTGACACGCGCCACCAGTTGCGGCGTCTCTGCGCGAACGATCAGGCTATTGGTACGTGGCTCTACACCCAGAGAGAGTTTTGCTGGTGCTCCCGGATTGGCAGGGTTGGCGTTGGTCTCGGGCATCAGACTCTTGAGAAGATTGACGACATCGACCGCGCTCGCGTATTGCAGTTTGATGACCTGCATTTCCGAACTGCTCGGCACATCGATGGAGGCGATGATCTTGGCAATGCGATTGACGTTGCTCGCATAGTCGGCGATGACGAGTACATTACTGCCGGGGTAGGCATTGATGAAATTGTTCGGCGCCACCAATGGCCGCAGAACCTGTGCGAGTTGTGAGGCGCTTTCATTCTGCAATACGAAAACCTGTGTGACGATGCGGTCACCCGCCACCTGCGTGCCACGATCAATCACGGTGCCTGACGTTTTCGCGTCGGCTTCGGGGACGATCTTCACCACGCCGCGCTCCTCAATGGCGGCAAAGCCGTGAACGCGCAAGGCCGACAACAGGATCTGGTAGGCGATTTCCTTGCTCACCGGTGCCTGCGAGATGATGTTCATCGTGCCGGTCACACGCGGGTCGATAATGAATGTCTTTCCCGTGTGTGCACCAATGGTTTTGACGACCGACGGAATATCGGCGTTGACGAAGCTGAGTGATACGGTCTCGTCGGCGAGCGCAGGTTGTGCGAGAAGCATCGCCGACGTAGCAGCGACAGCCATGACCGAACGGGTCAGCAGGTGTTTGATTTTTTTGGTACTCACAGGACTCATGAAGGGGAGGGAATAGTTGGCTAATTGTACGTCATGAAGATGTAGACTGTGCGACGCGAATATGCTGGCAATCCAATGGGAATGCGCAAATTCGCAAGATACCAATCAACATGCAATTAGGGGAACAATGAAGCTGGACTTGGGCTGTGGACTGAAGAAACAGGATGGGCACGTCGGCGTGGATAGCCTGTCCCTACCGGGCGTCGATGTGGTGGCTGATTTACGGGTGGCACCTTGGCCGTGGCCCGATAACAGCGTGGATCGGGTATTTTCCGCCCATTTTGTTGAACATCTGACTTCCGCCGAACGCATCACATTTTTCAATGAAGTCTGGCGGGTATTGAAGCCCGGTTGCGAGGCCGAGGTCATCACGCCCGACTGGAGCCACGCCAGCGCTTATGGCGACCCCACCCACCAGTGGCCGCCGATGTCGCATTGGTATCTTGTCTACCTGAACAAGGATTGGCGCGACAAGAATACGCCCCACGTTCCCTACACCTGCGACTTTACCTCCCGCTATTCGTTTTCACTCGATGACTCCATGCGCGACCAGCCGATGGATGCCAAGCGTTTTGCGGTTGAGCACAACATCAATTCGGCGCGGGATTTGCAGGCGGTGTTGACGAAGCGGGAGTGACGGAGTCAACTTCCCGCTGGCCTGGTTAATTTTGAATGCTGTATGACAACATCACCGGCGCACTGCCGCGCCGCACCTCGGCTCGAATGTTGGCCAGCGATCCGAACTGCGTGTAAAGCCGCACTAAATCCCCCTGAGAATTCACCGGCTGACCGTTGATGGCGGTGATGACGTCGCCGGTCTTGATGCCCAGCTTGTCGAGCAGCGAGCCGCCCGGCGCCTCTTCGATGCGTATCCCGCCGCCGGATGCGGCGGCCATGCGGCCATTGAAGAACACTTGCTGTCGTGGATCGCCGAGGACGCTGTTGAGTTCCTGGCGTGAAAGCGCATAGTTGTTTGGGCCACTCGAGGTCACGTTCAGCCGGAACTGTGTCGCAGGCGCTGTACTGGCCACCGCCGGTTTTGCGCCGCGATTTTCAAAGCGGTCCATGTCGATTCGCTCTCGCACTCCCGCGCGGCTAAGGATGACGTAATCGGCGCGCACTTCCGCAAGTGTGACGCCGGGGCTCAGTTCCTGGCCCTGCCTGACGTATTGATCGCGGGCGCCAACGTTGAGCACGGCGCCAGACAGTGTCTTGCCATCGACTGCGAACACGCCCTTGAGACGGATGCCGGTTTGCGGGCTAGACGAGGCGACATTTACTGCAGCCCCGGCATCGCCAAACAACTGACGGCCAAGCGCCAACGGCGCAGCGGTGTTTGCAGCGCTGGACAGTGATGCTGTTTTGAGTGATGGGGTGATGTAGTGCCACGTCCACCACGCCAGTTGCCAACCGAGCACCAGCATCAGGCTCGCGATCAGGACGCGTTGCAGCAGCTGGATTCCATTTAGCAAGGAGCGCATCATTTCCGAAGTTGATCAGGTAATTTGCTGGTGTCGATATCGATGTACCGGAAGGGCTCGAAGCCGAATGGATGTTTCTTGTAGCCGATCAGCCAAGGCTGCATTGCTACTGTGCCCTGCTTGAGCGTATTGACGCGCCATGGATTGTAGACCCAGAGGATATGCACCATCTCCTGATAAAGCTTGGTGCGTTCCGGCGAGTCCGGCATCACCTTGATGCGTTCATATAGCGCATCGAACTCTGGCCTCGAAAACAACGTGTAGTTCGGGCCACCGATCGACTTGCTCCAGAACAGTTGCAGGAAATTTTCGCCATCCGGATAGTCGGCAATCCAGCCATAGCTGAACATGGGGACCTTGCCTAGTGTCGCAAGCTGTCGCAGTTCCGGCAGTTTCTCGACCTTGTTGAATGTCATGCGGATGCCGATGCGCTCCATGGCGCGTCCCCACAGCTCATTGCGGCTGCGCACGCGCTGGTCGGGCACTGAAGCATGATCGATCACAAGCGGGCTACCGTCTGGCATCTCGCGCCAGCCATCGCCGTCGCGGTCGATGAATCCGTAAGTGTCCAGCAAGGCCTTGGCGCGTGCCGGGTTGTATTCGTGGAACGACGCTTTCTCGTCAACGAATCCAGCCATGCCCTTTGCGATCGGGCTCCAGGCGACCTGCGCCTGTCCCTTTTCGATGATGTCGACTTCGTCCTGGATCGGGAAAGCCATCGAAATGGCGCGGCGCAACGCAATGCGCTCAGGCGTGTAGCCGCCGATAGTTTTATCTTCCATGTTGAAAGTGGTGTAGGTCAGCCAGGCGATTTCATCGGCCGTCGTCGAAATGTTGGCTCGAACCAGATTGGGGGCGAGTTTTCCGCCCGGCAGTGCGGCGTCGGCCAGTGGCGGCGGAATGGGCCGGATGTACTCGTGCTCCTTGCCGACGAAGGCGAGCCAGCGCGGCTGGTCTTCGTCGATGACATCGATCTGAATCTGCTGGATGAGCGGCAAGCGTTTGCCCTTCAGATACGCGGCGATTTCAGCATCCCGCTTGCTATCGCCACCCACCGATTCAAAATACTCACCGCGAAAATCGGGATTGGCTTCAAGCGTGACGCGTGATGATCGCCGCCATTCTTTCAGACGAAACGCGCCGGTTCCTACCGGGTGTTGGCCAATCGTTTGCCCGTACATTTCGACAACTTCGCGCGCAAACGCCGCTGTTGCCGGCATGGCGAGGATGTACGACAGGTTGTAGTCGGGCGCGATCAGACGAATGACGAGCGTATAGGCATCTACGACTTCGAGGCCGCGAATGGGTTTGTCGTAATCAAACTTGCCGGATTTCTTGGCTTCGTCTGCAAGCTCGTTGAGCCCGACGATTTTGCCGTCGAGCAAGAACTGCCATTTCGAACGGTTGGTGGGGTCGAGCAACCGCTTCATGCTGTAGACATAGTCCTCAGCGACCAGCTCGCGTTTTTTGCCCTTGAAGGCAGGGTGCTCTGTAAAGGTGATACCGCGTTTTAGCTTGAAGGTGTAGGTTTTGCCGTCGGCCGAAATTTCCGGTAGCGACAAGGCGGCACGCGGCTGCATTTTGATAGGTCGCGCCAGATAGTCGTACTGCAGCAGCGTGTCAAAAATGCTGTCGCAAAGCGTGCTGGTGAAGTCATCGGATTCGATGGAGCAATCAAACCCATTTTCGGCCGACGGGTAGGCCGTGCGAACGATCTTTAGCGGCTCGCCCGCCATCGAGAATACCGGCATGAGCAGTAAGACAATCGCACATGCTGATCGAAGCCAATGCGCAATTGCCAATTTTGCCAGGTGTGCTGCCACGCGATTGCCGGGGTGCTTCAATGCAATATCCGCAGCACGCCCTGTTCCTCGACCGTCGTGCCCTGCGGTGACAGAGACGCGTGATGCAGGATCATGCGCCAGCCGTCCGGTGTGAGCATATACACGTTGGTCGCCAGTACGGGCGGGATGACTTCGCTGCGATCGGCAATCGTGAATGTCTCGTAGACGCTGTGGATGGAAAGCGTTTGGCTTTGATTCCTTCTCAATTCGCTGACTTTCAGCTTCGCATTTGGGCCTTGTGAAAAAATTTCGGTAAAGCTCGTCCGAATGGCGGACATTCCCGCCAACCTTGGGCCTTGCGGGTGGATGCAGACAATGCCCGGCTCATCCGCCCAGACTGTCATCATCAGATTAAGATCGGCGCGTTCGAATGCGTCGTAAAACGCGGTTTCGCAATCGATGGCACTACTGAACAATTTGATGGATTTCTTTGGCATGGCGGGATGATAGCGCGCTTTGTTGCGGCGGAAATACCTGCTATCGGTCAGGTAGAACGCCATTCGACGCGGCTTTCTGGCTGAAAATGGCAGGAAAGGCGCTCCACTGCTTGAGTCAATCAATTTTTGCAGCAGTGGGAATAACTGATCCCTCTCAATGGAAATAATGCCGGTTCTGTTAACCTTTGTCGGGCAATCGCGCGGCAGACCATTCAAGACTGCGTCAACGGGCATTTAAAAAATCGGAGGAGTCCATGTTAATTTCTGCATTGCAGTCGATTCGACGTTGTTCGCGGGCAATTTTGTCATTGGGCATTGTGCTGACGGCTGGTCTGCCGTTGTCAGCCGCAGTCGCACAGGAATACCCCAGCAAACCGATCAAACTCATTGTTCCCTATCCTCCGGGCGGTGCCACGGACGTCATCGGCCGCATCGTCGCGTTGAAACTGTCCGAAGCGCTGGGCCAGCAACTCGTTGTTGATAACCGTGGCGGGGCCGCAGGCTCCATTGGCGCAGCGGCCGCGGCGACGTCGCCGGCCGATGGCTACACTTTGCTCCTGGGGGCACTGACGAGCCACTCGATCAACGCCGCACTGCAACCCAGCCTCTCATTCGACCTGGTCAAGGATTTTGTACCGGTTGGTGTGGTGGGGCATGTGCCATTGGTGTTTGTGGTCAACCCGAAATTGCCGGTGAAGACACTCAAGGAACTGATGGCCTATGCGAAAGCCAATCCGGGCATGAGTTACGCTTCGTCCGGCAACGGTTCCCCACAACATATGGCAGGTGAGCTATTCAAGAATATGACCAAGCTGGATTTGTTGCATGTGCCTTACAAAGGCAGTGGCCCCGCAATGACAGATCTCATCGGTGGGCAGGTGCAGTCGATGATTGAAACAATGCCTGCGTCCATTTCGCATATCAAGTCCGGAGCATTGCGTCCGCTTGCGGTTGCTTTGCCGAGCCGCTCAGCCAGTTTGCCGGATGTGCCGACGGCTGCAGAAGCGGGCTTGCCTGATTTCGTTGTTACGTCGATGTTTGGTTTAATGGCGCCCGCCAAGACGCCACCTGCCATCGTTGCCAAACTCACAGCGGCACTTGAAAAGGTGCTGGCCTCGCCCGACACGCAGTTGCGCATGGATGCGCAGGGAGTCGTTATTGGTTACCTGAACCCCACGGATAGTGCGAAGCGCATCAAGGCGGAAATAGACAAATGGACCAAGGTCGCCAAAGACGCCAACATCAAACTTGACTGAAAACATGAGCACCAAGACCGGCCGAGGCCTGACCAAGGGGCTGACTTCCTACGGCGATAGCGGCTTCTCGCTATTCCTGCGCAAGGCCTTCATCAAGGCGATGGGCTACACCGACGATGCGCTCGACCGACCCATCATCGGTATCACCAACACCTATAGCGATTTCAACCCCTGCCACGGTAACGTACCGCAGATCATCGAGGCCGTGAAACGCGGCGTGATGCAGGAAGGTGGCATGCCGTTCGTGTTCCCGACCATTTCCATCGGCGAATCGTTTGCTCATCCGACCAGCATGTATTTGCGCAACCTGATGGCGCTGGACACTGAGGAAATGATGCGTGCGCAGCCGGTAGATGCGGTGGTGCTGATCGGTGGCTGTGACAAAACCATTCCCGCGCAATTGATGGCGGCAGCGTCGCTGGACATCCCGTCAATTGTCATTCCCACCGGGCCTATGCTCACCGGCGAGCACAAGGGTGAACGCCTGGGTGCTTGCACGGACTGCCGTCGCTTCTGGGCGAAATACCGTGCCGGTGAAATTGACCAGGCCGAACTCGATGAGGTGAATGCCAAACTCGCCCCGACCACAGGTACCTGCATGGTGATGGGCACGGCCAGCACCATCGCCTGCATGGTGGAAGCAGCCGGCATGAGCTTGCCCGGCGCGGCAGCGATTCCGGCGGTATATGCCGAGCGCTTTCGCCATTCTGAAACCACGGGCAGGCGCATTGTCGCGCTCACCAAGCAGCCGTTGGTGCCCCGGGAAATACTCACACCCGAGGCGATCACCAACGCGCTGATCGTGCTGCATGCCATTGGCGGCTCGACCAATGCGTTGATCCACTTTACAGCGATTGCTGCGCGGCTCGGTGTCGCCATCGACCTTGCCGCATTCGATAAGCTTGGCCGCAATATCCCGGTACTGGTTGATCTCAAACCAAGCGGCGCGCACTACATGGAGCACCTCTATGAAGATGGTGGGCTCATGGTAGTGCTGAAAGAATTGAAGCCGATGTTGCATCTGAATTGCATGACCGTAAGCGGCCGTACTCTCGGCGAGGAGATCGACGCCGCGCAGGTTCCAGCAAAACGTAAAGTGATCCGGCTCGCGCAATCACCGATCTTCCCCTCCGGTGGCCTCGCGGTGCTCAAAGGCAATCTCGCGCCGCGCGGCGCGATCATCAAACATTCGTCGGCAACACCTTCGCTGTTGCAGCATCGCGGCCGTGCCGTGGTATTCGATGGCATCGAGGATCTGGCTGCACGCATCGACAGCGATGATCTGGACGTCAAAGCCGACGACGTGCTGGTATTGATGAACATCGGCCCCAAAGGCGCGCCTGGCATGCCCGAGGCGGGCTACATCCCGATTCCGAAGAAGCTGGCAAAGGGGGGGGTGAAGGACATGGTGCGGATGTCGGATGCACGAATGAGCGGTACCGCATTTGGCACCATCGTGCTGCACATCGCCCCGGAAGCGGCGGAGCGCGGGCCGTTGGCAGCAGTACGCAATGGCGACATGATCAACCTGGATGTAGCAGCGCGCACGCTGACGCTGGAAATCAGCGATGCCGAGATGGCCGCGCGGCTGGCCGCGTGGACACCACCGCCGATGCTGGCGAACATGCCTGATCATGGTTATCGCAAGCTCTATCAGACGAGTGTGACGCAGGCGGATATCGGCTGTGATTTCGATTTCATGCTGCCCGCATTGACGCGGACGGCGCCAGTAGTGGTTAAACCTACGTGATGTCCTATTTTCAAATTGCGTTGTGTTTTGCTCCCTCTCCCTTGGGACAAGGGAACACTTGAAGCGAAGCAGAGGGCCGGGGTGAGGGGCGGTTGACCATAAATTGGAACTTTACCTTCCTCTTGGATTTCCAACATGCTTGAGTCACCCGCACATTCAATCGCATTAGTCGTCGGCGGCGGCACCATGGGCGCCGATGTCGCTTTGGTCCTCGCGCGTGCTGGCTGCAAAGTAATCGTCCTTGAACCATCCCCCGCGCGATCACAATTACTCCCCGACTATTTTTCGCGCGGCATGGCCGATCTTGGCTACTCACACCGCATCGACAAGCTGTCCACATGCGCCACGCTTGACGAGGTGCGTTGGCAGGATATCGATCTGGTGATCGAATGCATTCCCGAGCGACTGGACATTAAGCAGGCGCTCTTCGCCGAGCTAGTGCAACGCGCTCGGCCAGATGCACTGCTTACGAGCAACAGTTCAAGCTTTCCCATCAGCGCAATCGCTGAAGGTCTTACGTCGACCTCGCGAATGCTGGGCCTGCATTTTTTTATGCCTGCGCATTTGGTGCCGCTGGTCGAGGTAATTCTCGGCAAGGACAGCAAACCTGCCCATGCGGACGAATTGATGAGCTTCATGCGCGCCTGCGGCATGGTCCCGGTGCTCGTTAAAAAAGACCTGCCAGGATTCTTGGCCAATCGCCTGCAGCACGCGCTGGCGCGCGAGGCATTCGCGATGATCGCAGACGGTGTCGCCACCGCCGAGGATGTCGATAAGGCGGTGCGTTTCGGGTTTGGCTTTCGTTTCCTTGCAGCGGGGCCGGTATTGCAGCGCGACCACGCCGGTGTTGAGATTCACACGGCTGCAGCCGCAACCATATATCCCTCGCTGTCGACGGCGACAGTACCGGCGAGAGTCCTGCACGACAAAGTAGCCAGCGGCAAACTAGGGATGAAAGCTGGGGAGGGGTTCTTCCACTGGACGCAGGAAACCGCCGCCGCTGAACGCAAACGCTACGACGACATTCTGCGTGCGGGCCTCAAACTCATCGCCACTGAGTTACCAAAGATCGATGCTTCGTGACAATGAACTCGTAACTCGACCCATGTAGTTACCGGCATGTAGCGTAACGATTTTAGCGTCGACCGAAGAACTCGAAATTTTCGTCCTCTATATAGCCTTACATCGAAAACCGCTGGGCAATTAATTTCGCAGCTCGACAGCAGGCGCTGGTAACTATTGTTCGGTCTGTCGGTTTGTGCTGACCCTTGTGCTGGTGTTGACCGACGGTGGTGACCGGCGGCTTTCGACCCAAACCAGCCGTTCGCGGCGTGCTTCCAATTTGCTCCATATACGGACGTTGCACTCAGTGTTTCGCCTTTGCTTCCGCGACAGTTTTTGCCAATTCATCACCGCTCTTTTATTCTGGCACTCTGAAGAGCATGCGT
>JBBQFL010000004.1:0-176230 GCA_038321965.1 Burkholderiales bacterium | reverse complement strand
TGGTGCGATCAATCGGGCGGAAGTTGGCCATGGCGAGATTCTCAATATCATCAAACCCTACCCACATTCGACAAATCCGTCAGCTGATCGTTCTGGTCGCATGCAACATTTCGGGCTGCTGAGTCCGACAGGCTGCTAGTGTCATGACTATACTTTCGCATTGAAAAAGGGGAATTCGGACAGGTTTAAAGCGGACAGAAAGTGCACAATCAATATTCCAGAAAGATCTTGGCAAAGACGTAGATTGGCTGCCAGAGCGCATTTCAGGCCTTTTTTGGCCTGGAAGACTCGCCAAACGGCGTTCTCCAAGGCAGAATGCGGGTGAAGTGCCGACAAAATACTAGTGTATCAATCATGCATTTTCCGGCATGACTGGTTCTCACCCCAACGGAATACAACACAGTTTCAGCCGGACCAACTTCCATCGTAATCGCATATCATCGACCGAGCAGCATATGCGCGATCTCGTTCTCGCGTACAGAATGCATCTTTCGTGACGGGACAGTTGGAGGAAGTGAGAAATGGCCATGCCATCGATAAATGACTGGTTTTTCTGGGCAATTCTGTCCGCCGTATTCGCCGCACTCACGGCGATATTTGCCAAGATCGGATTGGCAGGCGTGGATTCGGACTTTGCGACGTTGATACGGACGGCGGTGATTATTGTCGTGCTCTCGCTGTTCGTGTTCTTTGCGGGGAAATGGAGCAATCCGTTTCAATTGAGTCAGAAGACCTGGCTGTTTCTGACCCTGTCCGGACTGGCCACAGGCGCATCCTGGGTTTGCTACTTTCGTGCACTCAAAGTGGGTGACGCGTCAAAAGTTGCGCCAATCGATAAATTGAGCCTATTGCTGGTGGCCGTCTTTGCGTTCTGGTTTCTCGATGAACGTCCCAATCTCCGGGAGTGGATAGGCATTCTGATGGTCGGCGGCGGCGTGCTCGTGCTTGCCTTCAAGCGATAGTCGCGGCAAGTCTTATTTTTTTGTCGACTGCGTCGCAACCTGTTTCGCAGGATAAATTCGCAGGAATGCATCGACCGCTTTCTTGAGGTGATTGTCCCGCTGCTGCTTGGTGACATTGTCGGCGTCCCCACAAGCGGCCCGGGTGCGGAGCTGGCCCTGGACGAGCGTGAGGAAATGTTCCGCTGCAAGTGCGGCATCGTCGATCTCCAATTTTTGTGTCGTCTTCAATGCAGCAAAATATTCTTCGAGTCGCTGCAGAAACTCATTGAGGCCATTGAGCAACACTGCATTTCGGACCGACGGGAATTTTGGTCCCTCGTGGATAGCGAGCCGATAGATCGCCAGCGCGTTCTCTGAAAGCATGTGATCCTGCATGCGTGTCGCCAGCCCCAGCAGTTCGGTAGTAGTGTCGGTGGCTGGCGTTTCGGCGTTGACGATGTCGGCAAACAATGTTGCTGCCCGGCGATTCATGACGGCGACAAACAGTGCGTCTTTGGTGCCGAACGCAGTGTAGAGCGTTGTCAGGGAACCGCCTGCCACCCGGACAATTTCATTGACGCTAGTGCCGGCAAATCCGCGCGCGAGAAAAAGGCTCTCTGCCGCCTCTACAAAGCGCTGGCAGCGACTCTCTAGTTGAGCGTCCCGCTTGTTGGCGCATTTCTGTATCGACACGGCGGACTTGTGATCGGAATGCACCATCTACTAGTTCTTGATCAATGCTGTTGGCGACCAGCCACCACCTAGCGACTTCATGAAGTCGATCGAAAAACCCAGTTGAGCTTGCCGATTGCGCACCAATGACAGTTCGGCGTCGTTAGCGGAGCGCTGCGCATCGAGCACATCGAGGTAGGCCGAGTAGCCGGACGCATAGCGGAGTTGTGCCAGTTCAAGGGAGTTGCGCGTGGCATCCACCCTGGTTTGCAAGGCAGTCTCCGTAATGGCCGATTGATTGACATTGGTAATCGCGTCTGCCACTTCGCGAAAAGCAATGGCAACGGTCTTTTGATAAGCGAAAAGCGACTGCCGCTGCCGCGCCTCCACCTGGTCAAGTTTTGACAGACTTCTACCTGCATCAAAAATCGGCAACGCCAACCCGAAGCCGGCGGACCAAATTCGACCGCCGCTGGTCAACAGATTTTCCAGCGCAGCACTTTGACCGCCATATAATCCGGTGAGCGAAAGCGTCGGAAACAACGCGGCTTTGGCGACCCCAATTTGTGCGTTCGCTGCGATCAAGCTTTGTTCGGCCGCACGCACATCCGGACGACGGTCGAGCAAGGCAGATGGCAAACCGACGGGCGGCGCTGGCGGAATGGGCAGCGACTGTAAATTGCCGCGCGGCAGATCGAGTTTGGCGTTAAGCGTGAGCAGTGCCAACAGATGCAAGGCGATGGCGCGCTGCCGATCTAGCTCGTTGATTTGGGACGCGGTATCTGCACGTGCGCCCAGAGCGAGATTCACATCCAGGTCCGATGCGAGACCCGCCGCAGCACGGTTTCGGGCAACATCCAAAGATTCATCCCGGGTTTTCAGACTGCTCTCAAGTACCGTCAACTGCGCGTCGAGGGATCGCAGGGTGAAGTAGCCCTGCACGGTGGTTCCGACCAACGTCAACTGAACAACGTCGCGGCCGTAGGTGCTCGCCAGTACTTGCGCGCGCGCGGCCTCCGTTGCGCGACGCAGTTTTCCCCAAAAATCGAGTTCAAACGATGTCGATGCAGCGATGCGTTTGTCACTGCGCACGAGCGGGGGCAAAGTCGGTATTGCCGCGGCCGAACTGACGCGGGTTCGCGTTGCACCGGCACCCAGATCGATCTCAGGAAAAATACTCGAATCGGCCTGACCGAGAAGTGCCTCGGCTTCTTCAATCTGGGCCGCAGCGATCTTGATATCGGCGTTTTGTTTGATTGCTTCGACCACCAGCATATTGAGTGTGCTGTCGCCATATTGCGTCCACCAGTCGGACGCGATGGGCTTTTCCACACCTTTGACGGTATCTGAATAGGCGGTCGGCATCGCAAGCTCAGGACGTTGGTAGTCCGGGCCGACTGCGCAGCCGACGACCAGAGCAGCAGTAACGATGGGGAGCAGTGCCTTTGCGGTGTTCATCGTTCTTGCCCCAGCGGCGTCTTTTCGGCTATTTGTTGCGCCGGCGATCCTGGCTTTCGACGCGAGCGGCTCGCCATGACAAAAAACAGGGGTATGAAGATGGTGGCGACAAACGTGGCGATGATCATGCCGCCGAACACCCCGGTGCCCATGGACTTTCTGGCACTCGCCCCTGCGCCGCCTGCGAACACTAGCGGTACGACGCCAAGAACAAATGCCAGAGATGTCATAATGATCGGCCGAAACCGCAGCCTCGCCGCCTGCATCGCCGCATCGATCGGCGACATCCCTTCCAGATAAGCTTGTTGCGCGAACTCGACAATCAGGATCGCGTTCTTGGCCGCTAGACCGATCAACACCACCAGCCCGATCTGGAAGTAGATGTCGTTTTCCATACCGCGCAACGTGACGAAGGCCAGCGCGCCGGCCACCGCAAAGGGTACCGCGAGCAACACCGACAAAGGCAGTAACCAACGCTCATAGAGTGCCGCCAGAATCAGGAACACCATGACGATTGCGAACACGAACGCATAGATGGAGGAACTGCTTGCACGCTTTTCCTGGAACGCTTGTCCGGTCCAGGCGATCTGGTAACCCTCGGGCAGATTGGCGGCGGCGACATTCTCAACCGCGCGAATGGCGTCTCCGGAACTCACACCCGGTTTGCCGCCACCCAATACTTTGGCGGCGAGAAATCCATTGTAGCGATCGAGCTGTTCAGGGCCAGTCAGGTTGGATATGGTGATGACCGCTTTGAGGGGGATCATTTCACCCGTCGTTGAAGATCGCACATACACGTTGCCCAGGTCTTCAGCCTTGGCGCGGAATTGTGAGTCAGCTTGAATATTGACGCGATAGGTACGGCCAAACTTGTTGAAGTCGTTCACGTACAGCGTGCCCATGGTGCTCTGCAGGGCATCAAACACATCCGACACCGGCACACCGAGCGAGATGGATTTTTCACGATTCACTTCCACTCTTAGCTGCGGCGTGGTGGGCCGATAAAACGAGTTGATAGCGGCCAGCGAAGGCTGCTTGGCCAGATCAGCCATAAAGGATTGCGTTACTTCCGAGAGACGCTTCGGGTCTGCGCTGGTACGACTCTGCACGTAGACTTCAAAGCCGCCAGCCTGCCCGATACCGCGAATGGTCGGTGGATTAAAGGCAAGCGCGATGCCGTCTTTCAACGTTGCGCCTTTGCGTGTGATATCGGCCACTACCTGCGAGGCCGACTGTTCACGGTCTTCCCAATTCTTCAGCGGAATAAACATGGTCGCCGCATTGGTCTTGTTGCCACCACCAATCAGGTCGAAGCCGTTAATCACCAGTACGTTTTCAACGGCCGGCATTTCACTGATCATCTCTTGCATTATTTTGGTGGTTTTCAACGTGCGCTCTAACGTTGCGCCATCAGGAAGTTGCACTGAGCCGTAGAGAATGCCTTGATCTTCGGGCGGCACGAAACTGCCTGGTATGCGCAAAAACATTGCCACGGCCATGGCGATGATCGCCAGAAAGACCAGAAATGCGCCGAGACGGCGCTTGAGCGTGAGACTAACTGCGCCGAGGAACTTTGCCGTCAGCCAGCTAAAGCCGCGATTGAACGGCCGGAAAAGTTTGGAATCGTGGTCCGCGCTTTTAAGCAGGATCGCGCACAGCGCAGGCGTGAGAGTAAGCGCCATGAATCCTGAGATGGCCACGGAAAATGCCACCGTCAATGCGAATTGCCGGTACATCGACCCAGCGATACCGCCCAAAAACGCAACCGGGACAAATACCGCACACAACACCAGAACGATGGCAACCACCGCGCCCGACACTTCACGCATGGCCTCGACGGCCGCCTCGAAGGGCGGCATCTTGTGGTCCCGCATCAATCGTTCGACGTTTTCCAGCACGACGATCGCATCATCGACGACGATGCCGATTGCCAATACCATTGCGAACATGGTCAGCGTGTTGATGGTAAATCCCACCATCCACAATCCAGCGAACGTGCCAATCAACGAGATGGGCACGACGATGACAGGAATCAGCGTGGCACGTACGGTCTGCAAAAAGAGGAATACAACCAGTATGACCAGAACGGCTGCTTCAAATATCGTAATGACGACTTCCTTTATCGACGACTGCACAAATTTCGTCGTATCGAATGGAATCGCGTATTGCACACCGTCCGGGAAGGCAGATTTGAGTTCGTCCATCCGCTTTCGCACAGCATTGGCTGTGTCAAGTGCATTCGCACCGGATTGAAGAAATACCCCCATCCCAATATTGGGCTTGCCATTGAGCGTATTGGATGTGTCGTAGTTCAGCGCGCCGAGCTCGATGCGGGCGATGTCTTTGAGCCGCAGCACGCCATTTGCGCCGTTGGAGCGCACCACGATCTCACCGAACTCTTCGGGTTCGATCAGCCGCCCCGTCGCGGTCACGGTGTAGACAATACTCTGTCCCGGCAACGCAGGCTCCGCACCGATTTTCCCGGCCGCGTACTGGTTATTCTGGGCGCGAACCGCCGCGGCCACGTCACTTGGCGTGATCCCCAGTTGTGCCATCTTGTCCGGTTTTAACCAAACACGCATCGAGTAGTCGCGTGCACCAAATACGGTGACGTCACCAACACCGGGTAGGCGCTTGAGTTCATCGACAATGTTGATCGACGAGTAATTCGACAGGTAGAGCGTGTCGAACCGCAGGTCCGGCGACAGTAGTGCGACCACCACCAGAATGTCATTGGAGCGCTTTTGAACGGTCACGCCACTGCGGCGTACGTCTTCGGGCAAGCGCGGCAGGGCGAGCTGCACCTTGTTGTTCAGACTAAATACTGCCTGGTCGATATTGGTGCCGACTTCAAATGTTGCCGTGATGGTGACCGTGCCGTTAGACGAAGAGCTGGAACTATAAAACGCCAGCTTCTCTACGCTGGGCAGTTGCTCCTCAATCGGCGCTGCCACGGTCTTGGCGAGGGTTTCGGCACTCGCACCCGGATATGAAGTCGTGATGGTGACCGTGGGAGGGGCAATTTCAGGATAGACCGCGATCGGCAGCAACGTTGCCGAGATCAAACCTGCGATGACGATGACAATCGCAATAACGCCCGCAAATATAGGGCGTTCAATGAAAAACCGTGAATTCATGGGGCCGCTCAGCCCTTCTTAACGGCGGTCGTCGCGGCGGGCGCCGGCGGCGTTTCTACGCGTACCAACGTTCCTGGCCTCAGCTTGATGAGGTTGTCGATGATTACGGCGTCACCGGCCTTTAGTCCGTTATTGATCACCCAGTCCCGCCCCACCCAGGGGCCGGTTTCCACTTTTTGCCGAACCGCTTTTGACTCCGGGCCCACAATCCAGACGAATCGTCCTTGGTCATTTTGAGTCACCGCGCTTTGCGGGACGACGATGGCATCCCGCAGACCGAGAATCAATTGTGTTTTCACGAATTGGCCCGGAAGCAGCGTGAGATCAGGATTGGCGAACTCGGCGCGCAATTGCACTGTGCCAAGACGGCTATCCACTGTCGAGCCTGCAAAATTAAGTTTTCCCTTGTTTGGATATTCGCGGTCATCGTTCATCAGCAGTCGCACTTCCGTACGCTTGCTCGAATTGGCGCGAAGCAGCGCGTGCTCAGACTCTGAAAGTGAAAACCGTACCCAGATCGGATCGGTTTGCGTGAGCGTGGTGAGTAGACTGTTATCTGTCCCCGCATTGACAAGACTGCCTTCGGAACGCTGCGAGCGCCCGGTGATACCGGAAATAGGTGCCGTCACATCAGTATAGGAAAGGTTCAACTCGGCGTCGCGCACGCGCGCCTCTGTAGACGTGATTGCCGCTTCAATCTGCTTGAGATTGGTTGAAGAGTCGTCTGCTTCCCGCTGGCTGATGGCGCGTTTGGCCACGAGGGGAAGTAAGCGAATGTTGTCGCGCTTCGCCTGTTCGAGTTTGGCGCGGTCCTGATTCAGGACGGCATTGGCTTGGGCGAGCGCTGACTCGAAGGGCGTACGTTCAATCCGATACAAAGGTGTACTAGCGCGAACGTTTTCGCCTTCCGCGTAAAGCTGTTTCTGGACGATGCCGCTTACCCGGGCTCGCACTTCTACTTCCTTCGAGCCCTCGGTTCTACCGACGGCATCGACCAAGATGGGTACTGGTTTGGGCGCGACCACCACCGCAGCCACGGCTAGAGCTGGCGGCGCGGCCTTTGCCGCATCATTCGAGTCAGCCTTGGAGCACGCGGCGAGGAGAGCAGCCGACATGATGACGACCGGAACGATGCAATGTGTCGCGGCCAGGCGAGTTTGGATAGATAAACGTGGATTGGACATCGATGTCATGGTCACAGAAAAACTGAATGGAAAGAGCGGTTGGGACGCATCTGCTGACGCAATTCGGCATTACGCAGTGAGCGGCGAACGATCAGAAATTAGTGTAGCGAATACTACACGAAGCACTTGATTAGTGAAATAGCAGCCAGCCCGCTGCGCTGGCAAAGAAAAAAACGACGAATTTTCGATCACGCTGTTTTGTCTGACGGCCAATAGCAATGCACGAAGTGACTCAGCGACCCACCGCAAACAGTACCGCATTATTGATCGAATACACCGCACCGTCCGGCCCGATCGCCGTCGGCGTATACGACTGTGCAATCCCGCTGTTGAGGCGGATGCGTTCGGTGAACTGATTGACCGAAAGATCCCAGCGATAGAGGTAGCCGTCTTCGCTGTTGACCAGTACCGATTTGGTGAGCGGGTCGACGGCAGCAGTATTGATGCACCACTCCATCACCCCGCCGGGGTAGCCGGGATCCGCGGTGGGGCCGAGCATCGTGACGACTTCTTTCATGACCGGCACACCGGTATTGGGATTGATCTGCGTTTGATTCGGGTCGAGGATGGCAACGCGATTCTTGCCGTCGCCGGTGCCCACGCCACCGTAATTGTTGTATTTGGTGAGCAAAAGGTAACTTGAATTTCCGCTGTATCCCGGCACCATCGCACGCGGAACGACCGAGGCGGTGTCGTCCCAGCCGAATGCACCTGGTGTTTTTACCTGTGCAAGCGTGGCGTCGTAATGCAGCATCCAGCCGGTGAAATTGTGTGATGGCGGATTCGATTCGAGTACGCCGAAGTACACATCGCCATCGGGCCCAACCATGGGCGAGGCGGTGCCGTTATCGTTGATCCAGGCGGCAACGTTTGTGTTGGGGTCCACTAATCGGACTTTGCTGCGCGTCGCAAGGGTAGTGCTGTCGAGCGCCAACAGATAGCCGTTGGACCAGATGGGAGTTTGCGGCGTGTTGACTGCGACGTAGACGGTGCGACCATCGAGCGATACGGCCGGAGCGCTATTGGTGGCGACTTTTTGTATCGCTGCGTCAGCCGCTGCGGCCGCTGCACTCACCCACGTACCGCGCCCGTCCGCACCTACTCGTACAATACCGCTCACCAGATTTACCGGGTTGGCCGCATTGACGATGAAGCCGAAATAAATATTGCCGGCGCTATCGGCCGTGAGCGGCGTGTTGATGATGACATTCTGATCGTACGTGCTACGCGACGCGTTGTAGGTATCGGCGCCATAGAAAAATGCCGTTTGCAACGTAGCGCTGGTGCTGTCAGCATCGTCACGGTAAAGCAATTTACCGCCGGCACCGGCTGCATAGAGTCTATTGCCGTTCGTCAGTGTCAGGTTGTAGCTTGGCGTCCAGCTTTGCTGTGTGGGCAGGACGTAGTCGCTGGCGGCGGTCCAAAGCGTCACACCATTGGTGCCGCTGCGCGCTTCGATGCGGAAATTGCCGGTGGCCGTGGTTTTCACCGGCACGATCACGGTATTTTTTTGCGTGATAACCGGCGAGCCATAGTGGATGAACAATGCAGTGCCCGAATACTGTGGCGCCAAATCGATCGCCATTTGCCAGATCAGACGCGCGAGTGGCTGAGTAGCGATAGTGCCAACAGCAGAATGCTGTGCGTCGCGGCCGAAGCCCCACCACGCTGGACCGGTCGCCGTTGGCGGTATTGCGGGCGGCGTATTCGGACCGGTTGTGGAGTTACCTCCACCGCCACCGCCGCAGGAACCAAGCTGAAGGATAAATGTGAGTGCGACGATAAGCGCAGCGCGATGGTGGTAGCAGGCGCGGGAAAATTTAGAGGGCATATCGGCATTGTACAAAATAGGCTAGAGAGATGGTTTGCTGTTCACGCGCGGTTTGTATGTGTGAGTACAAAGCCCACGCATGAATTCACAAAATACTAGCAGTGGCGCGGTTCGCAGGCCGAAATCTCTTGGAGAGGCGCGTGGAATGTCAATCTGTGAATTTCATTGCGAAGGTTTTCAATTAGCTGAAAGCCATGTGTGCCATTGCCACTGCTTTTCCCACATGCGAAAATGCCACATGGCCATCGCAAAGGTAATTCGCAAGACCACATTGCACGAAGCGAACGACGACGTGCGCGATGTGGCATATTGGTTGTCGCGACCGGTGGAAGAGCGGCTTGCGGCCGTTGAGGCGCTGCGTCGACCTGTCATGGAGGCTTTGCCGCTTGCTGAACAAAGACTTCAAAGAGTTTATCGAGTTACTACTCTCAAACAAGGTTGATTTCCTGGTGGTCGGTGCGCACGCGCTGGCGATGCACGGGCGGCCTCGATATACCGGCGATCTTGACATTTGGGTGCAACCCGATCCGGTGAATGTGACGCGGTTGATTCACGCGCTCGACGCATTTGGTTTCGCATCGGTTGGAATTGAGGCACAGGATTTTCTGGAGCCTCAAGCGATGGTGCAGTTGGGCTATCCGCCCGCGCGCATTGATTTGCTGACGACAATCGACGGAATTACCTTTGCCGAGGCCTTCTCAAACCAAGTTCATTTCGAGATTGGTGACCTTAGATTGCCAGTGATTTCGGTGGACGATTTGATTCGAAACAAATTGGCAACGGGGCGTACCAAAGATCGTGCGGACGTTGAGGCGCTTCGCTCGCCGTCTGCGAATTTAGAGCGCTGATACGAACCGATCATAGAGCGCGCACGATCCAGTTAGATCGATTGAATACGAAAATCAACAAACTGAGGAGCAACCATGAAACGCAGAGATTTTTTGTCCGCCACCGGCGCTGGCGCATTGGCCGTCGCACTCCCGCAGCACGCCTTCGCGCAAGCGTATCCGAGCAAGCCACTCAAGTTCGTGGTCGGCTTCGCACCGGGCGGTGCGACCGATGTAGTTGGACGATTGATGGCCAAGAAGCTGGGCGATGTTCTCGGCCAGCCGGTCATCATCGAGAACAAGGCGGGTGGCAGCAGCAATATCGGCGCGGAAGCGGTCGCGAGGTCAACCCCGGACGGTTACACTTTTTATGTCAACGCAATCACCAACGCGATCAATGCCTCGCTGTTTTCAAAGTTACCATTCGACTTCGGCAAGGATTTTGAACCAGTGGCCTTGTTCGCCAAGGTGCCCAATATTCTTGTCATTCATCCCTCGGTGCCCGCCAAATCGTTGAAGGAGCTGATCGACTACGCTCGCGCAAATCCGGGCAAGCTGTCTTACGCCTCCAGCGGGTCCGGTACGTCGATTCATATGTGCGGCGAACTATTCAAGATTCTTGCCAAAGTGGACATGGTCCACATTCCATATAAGGGCAGCGCGCCCGCGATGACCGACATGATCGGCGGTCAGGTGCAGGTGATGTTCGACAATATGCCTTCGGCGTTGCCACATGTGAAGGCCGGCAAGCTGCGCGCACTTGCGGTGACTAGCGCGCAACGTTCACCTTCCGCTCCAGACGTACTGACCATGGGTGAAGCCGGGCTGGCCGGATTTGATGTGCAATCCTGGTTCGGGCTGATGGCACCGAAAGGCACGCCAAAAGAAATCATTGCCAGGATCAACACCGAATCGAACAAGGCATTGGCCTCAGCCGATATCAAGGAGCGCTTTATGGATCTGGGCGCTGTGCCGGCACCGCTGTCGCCGGAAGGTTACGGAGAATTCATTCGTGAAGAGATCACCCGCTGGGCGGAAGTGGTCAAGGTGTCTGGGGCAAAAGTTGAATAGCCCTTCTATGAGATCACGGGCGACGGCCTGCCGATGGGCAGAAAAATACATGCGGGGTCGGCACGACAAAAGCGGACCAGATCGTGACTGACAGCAGTGCCACTACAGCAGCTGCAGGGCCTGAACCCGTAATCACCGCCACCAAACAGTGGCTTGAAAAGGCGGTCATTGGACTAAACCTTTGCCCGTTTGCCAAGGCGGTGCATGTAAAAGGGCAGATCCGCTATGTGGTGTGTGAATCGGATTCACGCGAGGTGCTGCTCACACAACTGGTGCGCGAATTGGAGTTTCTGGCAAACGTTGATCCTGCGGAGGCCGATACGACGCTACTGATTCACCCGTACCTGTTAAATGACTTCATCGACTACAACGATTTTCTTGAGGTTGCAGACGCTGCCGTCGATGAGCTCAAACTCGACGGCGTGATTCAGATCGCCAGCTTTCACCCGCAGTATCAGTTCGCGGATACCGAGCCTACCGACATTACCAATTACACCAATCGTTCTCCGTACCCGACATTACATTTGCTACGCGAGGAAAGCGTATCGCGGGCGGTTGAGGCGTTTCCGGAGGCCAGAGATATTTTTGAACAAAATATACTGAATATGGAAAAGCTCGGGCATGATGGGTGGCGGAGGCTGAATAAGACCGGCGCATCGATTGATTCTGATTGAGTAGCTGGTGGCTGACAGCCTACCAGGGAGCCGAAGCGAAAATTCAGAGGAACCATCATTGATTGAGTCCACCCGCGACGAAATTCAACTAGAACTGGCGACATTGCGTGCCCGCGTAGACGACATGCAGCTTCAGCTCGATTCCGCGCGCCAGCGCCAATATCTGCCCATGCCGCCTTTCCCCGATCTGAATGCGTCAACGCCGTTCATGTCGTACTCGACTTGTAATGCGGCGGATTTCCTCCATCCGCGCTACAAGGAAATATGCGATCTTCTCAGACACCCCTTTACGTGGCATCGTAAATTGTGGGAGTTCGTGTTTGTCGTTCATCATCTGGTTGGATCCGGGCTGGTCAAGGCGGGTAGTCGGGGATTGGTGTTTGGCGTCGGGACAGAAAGGCTGCCTTCGCTATTCGCGAGCTTGGGTGCCAATATCGTGGCGACGGATATGTCGACCGAGCACGCCCATGCATCGGATTGGACGAACGGACAGCACGCAGTCAATCTGGAATCGTTACGCTACCCGGAAATAATTGACGGCGGGCTGTTCGACAGGAATGTTTCGTATCAGGTCTGCGACATGAACGACATCGATCCGGCGCTCGTCGATTTTGATTTCAATTGGTCGTCGTGCTGTTTCGAACATCTGGGGTCTATAGAGGCGGGTTTACAGTTCGTCATCAATGCGGTCGAGAAAACGCTACGCGTGGGCGGCATTGCGGTGCACACGACGGAATACAACCTGTCATCGAATGACGCGACAGTAGAGAGTCCACACGTCGTGATTTTTCGAAATCGCGATATGCTGGAACTTGTACGACGATTGCGGGACCGCGGCCACACCGTGCAGCCGTTTGTCGTCGCACCAAATTCTCACCATTTGGATTACCACATCGACATGCCGCCCTATGTGGAAGACGCGCATCTAAAACTATTGCTCTGGGAACATGTCGCGACCTCGGCGGGCATCGTGGTTCGCCGCGGGCGTTGAGTGTCGTTGGGCGAAGTGTTCCGCGCAGGATTAGGAATACCGGCTTGCGGATGAAATCAATCCGCAGTCGACATGTGTGCCGAATTGCCCTCAGCGGCGTGATAAGCTGAGCCATCGCCTTGCACAAAATTGATTGCGGTCCACGCCAGTCGTGGCCTGCAGTTAAGACCCGGGCCAACACCGCAAATAAGCAACCCAACAATGCAAACAGATCTTAACGAGAAACCGCTGCGCGCCGTCGTCGTGGCGGTACAACTCCCATCCGTCACCGACATCGAACTGAATGAATCTGTAAACGAATTGCGTGAACTGGCTAAAACGCTAGGCTACCAAGTGGTCGGCACGTTTATTCAAAAGCGCACGAGTTTCGACCGAACCGCATACGTTGGCATCGGTAAGCGGCAGGAAATGCGCAGCTTTGTCGAAGGTGAAATCGACACCGACGATGCGGCTGATGTGGAGCTTGTTCCCGTGAACGGACGGAAAGCGGCAAAGAGTGGCGCTGCCAGAGCGAAGGAAGCGGCGCAATCAGCCGCCGATCCTGAAACACGGCGTGTCGATATTGTCCTTGTCGACCATGAAATTTCACCATCGCAAGCGCGCAACCTCGAAATCGAAGTTGGCTGCCAGGTGATGGACCGGACAATGGTCATATTGGAGATTTTTCACCGCCACGCCAGTTCGCGGGCGGCACGTGCGCAGGTCGAGATTGCCCGTCTGGGGTATCTGTCACCGCGCCTTCGCGAAGCGGCCAAGCTGGCAGGGCCCAAGGGCAGGCAGCGCAGCGGCACAGGCGGACGCGGCGCAGGCGAAACGCACAGTGCCCTGGACCGGCAGAAGATCCGCAACCGCATTGCCGAGCTACAACTTGAAATCACCGCAATGGATGCCGAGCGCCAGACGCAACGGGCGCGACGGCAGGAAGGTCAAGCTGGTCAGGCAGGACAAAAGATCGCCCGCGTGGCGCTGGTCGGATACACCAATGCGGGCAAGTCGACGTTAATGAGGGCGCTTACTGGTAGTGAAGTGCTGGTTGCCAACAAACTCTTTGCCACGCTCGATACGACGGTGCGAGCACTCCACCCCGAAACAGTGCCGCGCATACTGGTTAGCGATACTGTCGGCTTCATCAAAAACTTGCCGCACGATTTGGTCGCCTCGTTCAAATCGACTCTGGAGGAAGCAACGGAGTCATCGCTACTGCTGCATGTCATCGATGCCAGCGATGTCGGCTTTGAACGGCAACTCGCGGTGACCGATAGCGTACTCAATGAAATCGGCGCACAGGACGTACCAAAGATTCGCGTGTTTAACAAAATAGACATGGTCGGCGACGAGAGCGCGCAAGCAGAACGTGAAGCGGACCTCCGCGCCCAATATCCGCAGTGCATCGTGATGAGCGCTCGGCGCGAAGCCGATGTGGCAAAGTTACATGCTGCGGTGTTAGGGTTTTTCCAGAAGGACCTTGTCGAAGCCGAGCTGTTTCTACCTTGGTCGGCCCAACAAATGCGCGGAAAAATATTTTCCAGTTGCGAGGTGTTCGACGAACGCGCCGATGATGAAGGTGCGTTCTTTCGCGTGCGCGGGGTTGCTGCTGTCGTTGAGGGACTTCGCGATCAACTCGGCAACGGACGCCGTCTTACGCTGGAAGAGTGAAGGGCGATGTAGCGGCGTGGTCGAGGCGCGACACGACGATTTGTCCGCGCAAAAACATGTTGAGAAGCTGGAACGTTGATCCAGCACTGGCAAGGCTCTTGAGGCATTTTGCGGCTGACAAGCGCTTCAAATGGCACTCTGCGTCGTGATATGCTGAGAAATCGTTTTGCAAATATTCTTTCGCTGCTCGTCTCCTCAATGACCAAGATAACGCTTTGGCTGGTGACCGCGCTTTCATCGCTGGCTTGTGCCATGCCCGCGTACGCCCAATGGCTGAAGCCACCCGTCAAGCCGGTTGAAGCGCAAGCACCGCAGCAGAACATTGTACTCGCCGGTCTTGCGGCACCGGCACACATCCTTGTCGATACCTGGGGCATACCGCACATTTATGCAAAGAGTGAGGACGATATGTTTTTCGTCCAAGGATTTAACGCAGCGCGGGATCGTTTGTTCCAGATTGATTTGTGGCGCCGTCGGGGTCTGGGACGACTGTCCTATGCTCTGGGCGCTAATTTCGTCGAGCAGGATCGGGCTGCGCGTCTTTTTCTCTATCGTGGGGACATGCGCAAGGAGTGGCTGGCCTACGGTAAGAATGCGCAGCGTATCGCCACGCGTTTTGTCGCCGGGATCAACGCCTATATCGATTACGTCGGCAGCGATCCAGCGAAACTGCCGTTTGAGTTCAGCTACTTCGGTTATTCACCCGAGAAATGGCAGCCTGAAGATGTAGTGCGGATTCGCAGCCACGGACTGACGCGCAACGCCGGTTCAGAATTCTCGCGTGCCATGGCAGCGTGTAAATCCGAACTGGCAGCTGACCAGATCCGGATCGCGCTGTCACCAGCATGGGAGACCAAAATTCCGGAAGGACTGGACGCATGCCTGCCGCCAGAAGTGATGCGGGTATTCAACCTGGCGACACAGGGCGTGCTGGTGCGCGGCCGCGATGGCCAGCGTGCCGAAGGCGAACCCCTGCTGCAGGTCACGATGGCCGACGGGTCAGGGCGTCCGGAGGTTGAAGGTAGCAACGCCTGGGTGGTATCGCCGGCCAAATCATCGACTGGGAGACCAATACTGGCGAGTGACCCGCACCGTGCGCACTCGACGCCGTCGCTACGCTATATCGTGCATCTAAATTCACCGGGACTGAATGTGATCGGCGGCGGCGAGCCGGCCCTGCCGGGAATTTCGATAGGCCACAACGGCACCATCGCCTTTGGCCTGACCATTTTCGCAATCGATCAGGAAGACCTCTACGTCTACGAAATCAATCCCGCCAACGCGCTGGAATACAAGTATCAGGGCAAGTGGGAAAAAATGCGGGTGATCACCGAAACCGTGCCCGTGAGAGGGCTGCCGGCAGTGCAGGTTGAATTGATGTTCAGCCGTCACGGGCCGGTGATCTATGTTGATCGGGAAAAGAATCGTGCCTATGCCGTGCGGACTGCTTGGTCTGAACCGGGAATGGCGCCGTACTTTGGCAGTATCGACTACATGTACGCGAAGAACTTTACCGAGTTCAAGCGCGCCATGCTGCACTGGGGTGCACCGAGTGAAAATCAGGTCTACGCCGATACCGCTGGTAACATCGGCTGGGTGTCCGGCGGGTTGGCGCCAATACGCCCGAACTGGGACGGCTTGCTACCCGTGCCCGGTGACGGACGATACGAGTGGGCCGGTTTTTGGTCCGGCGACAAGTTGCCCTCACTCTACAATCCCAGCCAGGGTTGGTTCGCCACGGCGAACGAACAAAACTTGCCGTCGACGTATCCATACCGTGAGCGAAAGCTTGGCTTTGAATGGTCGCAGAACGGGCGTTTTGAGCGCATTTCGGAGACCTTGGCCCGGCTGCCGAAAGTGAGTATCGAAGACTCCATGCGACTGCAAAACGACATATTGTCCGTACCTGCAAGGAGGCTGCAGGTGTTGCTCAACTCCATCAGTATCACTGACGTACGTGCCAAAGCGGCCAGCAAATTGTTGACTGAATGGAACCTTTTGGAGACCGCAGATTCGGCAGCGGCAGCATTGTTTGAAGTTTGGTGGACGCGCTATCTGGGTGCCGCATTCAGGGACGCTGCGCTGCCCAAGCCATCTTCCGCAGTAATTCGCGCGGTCGATATGGAGGGCTTGCTGGCAGCGCTGGAAAAGCCGCAAACACGCTTTGGCAAGGATGCGTTCGCCAAGCGCGATGAAGTCCTGGAAAAGAGCTTGAGTGCGGCCTGGAATGACATGCTCAGGCTGGGCGGAACGGATGCCACGACCTGGCAGTGGGGGAAACTGCACCACAGTTTCTTTGGTCATGCGTTGGCAAACGCGGCAGACGAAGCCACGAGAACACGTCTCAATGTCGGCCCCATGCCGAAGCACGGCGGCAGCGATACCGTGAATATCTCCAGTTTCGATCCGAATAATTTTCGCCAGGTCGCCGGGCCATCATTTCGAATGATATTGGACGTAGGCGATTGGGACAACTCGCGCGCGGTCAACGCGCCCGGTCAGTCAGGCGATCCGGCAAGCCGACACTATCGCGACCTCGCCCCGATGTGGTTGGCGGGCGAGTATTTCCCGCTGCTGTATTCACGTGCCCGGATCGAGGCATCGACGGTGACTAGGATTGATTTGGTGCCGGTAGCGCGGGCTAAGTGAGATTTTGGTTGAGGTCAGGTGCCAGTGGGCAATTCTCTCTCCCCTTGGGCAAGGGAACACTTTAAACGAAGCAGAGGGCTAGGGTGAGGGGTTCCAGTGACGGATCAAACGCCTATACCCCTCATCCCAACCCTTCTCCCAAGGGAGAAGGGCTCGTTCAGCAACGGATTAAAGCGTTCTCAGATATTCGCAATTTACCGGACTTAGTTCCCTCTCCCTGGTGAGAGGGGTAGGGGTGAGGGGTTTCGGCAATTGCTGAAACGCAAATGCCCCTTCGCAACGCCTTTTCAAACAGCCGCTAATGTAAAAACTTCGGCACCTGCCTATAGGTGAAGCCGCGCCAGAACCACTCCATCGGTCCATAGCGGAATTTTGACAACCACCAATGGCTGAAGGCGATCTGTGCTGCATACACGGCCAGCACAAAAGCAAACTGCTGTGCGCGAGGCATGCCCCAATGGCCCATCGCGTAACCGTAAAAATAAATTGAACAGATGAGCGATTGGGTGAGGTAATTGGTCAACGCCATCCGGCCCAGCGGACCGAGGATGCGGATATGCGAGAACACCGTATTGCCATGCAGCATGAGCACCACCATGCCGACATAGCCGAGACAGGCGGGGAGATTTCCGATGGTTGAAATGCCACGTGCGATTCCCCATCCATCGTACCGGTCACCCGGCGTATGTGACATGGCGATCATACTGCCCAATAGGCCCAGACCGATGCCGAGGGGCAAGCCAATCAACGCAAGCTTCCGAAAGATTGGCAGGTGGGCGCGCGTGTTTTCCATCACGCCCGAGCGCACAAACCAGACACCGAGCATGAACATGCCGATCAGGACAGTGGCGAAACCAAAGTCGCCTGCTGCCTTGTCCAGGAATCTGGCCGCTCTAAATAAGACCACCTCGTAGTAACTGCCCTGGGTGAAGATGCGCAATTCCGTCGCTTTGTTTTCCTTGTTTTCGGCAAGCCGCTTCTCGCGTTCTTCCTTGCGCTCGGCAGCGCGCTGTTCCTTGGTCTTCTTGGGCTTCTTCTCCTCGACATCGTTGTCCGTTTTGGGTGCCGCCTTGGCACCTACTGGCGCGCCGGTTTTTGCGACGTCGCTTTTTGCAACCAGCTTTTCGCTGTCGCTCTTGTCGGCCGGCTTTGCAGCCTGGCTATCCGTCGCCGGGTTAACTTGCGCCGTTGTCGCAGGCACGGGTTTAACGACTGTCTTTACCTCTGCCTCGGCTGCAAGTGCAGCACTGGGCAACGGTGATGCTGGTTGCTTGTCGGGCTTCATGTTTTGCGCGGAGACAACAATTCCGGCGTCGGGATCAGGGGCGAAATGCTGAACGATCCCGCCGGCAGTCATTGCGAAAGCAAAGAACAAATAAAGGCTGACCGCGAGCCGAACGCTGCGCTTTTCGACGGGCTCATAATATTTCCACGAAAGCCATCCTGCCAGCAACACCATGGGGCCGAATACGGTGAGCGGCAAGCGCGGTTCCACTGGTCCGTCAGGCAGTACCCAGAATACGCCCGCCGCGATGACCAGCGCTGTGCCAATAATCAGCAATATCAATGAAAATATTGGAATGACGTGGCCGCGAACACTTACACGTTTTTCGCTTCTCAGGTAGAGCGCGATCAGTCCCGCCACGCAGAGTCCGGCGGCAACGCCAAAGAAATTATCCAGATAAGGAATGAAGCCCAATCCGACTGTGATCGCGATGGCGATCAGCAGTGGCTTCGGTTTCGCATACAGCACCACCATCAGTATCAATGCGGCAACCGCATAGCTAAACAGGATGTCACCTTCCCACAAGAATATGAAGTGCACCGCGCCGAATACGGCCAGTGCAATCACGCGGCGGATGTACACCTGTGTGAATTCGCGGCCGGCACGCTCAGCACGAACCATCATGACGGCAAATCCCATGCCGAACAACAGTGAAAAAATTGTCCAGAATTTACCTTGCACGAAATAGGTAATGAACCAGCTAGCAAGCCAATTCAGCCCTGTGATATCGCGCGGCATACCTTCATTGAAACTACTGAACGTTCGATTGAAGAACTCGATGTTCATCAGGAAGATGCCCAGAAGCGCGAACCCACGTACGACATCCAGCGCTTCAATACGTTGATTGACGGCGATAGGCGCCATTGCCTCGGGCGCTGCTACGGGCGTTACTTCTTCCATGCTGTTCACTCCCTGTTGAAGTCGCCTCGTCACCGCTAATTGATGAAAAGCGGCCTCTGTTGTTCGGCGAGGCACAATTTAGCAGAGTTTTTTAGTTTGACTGACGGGATTTTGCAAGGGTATCGACGTGTGGATAGACGCCGCCGCCGAGCGTTTGCGGTATGGTGCGCGATCAGTGTTTGTAGTAATAAAAGAATTAGACCGATTAGACCCCGGGGATGATCTACATCGTAATAGTCTGCGCGAACGCGCATAACAGTACGCCTTTAAATCTCTGTCGCGGCCGATGACCGCGATAAAACTGGCGGCTGGTGAAGCCGAAATAAAGCGACCATAACGCCGGGTAGGCTGTCACGGATAAGTAGTGAGTCAGCTTGAATACCCGACTTGCAGGTAACACCGCCAAGATAAAGAAGACTGAGCGCAAACTGGTGGCATACCTAGTCAACGCCAGGTACTGACAGATATGCAGTTGGTCGCGACGGGAAAGCAAGGTCGAAATCAATGCCAGCAACAATCGACAGGGTAAGCTGATTCCCTGATGCAGCAGCCTATGAATTCTTGTCAGCGCCAGCAATTTGACGCGAGACTCGCCTGTTGCAGCGTTGATAGAAGCTTTTCAGCCTCAGAGCCCCAGCAGACAATGAGGCACGTGTTTACAACCACGTTCAAGCGTAGTCCAGAATTTGGCTGGCGGCGCGCATTAGAAATAGGTTAAGTGCACTTACGAACAGCCGTACGCCGCACTGGCGCACTAACGCTAAATCGGTCTGCAACCGCGAAATCCATCGTACTCACAGAACATTGCGATATGGCAGCCAGTCCTACACGCGATCCGCAATCTCGCCTACTCCGTTCGCACATTTTCGTCCCGAGAATGACGCTTTAAAACATTCGCAAATCTTTTTACAGGAACGACAGTCATGGCCTCTACCCCATTTGCCGCCGTATCAGACCTCGGTCGCGAACCCGCTATTCACGACACGCTGCACGACCCAAAACGGATTCAATGCAGTGCAGTTTCCTGGAGCGCCATCATCGCTGGCGCAGCAGCAGCAGCGGCCTTATCACTTATCCTGTTATTGCTCGGCGTCGGTTTGGGACTGTCCGCCATTTCTCCGTGGTCTTACGAGGGCGTTAGCGGAACCACGATTGGCGTCTCAACCATTCTCTGGATTACCCTGACACAGCTTGCAGCATCTGGCATGGGCGGCTATCTGGCCGGCCGACTGAGAACGAAGTGGCTTCAGGTTCACGCTGACGAAGTGTATTTTCGCGATACAGCGCACGGTTTCCTTGCATGGGCAGTGGCGTCGCTTGCTACAGCTGCTTTGCTCACCTCGGCAGTTGGATCAATTATCGGTGGAGGGGTAAAGGCAGGCACCTCCGTAGCCAGCGGTGTGGCAAATGCGGCCGCAGCGGGCGCAGGCGGCGGCGCCGTTGCGACGGCCACGATGAAATCCGGCGACGACAGCGCATCGTTCGGTTATTTCGTCGATTCCTTGTTTCGCAGGGATTTGAATGGCGCAACGGCTGCTGCAAGTTCGCCGCCGGTCACAAGCGCCAGCGTTCCGAGCGGCTATTCGGCCCCAACACCATCAACTGCGGGCATGACCTCGGAAGTGAATCGAATCTTTGTGAGCAATATACAATTTGGCGCCTTGCCCGCAGATGACACCCGTTATGTCGGGCAACTTGTCGCCCAGCGCTCCGGCCTCACCCAGCAGGAAGCTGAAAAGCGGGTGTCCGACACGTATGCACGCCTGCAACTAAAAATTCGCGAGTTCGAAGCCATGACCAAAGAAGCTGCGGACAAGGCCCGCAAAGCCTCCTCCTACGCGGCGCTATGGCTGTTTATTTCCATGTTGGCCGGCGCATTTGTCGCCAGCCTGGCTGCCACCTATGGCGGTCGCCGTCGCGACGCCTGATCATCCCACCCACCACCCTAACCGGAGTCTCGCATGCGTTCTATTTTATTGCTGCTTCTCGGCGTTCCCATACCCATCGTAATTCTCATCGCCTTGTTTGTTCGCTGATGGCGCCTGACGTTCTTGAGGATCAAGCAGTGCGCCATGCGTGGCTGGCACGAAGCTGATTACTGCTCGGCGGATAACGTGCGCTGAATGTTCCGCGTGGACTACAGAGTAAATCTGCGATACGACGTATTCGGGCCGAACGATTTAAAGTGGTTCACTGCAACCGCCGAACTAAGTCGCCCGGGTTGTTCAAGTCAAAAGGAACGTGACACATTCAGCCCAATCAAGAAACTGCGTCCCGCTGCGGGCTCAAAGTATCGCGCTCTGGCTTCAGCGACGATCACCGAGCCGACATAGCGGCGATCAGTGACGTTTTCGATCCGCGCGAACTCGCTGATGCGCCAGTCGCCGTCGCCGCCCGGCCCAAATTGCTGCTGAAACCCGATGCGCAAATTTGCCACAGCAAAACTTGCCGCAGCATCGTTGTTAGCTTCATTCACGTAGACCTTGGTGGATGCGCGGTATTCGACTGCAGCATGGAATCCGGACTGCTGATGGCGCCACAGCAATTCGCCGGTCAGCACCGAGCGCGCCACGCCTGGCAACAGATTGCCCGCTGCCACTGCCACGGGAGGAGAACCTGCGCTGTATGCGCCCACTAAGCGCGCATGCAAAAAAGTGTAGGCAGCATAGGTTTCAAAACCGAGTGGCAGAACACTCTCGACCGATAGCTCGACACCGTCGCGCTGCGTATTGGATGCGTTACGGAAATCGCTGCGGCCACCGCTCGATGAATTGGTGACGATTTCATTTTTTGTATCAATATGAAACAGTGCCGCATTGAAGCGTGACGTGCCGCTTATCCTGCCCTTGAGTCCAAGCTCTGTGTGTCGGCTGCTCGCCGGTTTCAGCGCAAAGTTCAAGCCAGTCGCGCCATTGGGGCGATACGCCAGTTCAGCGAAGGTTGGCGTTTCAAAGCCCTCGCCGTAGTTGGCGTACGCATTCCATTGTGGCGTCAGCATGACCAGCACGCCGAATACCGGCGTAGTGCGCGAGTAGCCGACACTGCCGCTGTCGTCAGGATTGATACCGACGATATAGTGGTCTGCGGAATTAAATCTCACTTGGCTATGGCGCGCGCCGCCACTGATACGCCAGGCCGCGGCGAGTTGCCATTCTACTTGCGCATAGAAATCGGTATTAGCTACGCGATCATCCTCATCGCGTTTGAGCGCACCCTGCTGGCCGGCGCTATTGACGAAGCCCCGGCGCCGCTCATTGAGGCTGTCGCCGTCGAACCCGACAGAGAAAGTCAGCGCGCGATTGGCGATGTCGTCCCAGGTGATGCTGCGTGTCCAGCGCAAACCCGCACCGCCATAGCGCCGCCCCAGATCGACCACGCCGCCTGCGCCCAGAGGCGTATTGCCATCCTGACCGAGATACTGCGTGACGGTACGCTCGCCGCTGTAAATTTTGGCCTGCACCGCGCCGTAGGCATTGCCTGCGGCGCCAATGTCAAAGACGGCGCCGAGTTGATTCTGGCGTATGCTTTTTCGGGTATTGAACGCGAGCGCTGAACTATCGGCCGCGCGCGGATCGAGTTGCACTTGCGCACGCGTCAGGCCCAGCGGATCTTGTGTATCGGGTTGATTCAACCCATTTGCGATAACCGTGAGCCTGCCCGCGGGCAACGGAATGCTAAACTTTGCATTAAGCTGATCGCGGGTTGCGGCACTATGGGCGCGGTAGCCATCGGTTTCAAAACGCGAAACATCGGCGATGTAATTCAAGCTGTCTTGCGGGCCCCCAAATTGCAGGCTGCGTTTGCGCGTTCCGTAGCTTCCCGCTAAAAGTGAAGCACTGACAGTCGGCAATGCCGGCCCATCAGCAGTAAATACCTGCACCACCCCACCGGAAGAATTCCCATACAAACTTGCAAACGGGCCTCGCAAGACTTCAATGCGATCTGCCGACGAAAGGCCGAACGTTGCGGCCTGACCCTGTCCATCAGGCATGGTGGCGGGAATGCCGTCTGCGATCAACCGTACACCGCGTACGCCGAAGGTGGAACGGGCGCCGAAGCCGCGCGAAGATATCTGCAAATCCTGCGCGTAGTTCTGACGGTTCAGCGCCACGATCCCCGGCACGCGATTGAGTACTTCGGACAGATTGACCTGTGGCCTCGCTTCAGCGATCACGCTCGCATCGATGCGATCAATGGCCATCGGCAGATTGAAGCCGTCCTGCGCCACCCGCGTGGCGCTGATCACTAATTCGGGAATGCTGGGAACTTCGGCAGTCGGCACCTGCGCAGAAGCGAACTGTGCAACGATTGCAAATACACCGGCCGGCAGAGACAAACACAGTCCCACAAACTTGGCAGACGCACGGCGATATCGATCATATCTTTTACGAGCAAATGTACAGATGCGCATGCTGCAGTCGCTTTCGTTGCGTGGTCGCCTGGTTTAGGTCGCGATCAATGTGCGATGACAAATTTTTCCTGACTTAGGCGGCGATAATAGGTCGCTGTCGGCAATGGGTATGTTCGCGAGCGCACAGACGCCACCGACAAACAAGAACACTGTTCACGAATCAAGGCTTGAACAGTTCTGTCGTCAATTAAATTCCCGCGCAACGGGATCCACGTAACGTACAAATTCGAAAATAGCATGACCAAAACTCATTCAGCAAGTTTCGCACGCACCACTATAACTGCAACACTTTGCGTGGCACTGGCCTCAATCTTGAGTGGCTGCAATTCGTTGATGGATTGGCGTGAGGAGAACAAGGGCATTCAGCTCGAAAGTCTCAAAGCCGCCCCCGGTCTCAATGTTTCGATATTCGCGACAGATTTGCCGAAGGCTCGACAGATGGCGCTAGGGGCCAACGGCACATTATTTGTCGGCAGTAACGCTGGCAATGTCTATGCGCTGACGCTCAGTGGCAATCAGGTCACTCGCAAGCGGACCATCTTTTCCGGGATGAACACTTCCAGCGGCATTGCCTTCAGCAAAGGCGCCTTGTACGTGTCGGCCAGAACAAAGGTTTTGCGCTTTGAGGATATTGAGAACCGGCTCGACAATCCGCCTGCACCGACTACCGTGGTCGACGGTTTTCCTGATAAGGACCGCCACGGTGCGCATTACATGGCCTTCGGGCCGGACGGGAAACTGTATATCTCTGTGGGTGCGCCTTGCGATCTCTGCGAAGCGCAGAACGACGAGTACGGCACGATTATCAGGACCAATGCAGATGGCAGTGGCAAGGAAGTCGTTGCCCGCGGCATCCGCAATTCGGTCGGTTTCGATTGGCATCCGCAGACCAAAGAACTTTGGTTCACCGAACAAGGCCAGGACAATCTGGGCCCGGAGTTGCCCAATGACAAACTCAATCGCGTCACCCGCGTCGGTGAAAATTTCGGTTTTCCTTATTGTCACGACGGAAACATTTCCAACCCCGAATTCGGCAACAAGCGTGCATGCAGCGAATTCACGCCGTCGGCATTTACGCTGGGTGCGCACACTTCAGCGTTGGGAATGCGTTTCTATGTCGGTGACGCAGTGCCAAAAGCGATGAAAGGCAGTGTCATCGTTGCTCGTCACGGCTCGCATCCGCCATCGCGGGTTGGTTACGATGTGGTGAGCGTGGCGATGAGTGGTAGTAAAGCTGAACGCATGGAGCCTTTTTTGACAGGCTTCCTGCAGGGCCGAAACTATTGGGGAAGACCGGCCGACATCCTGGTTCTCGCGGATGGAAGCGTGCTTATATCCGATGATCTCAACGGCGCCATTTATCGCGTCGCGCCGTGACGTGTGTCGCAATGCTGCCAGCATGGTTGCGCCCCCAACTGGACTTGCCAACCCGAAGTTCGCGATCAGGCGCCGGACGTGCCCAGAACGTGCGACAGGTCGCCCGGACCGATGTCGGCAAGCAGGCGATCTGATTCCCGTTTGACTACCGCGTAGCACTCGCAAACAACTTTTTCCAAACCGGGCCGGTCCAACACCTCGATACGCCCGCGGCTATAGTGGATCAGGCCTGCACGCTGTAGTTGTCCGGCAGCTTCCGTAACGCCTTCGCGGCGCACGCCGAGCATGTTGGAGATCAGTTCCTGCGTCATGGTTAACGTCGAGGTAGGGAGCCGGTCAAGGCTCAACAACAGCCAGCGGCACAGTTGCTGCTCGACCATGTGATGCCGATTGCAGACGGCAGTTTGCGTCATCTGCGTGATCAGGGCCTGGGTGTAGCGCAGTAATAGGTGCAGCACCGGCCCGGCACGATTGAATTCGTCGCGCAGAAATTGCGCCCCCAAACGATAGCCATGACCTGCACTTTGCACCACCGCCCGGCTGGGCGTGGTCTCACCGCCCATGAATATTGAAATGCCGAGTATGCCCTCGTTGCCGACGATCGCGATCTCGGCCGACGCCCCATTCTCCAAAACATAAAGCAGAGAGACGATAGCGGTGGTAGGAAAATAGACGTGCTGCAACTGGCCGCCGGATTCGTAAAGCGCCTCGCCTAGCGGCATCGGTACCAACTCCAGATTAGCCGAAAGTCGGGCGAACTCGGCAGCGGGCAGGGCAGCGAGAAGATGATTTTGTGCTGGGCAATGGGCCGTGGGCATTGGGGGCCTCCGCGAGCGCGATATTTTCGCGAAATTGAACCAGAATTCGTAAAGTACCCGCCGACAGACTATCACACCGAGTTGAACTGTGTACGGCATCGAACATAGTGTGGCGGATGCGACGACCCCGGCGCACAAAATCGTCCCGTTGCAAGGCTAGCAGGATATGCATTGCTGCTCATCGCGGGGAATCGCCTACAGAAGTCTTCCTACAGCAACTCAGGCGTAGTGCCGATGTGAATGTGTTTGCCATCAGGTAATCATCGGACACCTGTGCGACCCCGGACATCTCCATGAAGTGCCTTTTCATTCTCTTGGCAGTCACGCTGCTCAGCCCCTTGCCCACCTTTGCAAGCGGCATGTACAAGTGTATTCACGCAAACACGGTGACCTGGCAGGAAGTTGCCTGCGCGACGGACAGCGAGGACATGCAGACTCGGCCCGTGGAGAGGTCGATGCGGCGCGCGGAGAGGGAGAGCGATGAAGCCATGCCTCGTCCGGGCAGCAAGGACAGTACACGGGCTGAATTCCAGGTTGGAACCCTCGATTTGCATGTCCTCAACGATCGGCGCTGGGGCAAACCTCAACGCATCAAACGTACTCGCGAGGCAGGCGCCTGGCATGAGTACTGGGACTATGAGACTGGCCCCAATGGCGGCAGGCAGTTATATTTTGTGAATGGCCGGCTTGCTGGCGCAGCCAATGTCGATCCGCCTGCTTCTGCAGCTAGCGCAACCATGATCGAGGTGCACGCCGAACGTTAGTTGCGACTGTGTCGATTGCGTTGGTGAGCTGACGCTGCATAAAAAATGCCCAGCACTTGACGAACGCCCCTTTATTGTTCAGAATTTTCAGTAATTACTGAAATCACAATAATTACTTGAACGACAAAATATGAAAAACCTCTCCCCACTTATCCAGAACTTCGTCCTTCACTTCGGCGAAATGGGCAGCCGCTGGGGAATCAACCGCACGGTTGGGCAGATTTACGCGCTCCTGTACGTGTCCGACCGGCCGCTGAATGCCGATGAGATCGCCGAGGCGCTAGATTTTTCGCGTTCCAACGTCAGCATGGGGCTGAAGGAACTCGAGTCGTGGCGGCTGGTGCGATTGCAGCATCTGCCGGGCGACCGGCGTGAGTTTTTTTCGGCGCCTGAAGATGTCTGGATGATTTTCAAAACGCTGGCCGAGGAGCGCAAGAAACGTGAAGTCGATCCCACGCTGTCGATGCTGCGTGATGCCGTCATCACCGAAGTGAACGACCCGGGCGACAAATTTGCACAGCAGCGCATGAAGGCGATGCACGACTTGATCGAGCTCGTCAGCAGCTGGTTTACCGATGTGCACAAGCTCGATCAGGACACGCTGGTGCAGTTGATGAAACTGGGCGCAAAGGTGCAGAAACTGCTTGAACTCAAGGGCAGGCTAAAGATAGTTGCCGGCGGCAAGAAATCGGCAACGTAAGCTTCGCCCTGAGAGGAGAATTGAAATGGAAAATACCATGGACGCACTAATGCTCGCTCGCATTCAGTTTGGCGCAAACATCACCTTTCACATTCTCTTCCCCACGATCAGTATTTCGCTCGCGTGGGTATTGTTGTTCTTCAAACTGCGCTTCAACGCGACCGGCGATAAAGCCTGGATGCAGGCATACCATTTCTGGGTCAAAGTGTTTTCGCTGACCTTTGCACTTGGCGTGGTCAGCGGTATCACGATGTCGTTTCAGTTCGGCACCAACTGGCCTGGCTACATGCAGACGGTGGGAAATATCGCCGGGCCGCTTCTGGCCTATGAAGTACTGACGGCGTTCTTTCTGGAAGCCGGTTTTCTGGGCATCATGCTATTCGGCTTCAAACGGGTGCCAGACAAGGTACACACGTTCGCTACGGTAATGGTTGCGTTCGGTACCTCTCTCTCGGCATTCTGGATACTGGTGCTCAATTCATGGATGCAGACACCCGTGGGTTTCGAAATGATTGACGGCAGGGCCCACGCCACCGACTGGCTGGCGATACTGTTCAATCCGTCGTTCCCGTATCGCTTTACGCACATGATGATTGCTTCCGGCCTCACTGGCTCGTTCCTGGTCGCTGGCGTATCGGCGTATCGCTGGCTGCGCGGCGATCACGGGCCAGACGTCTGGGTTTCGCTCCGCACTGGCGCTCTGGTGGCGGCGCTGCTGATCCCGATACAGATTTTTGTCGGCGACCTGCACGGGCTGAATACGCTCAAACATCAGCCGGCCAAAATTGCCGCCATCGAAGGTATTTGGCAGAGCGAGCGCGGTGCACCGTTGCTCTTGTTCGCGTTGCCAGATGCCGCCGCGAAGAAAAATAATTTTGAAATCGGCCTACCCAAGGGGGCGGCACTGATCCTCACCCACGAGGTTGATGGCGAGATCAAGGGCTTGAATGAATTCCCCGGCAAGCATCCGCCGGTGGCACCGCTGTTCTGGGCATTTCGCATCATGGTCGGTGTAGGCATGCTAATGTTCGCGGTGTCGTGGTTAGCAACTTGGTCGATATGGCGGACGAAAGACTTGCAGCCCTGGCTGATGCGCGGGCTTATCGCAATGACATTTTCAGGCTGGATCGCCACGGTCGCGGGCTGGTACGTGACGGAAATCGGACGGCAGCCGTATCTCGTTTACGGGGTGCTCACGACGGCACAAGCTGCAGCACCGAACGTGGGCGCCACCGCGATTGTCGGCACGCTCGTCATGTACCTTGCACTTTACCTGGCACTGACGGTAGCTTATGTGACGGTGGTTTTCTACATGGCGCGCAAGGCAAAGGTCCTCGCTAATGCACCCACCCCGGTACTCGACCCGATGGTCGCGGTGGTCAATGCACCCTCCAGCGCGGCGGGAGACTGAGATGAATACTGCATTCTGGCTACCGGTCATCTTCATGGTGCTGATGGGCATGGCGATGCTGCTGTATGTGCTGCTTGACGGTTTCGATCTGGGGGTAGGGGTGTTGCTGCATGGTGCTACCGATCCTCAGAAAGACGTGATGATCTCCTCCATCGGTCCATTCTGGGATGCCAATGAAACCTGGCTGGTGTTGGGAGTTGGCCTGCTGCTGGTGGCATTTCCGCTGGCGCACGGGGTGATTCTCACCGCGCTGTATTTGCCGGTTGCACTGATGTTGGCCGGATTGATCTTGCGCGGCGTGGCTTTCGACTTCCGCGTCAAAGCGCAAGATGACCACAAAGTTGTCTGGAACCGGATTTTCTTTGGCGGTTCGGTCCTCACCGGTCTGGCGCAGGGCTACATGCTGGGCATGCATGTCGTCGGATATGACAACACCTGGGTCAATATCGGCTTCGCCGGCCTGATTGCAGTGTGTCTTGTCGCTGGCTACGCGCTGTTAGGCGCAGGCTGGCTGATCATGAAGACGGATGGGGATTTGCAAAAACGCGCCGTACATTGGGCGCAACGCTGCCTGTGGATGACAGGGCTTGGTGTCGCGGCAGTTTCGTTGATGACGCCAATGGTGAGTGCGCAGATTTTCGAGAAATGGTTTTCGATGCCGAATCTGTTGATGCTAAGTCCCATCCCGCTGCTGACACTGCTGCTGTTTGTCATCATCGAGCGGGTACTGCGAAGCCAGCCACGCGAGGCGGATCGCCATTGCTGGGTTCCGTTTGCAGGCACGGTGGGGATTTTCGTGCTCGCCTTTCTGGGCTTGGCGTACAGCCTTTATCCCAATCTGGTGGTAAACAAGATCACCATCTGGGATGCCGCCAGCGCGCCGGAATCGCTCATGATTATTCTTGTCGGCACGCTCATCGTGTTGCCGGTGATTCTGGCTTATTCGGCTTATTCATATTGGGTGTTCTGGGGAAAGGCGCGTGAGCTTACGTATTACTAGGGTGCATGTACCTCTGGGCAGTGCCGGAAACTGTAGAATTAGCATTGACGGGGGTCTCAGGATATAAGTGCCTGAAAAGCCGCGCCAATGCTTGGTCTACTACTCCTTAATCGCTTCTACCACGATGTTCAACGTCACTTCATCGCTGACGCCCGGCACATACTTGCCGGCATTAAATTCCGTGCGTTTGATCTTGGTGCTGGCGTTGGCGCCGCAGGCATCTTTCTTCGCGAAAGGGTGTGGCCCGCAGTAGAATGACGAGACCGTCAGTGTTACGGGCTTGGTGACACCTTTGATGGTCAGGTCGCCGTCGATGGACGCAACTTTGTCACCATCAAACTTGAAATTGCTGGATTTAAACGTGATGGCTGGAAATTTATCTGCGTTGAAAAAATCCTCGCCCTTGAGATGACCATTGAACAATTCAGAGCCGGTGTTGATCGACTTTGTGTCGATGCTAACGTCGAGAGACCCGGTCTTGGCTGTGCGATCAATAGTGACTTTACCCGTGGTCTTGTCGAATTTGCTCTGCTGGGTTGAGAACCCCATATGCGTGTACGAGAAGCTCGGGTAGGTGTGGCTGTTGTCCATCACAAATGTTTCCGGTATGGCAAATGCGGGGATGGTGAGGCTGATTGCAAATGCAAGAATGGCGATGCGTTTCACGGTGTTGCTCCTTTGACTAATGGAAAGTTTTACTTTGCTTTTGTTGCTGGCGTGGTCACACTTGCTGCGACCACGAAGTGGAAATTGACCTGGATGTCATTTGCGACCGTCGACAAATCCGCCCATGGGCCCTCACCGATGGCAAAGTCAACGCGCTTCAAGGTGAAGCCGCCGTCGAAGACACCGCTGTTGCCTTCGGCTTTGAAGCCAAACGATGCGGTCACGGGATTAGCCTTGCCCTTGATGGATAACGGTCCGGTTACCTCATAACGGCTGTCACCCGCTACTTTCACCGTGGCGGAGGTAAAGGTCGCCATCGGAAACGCTTTTACGTTGAACCATTGCTTACCAACGACTTCGTCGTTCGCGTCTTTGGAGCCGGCGTCGATCGAGGCCAAGTCGATGCTGATTTCAACTTTCGCCGCGTCGGGCTTGGCTGGGTCAAACGCGATCCGCGCGCTAAATTTGGGGAACCGGCCCTGCACGGGTACGCCCATCTGCTTGGACATAAAGGTGATGGTTGATTTGTCCGCCTGGACGACGTTGTACTCGACTGCTTGCGTAACATTGGCAACAAATGCGAGGAGGAGAGTGAAGAAAATGCGTGATACGTTTGTCATCTTGGTGTGTCTCAGTCGGTGTTGATTACGAGTTCAACTTTTGCCGGGCCGGCAACATACGCAGGAGAATGTCGTCTTTGTCGACGAAGTGATGCTTGAGTGCCGCGCCGATATGCGCGCCGATGATGGCGATCATCAGGTAGTTGAGGTAGCGATGCACCAGTGTCAGGGTGTCGCCGAGTTCCTTGTTCTTGTTGAGCAAGTCGGGAAGGGGCAGCACGCCGAAGTACACCGTCTGGAAGCCCTTGGCCGAACTCATTAGCCAGCCTGCCAAGGGGATGGCGATCATGAGTGCGTACAACACATAGTGAGTGCCCTCGGCGACAACGCGCTGCCATTGCTGCATGCCACCAGGCAGCGGCGGGACAGGGTGGGTGATGCGCCAGATACACCGAATCAATACCAGCGTGAATATAGTCACGCCCGCCCACTTGTGCCACGAATACAGCCGAAGCTTGGTTGGCGACAACGACAAGTCGACCATGTACAGGCCGACGCCCAGGGAAACCAGAATCGCCAGTCCGATCAACCAATGCAGGCCGATGGCCACACCAGTGTAGCGCGGTGGGCTCATGGCGAACCCGCGTTGGCGGCCGGGTTTGTGGCTTCGAAGGCAGACCGCAATCGGCAGAGTTGTTGACGCATATTGTCCAGCTCCCGGTCGGTAAAGTGCGTAAATAATGGATCGAGTTGCGCCAGATGTTTGGGGAAGACTTCTTCAAATAACGCCTGGCCCTTGACCGTGAGCTTTGTGATCCAACTTCGACCGTCTTCGGGTGAGTCGTGTCTGCTAAGTAGTCCCTTGTCTTGTAAGCGATCCAGAACACCCGTCATCGTTCCCTTGGTGATCAGTGTTTTTTCGCCCAACTCCTTGCAACTCATGCCGTCAGTATTGCCTAGCGTCGCGATGATATCGAATTGCGCCGGCGTCAGTCCTAGCTGTCGAATATGTGTGCCTGAGCAGTGTTCAAAGCTTCTGGCGCATTCAATGAGTGCGCGCACCAACGGCATGTAACGTTTGTTTCGCATGGGCAGTTTGACGGGCAGAACATAAATTGGTTCGTGTTAGTACTAAATTCTGCGCCAATAGTGAAGGCCTGTCAAATAACGACGGCGATTCAGGAAAAAAGGGGGAAACAGCAGCAGGCGAACCGCGAAGTTCAGTCGATGGCGGACACTTCGTCCAGGTAAGGCATGTTGTTCTCAGGGCGAGCCAAAAAGACGTGGAGTGCGACCGCGCTCCGGCGCCAAATCTCTGCGTGTGATCGTCCCTCTTCAAGCAAATTCGACGCATAGAGCTGGAAGCGTTCATTGCCGCCGCTCTGTCGACCGCCAACCCACAACAGCTCCCATTCTCCGTTGGGACTCTGGGTCTCGGCACTTTTGGTTTGCCGCAACAGGAACGGGCAGCTTACATTGGGCGAAACCTCGTTACGCACGGTCAGGATTCCGTGCGTGTATTCCAGGATGCCACGCTCGGATTCGCCCAGTTGCTCGCTCTGAATGCAAGAATAGCTTGACGGCAATGCCATCACCAGCGAGTCATACACGCCGCGATAGCCTTTCGCCGTATCTATCCAGGGCATAAGAAGAACCATCGGCAGCGCCCAGGCCACGGCCAATGATGCAGTCCAAACCAGTAGCTGACCGTGCGCCAAGCGCCGTGCCTGCCAAACAATCGCCACCAGACCTGCGCTTAGCGCGGCTGCAAGCAGGACGTTCAATGGCGAAATGGGTAACAGGAACTGCACCGGCACCTGCCGCGCAATCCATTGCCAATCGGGGGTTTGTCCAAAATACGTTAGCGCCCCCCAGAAAAACCAGCTCAATAGTCCAACGCCCAGCGCAATCATCAACCCAAGTACGGCCAATGTTGACCAAACGTGGCGCGGTGTTTGCCTGAACGCGCCGGTGGTGGCGAGCGCCAACGCTGGCAGCATTGGCAATGCGTAGATAACTCTCGCCGAACCCGCCGTGACGAGCACCAGCGACAATGAAAGTGCCACGGCGAGTCCAACCTGCATGCCAGTTTCACACAGGCAGCGCGCACGGGTTTGCCACAGGCATATGGCAATAAAAATCCACCATGGAAATACAAACCAGGGAAACGCCTTTGCCCAGAAGCCGGTTTCGCCAGCCGCTCCCAACGTTGCTACCGAGAACCCCAGGAATCGACCGATGTTGTTGTCCCATAGCCAAGTGACGAACGCGGCGGCGTCGCGGGCATAGAGTAATGCCGGCCAGATAATCAACCAAGGCAGTGCAACGATCGAGGCAAACAATAAAAACTTCACATAACGGCGATCTCGCCATTGCGAAAAACACATTGGCAATGCCAGCGTCGCGATGAGGATTGCACCCGGCGCCAATAATCCTTTTGCCAAAAAGCCCATACCGACGCCGGTACCCAGCGCCACGAATGCCCACTTCCGGGCAGACGCGTGCGCGACCAGTCCGAGCGTCGCGACGGCAAAGCCTGCCAACAGCGGCAAATCCGGCAACATGAGGGGCACGGTATTGAGCAGCCCCAGCGTACCGAGCATGACCAGCACCGCGATTCGCCCGCTACCCGCGCCCCACGCCAGGCGGCCAGCCACCGCGGTTGCCCCGAGAGCAATCCCCACAAAGACACCGCTGGCTAGCCGCGCGCCATCGTGCATCGGTAAAAATGCGCCGGTCAGCGTCGCGGTCATCATCCCCATCCAATGATACAAAGGAGGCTTTTCCATGAATGCCTCGCCCGCGAGATGCGGGACCACCCAGTCGCCAGACTGGAGCATGTGAAAAATCCCGGCAAAAATATAGCCTTCGTCTGGCTTCCAGGGTTGATGCCCAATCAGGCCGGGCAAACAATAGGCGAGCGCAATGCAAAGAACCACAAAAACTTGTGGGGCTGGCAACTGCGCATTCACGTTCCTGTCTGGACTGTTCATCGAATAATTGCGCCGACAATATGGTGTTTTCGGTCGGCACTCGACCGGTTACACCTTGTAACAACAATTGTAACACTAGGGGTTTGCCTGATGCTGGCGCCAAATGTGACATTGTGCAAACCTCGGCGCGGCTTGTCGCAATGACGATCCATCCACCTGAGTCGTCAGCGGAAAAATTCGCGCATCATGAACTCCTCGAGTCCGGCGGTATCCTCCACCCGTGCCGATAGCGCGACTACGCGCCCCAGCCTCTGCGAATCCCAGTTGAAATCACCCTGATAATGAGTGCGGATCAATTCGATCATGCGACGGATGATCGCCTGGTCGACATTGCCATTGAGGCCCGCATCAACGTCGATGACTTCCCGTCGACTGTCTCGCGAATCCGTTGTCCACCCACGGAAGGCGAATTGCGCCGCACGATGACCTTTGCTCAGGATCTGAAATACGCCACTGGTACCCGTGCCCTGGGTCAGTGAGCGGATATTGCGATTGATGTTCGCCAAAGCGATATCGTCGGCGGAAGGATCGCGGCCGCTGGCACGCCCCTGCGTGCGGGCGGCGGATTCCGCTGCTGCACGGCGTTCGCGATTGGCGTTGACCACGCTCATAAAATCGGTTGGCGCCACCTCTGGTGGTCTGACCGGCGCAGGCGGGTCCGGGTCCAGCGGAATGCTTTGCGGCGTCGCGCTGGGGACTGTCATCATGCGAGGAGATAGAGGTGCTACCGTTCGGGGTCGCGGTGCCAGCGGTGTTGGCGGGGCAACGGCAGTCACAGTGGGCGCCGGGGGCGGGCTGGGTGAGGATGGGGTCAACTGGACCACCATCGTGCCTTGTGCACCTTGCAGGGGCGAGTCCTCGTTGACTTCACGTTTAGGCATCACCACAAAAAAAATGATGTGGAAACACAATGACAACAATAAGCCGATGCCCAGGTAACGGAGGGTACGCGCTTCAGGCTCGCGCAAATGGCTGCCCTTAAGCGTTCTGGCGGTAGTCGGCGCGCCCATGTCGGCCGCGAAAATCAGGGATTGTTGCATCGGCGCCATTATGAGGGACACGAGGCCGCATTTCACACACTTGCAGCACTCGTGAGAGGGCGCAAAGCTGACCTTGGTTCCCTTATTGGCGACCAAATCTGGCCTAAACTGTTCGCAGAATCGCAAAGCGGCTATGCTATGCGAACGCTGCCCTCGAACAGCCCTAGGAGAAATTGCCGTGGCAAAAGAACAGATCAATATGGACAACCATTGGTTGCCATTCACCCCAAATCGCCATTTCCGCGAGCATCCGCGCGTCTTTGTCGCTGCAGACGGCATGATGTTCACCACCGACGACGGACGTCAAGTGATCGACGGTGTTTCCAGCCTTTGGTGTGTGGGTGCCGGGCACAATCGTCGCCAAATCAACGAAGCCATCAAGAAACAACTTGATACACTTGATTACGCCACCGCGTTTCAGGTCTGCAACGACAAGGCTTTCAAAGCCGCCGAAATGATCGCGGCGCTGGCGCCCGGTGACCTCAATAAAGTGCTGTTCTGCAACTCCGGCAGCGAAGCAGCCGACACCTCCATGAAAGTCGCGCTGGCCTACCATCGCGCGCGCGGCGAAGGGCATCGCAACGTTTTCATCGGTCGCGAACGCGGCTACCACGGCGCCGGGTTTGGCGGCATGAGCGTTGGCGGCATTCCCGCCAATCGCAAAGTCTTCGGCACGGCATTTCTGCCCAGGGTGGACCATCTGCGATTCGTTCACGACCCGGTCAATCACGCATTCATCAATGGCGCAGAACCGGAGTGGAAAGAGGATCCCCTGCTCGAGCTTGAGCAGCGCATCCTGCCACTGCACGACCCAAGCAATATCGCCGCAGTGATCGTCGAGCCCGTCGCCGGGAGTGCAGGTTGGTATCTGCCGCCCAAGGGATACTTGAAGCGGCTTCGCGAGATTTGCGACAAGCACGGCATCCTGTTGATCTTCGATGAAGTCATTACCGGTTTTGGCCGGTTGGGGACAAATTTCGGCGCCGATTTTTATGGCGTTGTGCCGGATATGCTTAATTTTGCCAAGTGCGTCACCAATGGCGTGATCCCGCTGGGCGGCGTGATCTGCCGCGATCACATTTATGACTCGATGATGAAATCCACCGCGAACAGCCCGGACCATGCTATTGAATTCTTTCATGGCTATACGTATTCCGGCCATCCGGTTGCCTGCGCCGCTGCGATTGCAACGCTCAATCTGTGCAAGGAAGAGAATCTGTTTGCGCGTGCGGGTGAAATGGGCAAAGTATTGGGCGATGCGCTGCACAGTACCTTTCGTGACCTGCCAAATGTGATCGGCATTCGCGCGCTCGGACTGGCTGGTGCCGTGGAGCTGGCGAGCATCACCGGCATGCCTGGCAAGCGCGCCTACAACATTTTCCTCGACTGCTTTGAGCGCGGCGTGTTGCTGCGTGTCGCTGGCGACAATCTGGTGCTCAGCCCGCCGTATATCGTTGAGACCAGCCACATCGACCAGATGGTTACGACGATTGCCGAGTCCGTCAAACGTCACGCGGCGTAATTTGGGAGCACTAGTAACCGCACGCCTCGCAGCGCGTTTTCGCCCTGCGAGGTGCACCAGCACTTGCGTTCGTCTTTGCGCGTCACCGGCAACGTTATTTTTCTGATATGAAACTCGCTCCGCAAGATCTCGAAAAAATCGCTGGCGATACGCTGGACCACTACAACCAGCGCGCTGAGGACTTTTGGGAAGGAACGCGCGACCACGATGTCAGCCAGAATGTTGAAGCACTGCTTGCTCACATCGAAGGCGTGGCGCCGTTTTCGATTCTCGATTTCGGCTGTGGGCCAGGACGAGACTTGAAGTCCTTTATCGATCGCGGCCACCGACCGGTAGGGCTGGAAGGCTCGGCAAGTTTTGCCCGGATGGCGAGAACGTACAGCGGTTGTGAAGTGCTTCATCAGGATTTTCTCAAGCTCGATCTTCCCGCTGGCGTGTTCGACGGAATTTTTGCCAATGCCTCGCTGTTTCATGTGCCAAGCCAGGAATTGCCTCGGGTGCTCCGTGAATTGCACATGGCACTGAAGCCGGGCGGTGTGCTGTTTTCGTCAAATCCACACGGCGACGGCTCGGAGGGTTGGAATCGTGGCCGTTACTGCGCATATCACGATCTAGAAACATGGAGACGCTTCCTGTCTCAGGCAGGCTTCATCGAACTCACCCACTATTTTCGGCCAGCCGGTCTGCCGCGCGACCAGCAGCCTTGGCTCGCCAGCGTTTGGCGCAAGTGAGGGCCGAGCAAATCCTCTTCAGCCAGGGATTCGGATCGCGCAAGCTGTGTCGGCTGTTGATTGCACGCGGCGAGGTCGAAATTGGCGGCGCTGTTTGTATCGATCCCGCTGCGGAAGTAGACGTCACGCCGCAAGATGGCAAGGCCATTGAATTTCGCGTTGATGGTGTGCCCTGGCAATTTCATGCCATGGCCTACCTGATGTTGAACAAGCCAGCAGACTATGAGTGCTCGCAGAAACCGAAATCGCACTCCAGCGTCTATCGCCTGCTGCCAGCGCCATTGCGTAACCGGGACGTGCAAGCCGTGGGCAGGTTGGATCAGGACACGACCGGGTTACTGCTATTTTCAGACGACGGCCAGTTCATCCACCGCATGACCTCGCCCAAACACGAAGTGCCCAAGGTCTACGACGTGACGGCCAGCGACGCAGTTACACCCGAACAGGTGGGCCGCCTGCTCGCTGGCGTTGTCCTCGATGACAGCCCCGAGCCGGTGCGCGCCCTGGCTTGTGCGGTGACCGCACCAAACGAGATTCAGCTCACCCTCATTTCCGGTAAGTATCATCAAGTAAAACGTATGCTGGCCGCGGTCGGAAATCACGTCGATCGACTGCATCGCAGCAAAGTCGGCAAATTGCTGCTGCCGCCTGATCTGGCAGAGGGACATTGGCAATGGTTGTCTGGCGCCGAACTGGCCATGGCAAGTATCAACGAATGAGACAACGGTGATTTCAGCGACGCTTTCGCGAATTTTCACATTGCGATTAGGCTAGAATCGGAACTGTGACGAGAGCAGGACCATATTGCACCTGCCGGCCTCACGACGTGATCACCCAGAAAGGACTAGCAATTGGTCAAGCCAAACTATAATTTTGCAAAACGCCAGCGCGAGCTCGCAAAGAAAGCGAAAAAAGAAGAAAAACAACAGCGCAAAGCGGCAACGGGGAGTCCCGACGAGAGCGCGGCGGCTGAGTCGGACGCATCGGTTGAAGCGCCCGCTGAGGACAAGCCGGCTGCCTGATGGCATCAGCTTGACGCTTAGCCAATATGGGTTCGACTTCGTCACGGGCTGAACCCAAACAGGCTAGTCGCATTCGTCAACCGGCCATCGCGCACAAATCGGTCAACGATCAACTCGACATTCGACCAGGGCAGTCAATTGAACTGCTGAAAGAGCTTCATATCCTGACGGCGGATGGCAAAGTGAATCAGGACAGCCGCCGCAAGCTAAAGCAAGTGAGTCACCTGGTTCGATTCATCGAACCGCTTTTGCAGGAAATTCGCCTGCAGCACCCGGATATTCAGTTGGTGGACCACGGTTCAGGGAAGTCGTATCTTGGCTTCATTCTCTACGATTTGTTTTTCAAGAACGTCGTCGCCGATCACCGAATATTTGGTATCGAGACGCGCGAGTCTTTAGTCGAGAAGTCACGTGAGCTCGCGGCAAGGCTGGCATTTTCTAACATGACGTTTCTGAATTTGTCGGTCGCACAGGCGATCTTGTCGGATCAAATACCGGCCACCGTGGATGTTGTTACCGCATTACATGCTTGTGACACCGCAACCGATGATGCAATCAAATTCGCGCTCGCCAGACGCGCCAGATTTATCGTGCTGGTGCCATGCTGTCAGGCGGAAATTGCTGGCATATTCAGAAAAAACAAGAGTAGTGATCTGGCCAAGAACGCATTGACGGAAATATGGCGACATCCGTTACACACCAGGGAATTCGGCAGCCAGATTACCAATGTGTTGCGTTGCCTGCAGCTTGAAGCCCACGGCTACCAGGTCACGGTCACTGAGTTGGTCGGCTGGGAGCACTCGATGAAAAATGAGCTTATCGTCGCCACGTTTAAAGATCTGCCGCGTAAGCGGCCCGCCGAACGGCTGGAGGAAGTGCTCAGCACACTGGGTCTTGGAGAAATGCGCAACAGGTTTGCCAGCACGGCAGCTTGACAACCCAAGCGACGCAGATGAAATCACCGCAACAACGCTCACATTACGATTTGCTCGATATCTCGGAGGACGCCAAACGTGAGGAAATTGCGCTCGCCTATCAGCGTTCTCTGGAAGCGGTGGCACGCGATCCTGACGCGTCCCCAGATGCGAAGGCGCATTTGCGCAGAGCTTACGAAGTTCTTACCGACCCGATGCAGCGCATGACATATGACTTGTCCCTCAGGCGCACCACACCGCAGATTACTTACGAAGCGGTGGACGAAGATGGAGGCTCGCTGCTGTCACGAATTTGGGACAGGATCTGGGTGAAGGCGCTTGTATTGGTATTGATACTATTAGCAATCACCATGTGGATTCGGTCGGGAAAACGCGATGCCAGCGGTGGACCGCAGCCCTCCGAGCTGGCTTCCAGTGCTACTGGTAACCCGGCGGCAGTTGCCTCCGGGCGAAGCAACGACGCCGGAACCCAAAGCACGGCGCGTAAACCGGACGGGTCTAGCGCGGCAGCAGCAGACGGGCGGTCAGCCGAAGATGTTTTTGCAAACGTATCCGGCAGCGTTGTACGAATCAATGTAGCCAACGCCGGGGGAGAGATCACGTCCACGGGCAGCGGCGTGGTGATCGGGTCTGGTATGGTCGTCACCAATTGTCATGTCGCACTGCGTGGGGAGTCGCTCGAAGTGAAGGTCGGCGGCGCCAGCTATTCGGCTTCAGTAGACGTCGCAGATGAAGAGCGCGATTTGTGCCGCCTCAGTGTCAGCGGATTCAGCGCACCATCGGTGTCGATTGGCAGCATTGAAACTGTGCGTGTCGGCCAGCGGGTATTTGCCATCGGCGCGCCGCAAGGGCTGGACCTGACAATTAGTGATGGCATCGTTTCGGCACTGCGCGAGATGCAGGGTGGCAGGGTGATACAAACCTCCGCGCCAGTTTCGCCGGGCTCCAGTGGCGGCGGGCTGTTTGACACATCCGGGAAACTGATCGGTATCGTAACCTTTCAGACACGTACGGGACAAAACCTGAACTTCGCCGTACCCGCTGATTGGGTGAGTGAAATCAAGAACCGTTGACAGGTGGCCGACACGCTGGTGCGCCCTGAGCAGTTTTCGAAATTTTACCTTTTCACGACACTAATCGCTTCGAAAGTTTGCGCGTCGCAACGCATTCAGCGTACGATTAACACTGTTTTTAGATCGAGAAAGCGACTATGTCCGGCCACGCCAGTAGCAGCACCCCAGCGCCCACCAGCGCCCCCATCCCCGGCAAGAGCAAATCCGAAAACGACTCTGTTCGTGATATGGCGGTGCAGATTTACATCAAGCTGGCCAGCGACGCGATTGTTGTTGCAGATGCAGCCGCCAAAATCACGGCGAGTCCCGAGAGCCTTGCCAAGATCAGCTTCAAGCTCGCGGAGGCGTTTCAGAAACATGAAAATGAAGTGAAGGCGAGTGCGGCACCTCAGCACGCAGCTTTTGACGCTAACAAACTCGATTTCGACGCTTGGACGACCAAGTAGTCTTGGTATTGGCTTAGCCCTAGCGCAGCGACGCGTTCAGTTTTGCCAGTGCGGCCGACCCCGGGATGAGCGCGTTGTTATCGAGCATGTTCAACGGGGTGTCGACAGTATTTGCTGCCGCATGCAAATCGCTTGGTTCACCGTCCACGAACAGTAATCCAGTCGCAATTTCATGATTTGCGCTGCTCTCGTTCAGATGGTTCATCGCGGCAATGCGATCGGTGGGATCATAATTTTCGTGAAGCTTGCGTAAGCGCAGAACTGATCCATCGTGTTGGCGCACCTCCTGTAACGTCCCTGGCGCGTAGCTGGTGGTGATTTCATCGCGAAACTTGATGACATCAAGATTGTTCACCGCTTCGTTGTGCTCACGAACATAGTCATAGCTTTTGGTGGAGCCCTCATGATTATTGAAGGCCACACAAGGGGAAATGACGTCAATAAATGCCGCGCCCTGATGCAGGATGGCGCCTTGGATCAGCGGCACCAGTTGCTCCTTGTCACCGGAAAAGCTGCGTCCGATGTAGGTCGCCCCCAGTTGCATGGCCAGCCCGACCAGGTCGATCGCTTCATCGGCATTGATCGCGCCGCGCTTACTCTTGGAGCCGCGATCCGAGGTCGCTGAAAACTGTCCCTTGGTCAGTCCGTAAACGCCGTTGTTTTCGACGATATAGGTCATGTTCACGCCGCGTCGCATCACATGGGCAAACTGCCCGAGGCCGATCGAAGCCGAATCACCGTCGCCGGAAACGCCCAGATAGATCAGTTCGCGATTAGCCAGGTTGGCGCCCGTCAGTACCGACGGCATGCGGCCATGCACGGTGTTAAATCCATGCGAATTGCCGAGAAAATAGGTAGGTGTTTTCGATGAGCAGCCGATACCCGAGAGTTTGGCGATGCGGTGGGGTGGCAGATCGAGCTCGTAACACGCTTGAATGATCGCGGCGCTGATGGAGTCGTGCCCGCAGCCGGCGCAGAGCGTCGAGATGGCACCTTCGTAGTCACGCCGGGTGTAGCCCAGCTTGTTACGCGTTAGGCTTGGGTGATGTAGTTTGGGCTTGGCAAGATAGGTCATTTGATTTCCTGGCCGACGCGTTTACTGGGCACGGCATGCAAGGGCGCAACGTGCAACGTTTTTAGTCGCTCTGATATTTCATTGACGATAAACCGTGCCGTGATCGGCGTCCCGTCGTAGTGCAGCACTGGTGTGACGACCGCAGGATTGATCGCACCTTCGTTGATTAGTAGTGTTCTTAGTTGCGCGTCGCGGTTTTGTTCCACCACGAAAACTTCGTCGTGCGCGTGGATGAAGTCAAGTACTTCGTCGCAAAACGGAAATGCCCGTACGCGCATGGCATCCAAATGCAAGCCGGCTTCATTGAGCATATCCAGCGCTTCATGAAGGGCAGGGCTGGTGGAGCCGTAGTAAATAGCGCCATAGCGCGTGGAATGCGCCGCTTTGGTGGTGATCGGCTTGGGCACAATGTCCTTGGCCGTCTCAAATTTTCGCAACAGACGATGCATATTGTCGACGTAGGCATCACCGTCCTCGGTGTAACGCGCATAGCGATCACGGCTGGTACCGCGGGTGAAGTAGCTGCCCTTGGTCGGATGCGTGCCAGGGTAGGTGCGGTAGGGAATACCGTCACCATCGACGTCAAGATAGCGACCGAAGTCTTTGCCTGCGTCCAACTCTTCCGCGGTCATCACCTTGCCGCGATCCATTTGCTGCGTGTCATCCCAATCGAAAGGCTTGCACAACCTTTCGTTCATGCCAATGTCCAAGTCCAGCATCACAAAAATCGGCGTTTGCAGGCGGTCAGCAAGATTGAATGCTTCCGCACCAAACTTGAAACTCTCGTAGGGGTCTTCTGGGAACAGCAATACGTGCTTGGTGTCGCCGTGGGATGCATAGGCACAACTGAGTACGTCAGATTGCTGGGTGCGGGTGGGCATTCCGGTGGATGGGCCGGCGCGCTGAACGTCGAATATGACCGACGGAATTTCCGCAAAATAAGCCAGGCCCAAGAACTCCTGCATGAGAGAAATACCAGGGCCGGAAGTGGCGGTGAACGCCCGTGCGCCATTCCACGCCGCGCCGATGACCATGCCGATCGATGCCAGTTCGTCCTCGGCCTGCACGATTGCATATTTAGCCTTGCCATCCTCGGCGGTGCGGAATTTCTTGCAATGTTTGGCGAACGCTTCCGCGAGCGAAGAGGAGGGCGTGATCGGATACCAGGCCGCCACCGTGGCGCCGCCATAAACAGCGCCGAGTGCGGCCGCGCTATTGCCCTCGACAAATATCCGGTCACCCACATTGTCGGCACGTTTCACTTTCAGGCCGATATTGCAGTTGAGGTGCGCGATCGCGTAGTCGCGGCCCATGTGCAGCGCCGCAATATTGGGTGCGAGCAATTTCTCCTTGCCCTTGTACTGCTCGGCGATGAGTTGCTCAATCACCGCGACTTCGACATCGAGCAGGGCCGACAGGGCACCGACATAGATGATGTTCTTGAACAACTGGCGCTGACGCGGATCGGTGTATGCCGCGTTGACGATTTCGGTGAGCGGAATGCCGATCACATGGATATCAGTGCGGAATTTCGACTGCGGCATTTGACGTGTTGAGTCGTAGAACAGATAGCCGCCGGATTCAATCTCGGCAACATCCTTGTCCCAGGTCTGGGGATTCATTGCCACCATGAAGTCACAGCCACCGCGACGGGCCAAATAGCCGTCCTGGGTGACGCGAACTTCGTACCAGGTCGGCAAGCCCTGGATATTGGACGGGAAAATATTTCGCGGCGACACTGGTACGCCCATGCGCAGGATTGATTTTGCGAATAACGTATTTGCCGATGCAGAGCCGGAACCGTTGACGTTGGCAAACTTGATCACAAAATCGTTGACCGCTTCGATTGCATGCATGCTCATTCTGCAGCCTCCGGCAATTTTTCAAACTGTGGCCGCGGTCGATGGCCTCCAGCGTGCATCATCTCGATCAGTGACTTCTGCATGTCCCAGGCGCCAGTCGGGCAACGCTCGGCACACAGGCCGCAATGCAGGCAAACATCCTCGTCCTTGGCCATGATGCGTCCGGTCTTAAGCCCTGCGGCAACGTATAGATCCTGGGTGAGATTAAGTGCCGGCGCCGTTAAACGCGCGCGCAATTCGCTCTCTTCACCGTCGGCGGTAAAGGTGATGCAGTCCATCGGGCAAATATCCACGCACGCATCGCATTCGATGCATTGTGCATTGTTGAATACCGTCTGCACGTCACAATTGAGGCAGCGTTGCGCTTCCTTGTACCCCAGCTTGGCGTCGAAGCCCAGCTCGACTTCGACCTTGATGCTTTTTAGTGCGATCGACACATCTTTCAGCGGCACCTTGTAGCGCAAATCTCCGGTGATGGCATTGTCATAACTCCACTCGTGAATGCCCATTTTTTGGCTTAGCAAATTCATCATGGGTTGTGGACGAATCTCAACATTCTCGGACTGGCAAAACTTGTCGATTGAGATGGCCGCCTCGTGGCCATGCGCAACGGCCCAGATAATGTTCTTGGGGCCGAACGCTGCGTCACCACCGAAGAATACCTTTGGCAGGCTGGCTTGCATGGTCACCTTGTCGACGACGGGCATGCCCCATTTGTCGAAGTCCAGTCCAATGTCGCGTTCGATCCAGGGGAACGAGTTTTCCTGACCGATGGCAACGAGCACATCGTCGCAGGGGACGTGCACATCGGGCTGACCTGATGGCACTAACGACCGCCTGCCCTTGTCGTCGTATTTGGCTTCAACGATTTCGAACGTTACCCCCGTTAGCTTGCTGTTTTCAGTAGTAAACGCCTTGGGGACATGAAAGTTGATGATTGGAATGCCCTCGTGCTGCGCATCTTCTTTTTCCCAGGGCGACGCTTTCATTTCATCAAACCCTGAGCGCACGATCACCTTGACATCGTCGCCTCCGAGGCGGCGTGAGGAACGGCAACAGTCCATGGCGGTATTGCCACCTCCCAGTACGATGACGCGTTTGCCAATCTTTTCGATGTGCCCGAATGAAACCGACGATAGCCAGTCAATGCCGATGTGTATATTGGCTGCGGCCTCCCGGCGCCCGGGAACATCCAGATCGCGACCGCGCGGCGCGCCGGTGCCTACAAATACAGCGTCAAAATCCTCGGCAAGTACCGCCTTCAAGCTGTCGATGCGTACGCCCGCTCGGAATTCGGCGCCAAGGTCCAATACGTACCCGACCTCTTCATCGATCACCGATTCAGGCAAGCGGAACCGTGGTATCTGGGTGCGGATCATGCCGCCGGCGCGTGCGTCACCGTCGTACACAACCACCTCATAGCCCAGTGGCAGCAAGTCACGTGCCACCGTAAGCGATGCAGGCCCGGCGCCAATGCAGGCGACACGCCGGCCGTTTTTCTTTGCTGCCGGCTTGGGCAGTCGTTCGCGTATGTCCTCTTTCAAATCGGCTGCGACGCGTTTGAGGCGGCAGATGGCGACGGGTTCAGGCTTGTCGCCATTGTTTTCCTCCACCCGACCGCGCCGACAGGCCGGCTCGCACGGCCGATCACAGGTTCGACCAAGAATGCCGGGGAACACATTCGATTGCCAATTGACCATGTAGGCGTCGCCGTAGCGGCCGGCGGCGATCATGCGGATGTATTCGGGAACGGGGGTGTGGGCAGGGCATGCCCATTGACAATCCACGACCTTGTGGAAGTAATTCGCCTGACGAATATCAGTCGGTTTCAATCGTCTCTCTCCTTATTGATCCGGCGTAGCTGCCCGATGCTTGTGGCGAATACTACAGGGTGAGTCGCTTCCTGCCATGCCGCAGTGCAGCATGTGCCTCCGTGCTGCTAGAATCCAGTCGCTGAGCAATCGCGTACAGCTCATAACGAACAACAAAAAAGAACTCTCATTGAAGAACATTCTTGTCTTGTTTGATGCCGATTGGGATCAATCACAGTTAGCAAAAGCCGCCGAAGACCGCGCCAGCCCGCGTTACCGATTTTTCTACGAGGGCTTTGACCTCTTCAGTTTTCCCAGCAACGCGCAGTTGCTGACGTTTGATATTTTCCGGTTCGTCGACAAGCTCGCCAAAAAATATCTCCGCATGAATCTCGTTGGCGTCGTTTCCACCAACGAACAATTCGGCGCTCTCGCGGGCGCATTGCTTGCCAAGAAATTGGGTTTGCCGGGACCGGATCCAAAAGCGCTGATTGCCGCACAGCACAAGTACGTTGCGCGGCGCATATTGGCTCAGGAAGTGCCGGAGGCGAACGTAGCCTTCCACGCGTTCACATCAACGTTTCAGTCGGCCACTGAAATTCCGCTCAAGTTTCCGTTTTATGTCAAACCCGTGAAGGCGGCCTATTCGGTGTTGGCACGTCGCGTGGACAGCTTTGTCGAACTACAGCAGCACATGACCTTCCATCCATGGGAGAAATACATCATCAAACGGCTGGTGCGGCCATTCAATGACGTGTTGCAAAAGCTGACGGACTTTGATGTCGATGCGAACTGGATGATCGCCGAAGAGTTGATCGACGGACAACAGATCAATGTCGATGGCGTGGTGGTGAACGGCGAAATTCATATTCTTGGCATCATCGATGCCGTGATGTATCCCGGTACCGACCAGTTCATGCGTTTCGAATATCCCACTCGCCTGCCGGTGGATCGCGCCGCAAGAGCGCGCGACACGGCCAAACGCATTGTGCAGGCGTTGGGCCTGGATCATGGACTATTCAACGTCGAGATGCGCGTCTGCAAGGAAACTGGCGAGTGCAAGCTGATTGAAGTCAATCCACGCATGGCGGCACAGTTTTCTGACCTGTACGAAAAAGTCGACCGCATCAATCTGCACGATCTGGCGCTCAAGATCGCCATCGGCGAAGCACCCGACCTGACACCTCGCCAGGGAAAATACAAAGTGGCCACCAGTTTTGTGTTCCGCAAATTTGATGGTACCCCGCTGGCCAAGGCGCCTAGTCATGAGGAACTGAAGTGGCTGAGCGAATTCGATCCCGACGCATTTTTGGCGATGTTCATCAAGACCGGTGGGGGATTGAAGCGGGAAATGAAATGGTTGGGCAGTCACCGCTACGCAACGCTGAACATGGGCGGCGAATCCGAGCAGCACTTGCTGGACAAATTTCACATGGTCAAGCAGACGTTGGGATTTGAGACGGGCTGACGTTGCAGGTCTTGTGCCGCGACGTGTATCGCAAGCGCTGGCGCGATTTTCGGAGCGAAAATGTCTGATAAAGCTCGCCAGTGCTAGACAAAAGTGTGGCGACAATATATTTCGATCGAAAAGTAAATTGTTGTTACGCAGATTGTGTCGAGCGACTAATCCGGTTGGCGAAGCGTATCCTCAGCGCAAGACTTTGCCCTTTCTGCCCCTGGATCATTTGATGCACGTAGCTGCCGTTAAGCCGAAGATTCTAGTCGTCGATAACGACGAAATTGTCGCGCGTGATCTCCAAGCGCAATTAGTGAGCACGGGGTACGAAGTCGCAGGCCGCGCCACGCGGGGCGAGCAAGCCATCGTGCTCGCCAGAGAACTGCGGCCTGACCTGGTGTTGATGGATGCGCAGCTAAGCGGTGCGGTGGACGGCATTGCCGCCGCCCACGCCATCCGCACCCAATTCTCCCTGCCAGTCGTGTTCCTGATGGCGATTGCTGATGAGGAGACACTCGCTCGCGCCAGGCTTGCCGAGCCGTACGGCTACATCCGCAAACCATTTTCTGCGAGCGTGCTGGGCTCGGTGGTCGAATTAGCGCTCAATCGACATAAAACCGAGACAAAACTGCGTCAGTCGGAAGATCGTTTGCGGCTGGTGTTGCTTGGATCAAGAGACGGGGTCTGGGACCGAGATTTGATCAAAAACGAGGTTTACTATTCCCCGCGCTGGTTTGAGATGCTCGGCTATGCGGACACCGAACTGCCGTCGGCGAGTGATCTTTGGCGCCGCCTGATGCATCCCGACGATCTGGACCACGCAACACAGTTCGTGGCGCAGGTACATGCAGGCGAAGCGTCTAACTACGAGCTTGAATTCCGGTTGCGCCACAAGGCGGGACACCACGTGCCGATTCTCTCGCGTGGCTTTGTCGTCCGCGATGTGAACGGCAAGGCGATCCGTGCCGGCGGGACGAACACCGACCTGACCGCACGCAAACAGGAGGAGGCAAAACGGTGGGAAAACGAACAGCGATTCAGGACGATTTTTGAGGCCGAGCCGGAGTGCGTGAAGGTATTGGGGCCCACGGGGGATTTGCAGGAAATGAACGCCGCTGGCCTGACCATGCTGGAAGTCGGGTCGGTGGAGGAAGCGCGATCGCACGGGCTCATTAATTTTATTTTGCCAGAATTTCGCGCCGACTTTGGCACGCTGCATCAACGCGTAATGGGTGGCGAGCCCGGCTTGCTGGAGTTCAAAATTACCGGGCGGCGCGGCACGCAGCGATGGCTGGAAACGCACGCGGCCCCGATGCGGGATGCCGAGGGCCGCGTGACGATGCTGTTGGGCGTCACCCGGGACATTACCGAGCGTAAGCAGGCGGCAGAGCAACTGCGCCGCAGCGAGGAAAACCTTGCGATAACACTGCAATCAATCGGCGATGCGGTGATCGCCACCGACGCTGCGGGCCTGATCACCCGCATGAACGCCTCCGCCGAACGTTTGACCGGCTGGCCGCTGGCCGATGCAACAGGGCGGCCCTTGCCCGAGGTATTTTGTATCGTTAACGCGCAAACACGGGTACCGTCGATCAACCCGGTGCAACACGTAATGGCGTGCGGAGAGGTGGTGGGGCCGGCCTACCACACGACGTTGCTCGCCCGCGATGGCAGGGAATACCAGATCACAGATAGTGCTGCGCCGATCCGCAACCCGGATGGCCAGACTGTCGGCGTGGTATTGGTCTTCAGCGATGTGACCGAGGAATACCGCATCCGGCAGGCCCTCGCGAACACGACCGAGATGCTCGAGCGCACCGGTGAAGTGGCGAAGATTGGCGGGTGGGAACTGGATCTACGCACCATGAAGCTTTTCTGGTCGCTGGAAACCTGCCGCATTCTTGAGATCGACCCTCCCGTGGCACCTGAATTCGAGCATGGCCTCAACCTTTTTGTCCCAGCGGCCCGTCCGATCATCCGCGCTGCGATGCAAGCCGCAATCGATAGTGGGACACCCTACGATCTTGAACTGCAAAAAATCACCGCAAAGGGGCGGCCCATCTGGGTGCGGACCCAGGGCTTCGCAGTCATGGAGGGTGGCAAAGCCGTCAAGCTGCGCGGTGCTTTTCACGACATCACCGAACGCAAACAAACGGAAACGGCGTTGCAGCAGAGCGACCAGCGCTTTCGCGATCTGGTCGGTTCCACCGATGGCATCGTCTGGGAGGCCGACGCCACCACGTTCACCTTCAGTTTTGTCAGCAAAAACGCCGAACGCCTGCTCGGCTACCCAAAGTCGGATTGGCTTCAGCCAGGGTTCTGGCCCAGCCATATTTACCCGGAGGATCGCGAAAAGGCCGTCCAGTACTGTGCGGCCTGCACGGGCCGGTTGGAAAACCATGAATTCGAATACCGTTTTATCGCCGCAGACGGCCGGGTGGTATGGCTACGCGACATTGTGAAGGTGGTCGAGGAAAACGGAAAACCTCGCTGGCTGCGGGGGCTGATGCTTGACATTACCGAGAGCAAGCTGGCGCAAGTAGCGCTACGCGAAAGTGAGGAGCGATTCCGTGCCGTTTGGGAGTGCTCCGCTGATGGCATGCGCCTGTGCGATGCAACGGGCAAAATCGTTTCGTGCAATATTGCCTATGGTTCCATGGTCGGAAAGTCCATTGAACAATTGGAAGGTAAATCTCTTGCCGAGGCGTATTCGAGCGAAGAGCGTGAGCGGGTCCTTGAACTCTTTGTCAGGAAGGTAGCAACGAGGACCATTGATGAGTATTCTGAACGAGAACTCGCTTTATGGGATGGCAGCAAGCGCTGGCTTGGTGTCTCCAATTCATTCCTCAACTCTTTGAGCGGCCCTGCATTTGTGCTAAGCATTTTCAGAGACATCACCGAGAGGAAGCTCGGCGAACTGGCACTGGCGGCCGCCCAGCGTCGCAGCGCCGTCCTCACGGAGTTGGGCCGCGAACTCGGTGAGGCCACCACCCCCAAAGCGGCCGCGATCCACATTCTGGAGGCGTCTCAGCAATTGCTTCGATGGGACAGCGGCTGGCTCCACCTGTCGGATGAAACGCAGCAGAATAAGGTTGATCTGGTGAACTTCGACCTCATCGACGGCGAGATCCGCGAAGTGTTCCCCGATATGTCCGGCGTGCAGACGCCCACCCGCATGGCACGCCGCGTCAAGGAGGAAGGACCTCAACTGTTGTTGCGCGACGCAGAGTCTGACGCAAACGCCGATGTCCCTACCTACGGCAGCGATCGCCGCTCACTTTCACTGATGTTTGTCCCGATCCAGCTCGGCGGCCGCTTCATTGGCATCCTCTCCATTCAGAGCTACCAGCACCGTGCTTATGACCAGGCAGATCTGGAATTGCTTCAGTCCCTGGCCACACACTGTGCCGGCGCGCTGGTGCGCCTGCAAAGCAGCGACGCCCTGCGCGCGAGCGAAGAGCGTTACCGCTCGCTGGTCGAGTGGTCACCTGAAGCGATTGCCGTGCATCGCGCTGGGAAAGTAATCTATGTCAATCCAGTCGCGGTCAGGATGATTGGCGCAGCGTCTGCCCAAGATCTGATTGGCAAACCCATGCTCGAATGGGTCCATCCGGATTTTCATCAAATCGTGCTGGCGCGGATGAAGACCATTGCCGGGGGTGACCAAACGCCGATGATCGGTCTGAAATACATCAAGATCGATGGAACGGCAATAGACGTGGAAGTACAGAGCACCACCATTGCCTACGATGGGGCACCAGCCATTCACGTTGCCATACGCAACGTCACCGAGCGCAAGCAAGCCGAAGCCGCGCGCGTTGCTCTCGAATCACAACTGCGCGAATCGCAAAAAATGGAAGCGATCGGCACCCTCGCGGGGGGTGTCGCGCACGATTTCAACAACATCCTCGCGACCATCATGGGCAATGTCGAACTGGCGCGGGACGACGCAAGGGCCAATCCACGGGCGCTGGAGAGTCTGGAGGAAATCCGCAAAGCGGGGTCGCGCGCGCGATCTGGTGCAGCAGATTCTTTCCTTTAGCCGCCGCCAGCCGACCGAACGTAAGTTGATCGCGCTTGGCCCCGTCGTCGATGAGTCGGTGCGCCTGCTTCGCACCACCTTGCCGTCGCGTATCGCTCTCGACGTTTACTGTGAGCCCAATGTGCCTGCCGTACTTGCCAATGCCAACCAGATCGAGCAGGCATTGATCAATCTCGTTAACAACGCAGTATTCGCGATGCGTGGCGCGAGTGGACGCGTCCTCATCCGGCTGGATACGGTGATGCTTGACGCGCCATTGGCCCAAGCGCATCCCGCGCTGCTTGCAATCCACATCATGCGCCCGGGCCGCACGGTGCGGCTTTCAGTGAACGACGATGGGCTGGGCATGGATGCGGCCACGCTCGGCAGGATTTTCGAGCCGTTCTTTACCACCAAGGCGGTGGACGAAGGCACCGGGCTGGGCCTGTCGGTGGTGCACGGCATTGTGCAGGCGCACGAAGGCGCGGTTGAGGTGGAAAGCCAGCCGGGCAAGGGGTCAACCTTCACGCTCTACCTGCCCATCAGCGTCGATACACATTCCGACCCCCGTCCGCCTGACCAAAGCGCTGTGAACATCGCCCCGATATCGGCTGCGAGCGGCGGTCAACACATCCTCTACGTCGATGACGATGAATCGCTGGTATTCCTGGTCCAGCGCCTGCTGGAACGGCGTGGCTATCGCATCAGCGGCTACACCAATCAGCGTGAAGCACTCGAAGTGTTGCGGGTTGATCCGGCGGCGTTCGATCTGGTGGTGACGGACTACAACATGCCGGGCATGTCGGGGCTGGATGTGGCGCGTGAAGTACGCGTAATCCGCGCGGACCTGCCGGTGGCGGTGGCGTCGGGTTTTATCGACGAGACGTTACGCGCGCAGGCCGAAGGTGCCGGGGTGCAGGAATTGATTTTCAAGGCCAACGCGGTCGAGGATCTGTGTGACGCGTTTGTGCGACTGGCGCAGACGGTCGGCCAGGAGTCGAAGGGCGGACAATAGCTTAGCGAGCTTTTGCTTTGTCGATCGACGGTGCGGGAAAGCAGGCTGCAAAGGGTGTCATCAACTTATTGTGATGTCGGGAACGGCTTGCACGTCTCGAACGAGCCGGTCAGGTCGATGCAGTGTGCAAAAACTCCAGCATTGACGAGCATTTCGGAGCATATGTGGCTGAAAAATGGCGTCAATGCTAGTTCTACGTCATCCTATCGTATGCACCGGGCGCGTCTAAGTGTGAATGCGCGTGCAGTTCGTGCCCGGTAACCGTCATTCTGAAATGACTTTGAAACACCAAGTCGCAATAGACGTCAGCCCACTAGACTCACCGCTGTCGTGCCATACCGTCGCACGAGCTGGCGACGCTCAACGTAAAACCAATAAAGCGAGAGAGCATGAATAAAACCGCCGCCGCAATCCTGAACCTTTTTTTTCTCATTACGTTCTCGGCTTACGCCGAAGTCGGTGAATTGAAGACCCTCAACGATGAGGTGACATCACTCATAGAAAAGCGCCAGTACGACCGTGCGGCGACCTTGGCGAAGCAGGCGTTGGATTTGGCCGAAAAGCCGGGCACACCCGATAGCCCAGACCTCGCTACCAGCCTTCACAATTTTGCTGAGGTGTATCTGGCTCAGGGCAAGTTCGCGCTTGCCGAGCCGCTTTTGAAACGCGCGCTGGCGATCCGTGAGAAGTCTCTTGGCCCGGATCACCCCGACGTGGCGCGCGACCTGAGTAACCTGGCGACGCTATACAAAGCCGAAGGCCAATACGCACCAGCTGAGCTACTGTACAAGCGTGCACTGGCGATCCGTGAGAAGTCCCATCGCCCGAACCATCCCAATGTCGCCACGGCCCTGAACAACCTCGCGCTGCTCTACAAAACCCAAGGCCAATACGCGCTTGCCGAGCCACTCTACAAGCGTGCGCTGGCGATCCGTGAGAAGACCTTTGGCCCAGACCACCCGAATGTGGCTCGGAGCTTGAACAACCTCGCGGATCTCGACGAGGCCCAAGGCCAATACGGGCCGGCTGAGCTACTTTTCAAGCGTGCGCTCGCAATCCGAGAAAAGTCCCTTGGCCCGGACCACGCCGATGTGGCCCTCAGCCTGAACAACCTCGCGTTGCTCTTCCAAGCCCAAGGCCGGTATGCACTGGCCGCACCACTTTTCAAGCGTGCGTTGGCGATTCGTGAGAAGGCGTTTGGCCCGGACCACCCCGTTGTGGCTCAGAGCCTGAACAACTTCGCGGAGCTTTATCGAACCCAAGGCCAGTACGCACCGGCCGAGCCGCTTTTCAAGCGTGCCCTGGCGATCCGTGAGAAGGCTCTTGGCCCGGACCATCCCGATGTGGCCCAGAGCCTGAATAGCCTCGCGTTACTCTACAAAACCCAAGGCCAATACGCGCTTGCCGAACCACTCTACAAGCGTGCGCTGGCGATCCGTGAGAAGTCCCTTGGCCCGGACCATCCCAATGTGGCTCGGAGCGTAAACAACCTCGCGGAGCTATATCGAACGCAAGGCCAATACGCACCGGCCGAGCTGCTTTTCAAGCAGTCCCTGGCGATCCGTGAGAAGGCCCTTGGCCCGGACCACCCCGAAGTGGCCCAGAGCCTGAACAACCTCGCGTTGCTCTACCAAGCCCAAGGCCAGTACGCACCGGCCGAGCCGCTTTACAAAAGGTCGCTGGCGATTCGTGAGAAATCCCTTGGCCCGGACCATCCCGATGTGGCCTTGGCCCTAAACAACCTGGCAGGACTGTCAATGAGCCAGGGTCGAAGCACGGAGGCTATTGTGTATTCGCGTCGTGCATTTGAATTACTTCGCAAGCGCTTTGCAGTCATGGCCGGCAGCGTCTCGGGCGCGCAATCTGAGCAAAAGCTGAAGCGAGGCACTTTTGTTGCCCACATCAGCCGTTTGGACAGGATTCGCGATACCGGTGCGATTTCAGAATCCTTCGATGCCTTTCAACTCGCACAGGCTTCCAGCGTCGGACAAAGCGTTGCGCAAATGGCTGTGCGCTTCGCCGCGCAAGGTGGCGAGTTGGCAAAAGTCATTCGCGAGCGGCAAGACGCAGAAGCCAAACTCGTCAATACTGACAAGGCTCTTCTCGATGCCTTGGGCCAGACACCCGCTACGCGCGACAACGCTCGGATCGCAGCGCTTCGTGAAGAATTCGCTGGCCTGGAAAAAGCGCTGATCGAGCAAACGCGCACGATCTCCATTCGCTTCCCAGAATACGACGCGCTGGTCAGTCCGGCACCCATCGCCGTCTCAGAACTACAAAAGTTGTTGAAGGCTGATGAAGCGATGGTCAGCTACCTCACGGATGAAAGAGCGGGAACGTTTGCCTGGGTCTTGCGCGCCGACCGCATCGACTTTCTACGGCTTGATATAACGAGCAAACAACTCGTTGCACAGGTAACTGCCCTACGGTCCCTGCTTGACCCCATGCAGAACCAGCAAGTAAAACCGTTCGACGTGAAGGCTGCGAACGCGCTCTACCAAAAAGTCTTCGCACCACTCGAAGCCAGTGTGTCCGGTGCGCGCCACATCATTCTGGTGCCCGACGGTGCCTTGCAGAGCTTGCCGTTCTCAATATTGGTAGACAAGTTCGAACCGGACGCAAAGTCCAATACCTGGCTCGCTGATCGTTATGCCTTCTCGACCATTCCTTCTGTCGCAGCATTGCGGGCCCTGCGTACCTTCAACCGCCCCGCGCTGGGCGACATTGCGTTTGTCGGCTTTGGCAATCCGGTACTTGGCGGCCAGCCCGGCGCACGGCGTGGCCTGGCAGCCCGAGCAATATTTGCCCCCGATGCAAGCAGCAGCACCGGACAGGGCACAATCTACATCGCCGATGTCAATGCTGTCCGGCAGGCAGATCCATTGCCTGAAACAGCCGACGAATTGCGCGCACTGGCAAAAACGCTCGCCGCACCTGAAACCGCTTTGTATTTGCAGAGTTACGCCAGCGAAACCGCCGTCAAGCAGATGGACTTGTCCCGGCACCGGGTCATTGCCTTTGCCACGCACGGTGTGATGGCAGGCGAAATGAGCGGCATGGTAGAGCCGGGCTTGATCCTCACGCCACCGAAAGAAGGCACGGTGCTGGATGATGGTTATCTGACCGCGTCCGAAGTCGCGCAACTGAAGCTGAGTGCGGATTGGGTATTGTTGTCGGCTTGCAATACTGCTGCACCGGACGGTACGGTAGGTGCTGAAGGGCTTTCCGGCTTGGCCAAGGCATTCTTCTACGCCGGTGCACGGTCGTTACTCGTGTCGAACTGGTATGTTGAATCGGAGTCTGCGGTGCTCATCACGACCGAGATGTTGAAGTCCTATGCGGCGGATGCAAAGTTGGGCAAGGCCGAAGCACTACGGGTGTCGATGCAGAAGCTGCGCAGCAATTCGAAGTTCTCGCACCCGCTTTACTGGGCGCCGTTTACGGTGGTGGGTGAGGGCGGGGCGAGGTTGGCAGCGCAATGAAGGGCTAACGCGATTCCAGTAGCGAATCAAGATCGCCACTTGCGAACACGTTTGCTGGCGCATCGATTTTCTTCACCGCCGGTTCGCTCGTGCCGCCACGCACTTTTATCCCCGGCGCGCCGGCGAACGCTTGCTCATTGATCGCCAACGTCACCGTCGAGCCGTCGTTGCCGCCAAGTTCAATTTCGCCACGGTTCACGCGAACGTAGGTGCCCGATGCCTGCATGCTGCGCAGCTTTGGTGCGTGAACGATCTCAATATCGGTACCGCGAATGCCGATAGTCGCCGTCGGTGTTTTGAAGGCCACGTTTTGCGGGCGGGACTTGCCGACGCCGCCGGTTACGTAGCGAATGGCGCCCACCGTCAGATCGATGGCATGTTTGAGTTTGTCCAGCGCGCCGATATTGACGATCTGGCTCAGTTTGACGCGGGTATTCTGGCGCACTAAAAGCTTTGCGCCGTCACTGAGTTGCACGAGCAGCGCAGCACTTTGCGCAGCTGAAATATTGTCACCCTCCTGCACACTGTCTCCCTGCCGGATCGTTGTGGTCATGCCCCGCCTTGTCACAGTCGCTTCACCCTGAAGCTGCTGAACGATGCCGACGGCAGTGTCGTCAGCTTGTAGCAACGGCGCGGGCAAAGATGGCGTTGATGCGACCACTGGTGCAGGCGCGACAGGTTCCCGCGCGCCATCGTCAAGCGCCACGACCACGACACGCCGATTTGCTGCCGCTGCCGCATTGGCGCGATCAATGGGCTCGCTGCTGCCTTTGCCTACCGCTATGAGACGAGTGCCATCTACGCCCGCTCGATCGAGAAGAAACTGCCTGACACTCTGCGCCCGCCGCTCGGACAAGCGCAAGTTCATTTGCGCATCGCCGACCCCGTCGGTATGACCCTCAATACGAAATCGCCGTCCAGCGAGCGATGGCGAATTCATGGCAGTCCCCAGCGCGTTCAGTAGCGCCTTGCTCTCTTCGCTTATCGTTGCTTTGGCAACGTCAAATTGCACGGACAGTTGCAGTTGTCCGACGGGCGACGCCGCCTTGCCATTGCCAAGGCCGCGCGTGCGCAATGTGCCGCCGACGGCTGGCGCAGTATTTTTTCCAGCTAAAGCATTGACCATGTCATCTACAGAGGTCTCGACCGCTACTGCCACCGGTAAGCACAACGTCGCGATCAGCACTAAACAAACGGAGAGCGATAAGAAATGGAATCGTTCACACGAACGAAGTGCATGAGTCATTATTTTTGACGCTCGAAAGCCACAATTGGATAACAATTATTTCACATCATTCCCACGCGGTAGATTTTCAATGGATTCAGGTGAGAGAACCGAGGGGCGCAATTAAGCTGTTGGCATTGTTGCGGGCCCAGCTCTTAGTTGCAGGAATGCAGGTGTGTCAGCACCATTTACTCGATGCCTATTTTCGCCGGAGGGTTTGGCATGGAATTACTCGCTAGCTTCGCTGTGTATGCGCATTGCAAAGTGAGTTTGCGTTTTAGCCGCGCAGTTTGCGCCAAAGAACTTTCTAAGTTGCCTCGTTCACAGACCGAGTGACCCGGCCGCTGGCAATTTGTGGACACGTCGGATGACTGCGGAGAAAAAACTTGGGGCGCCGTTAAGGAAACACCAGCTAGTGAAATCAGGTTCCGAACAGCGACTATAAACTCCAACATTGGCGGGGGTTTTCAGGCGTTTCCCGCCTGAAAGCCGCGCAGAATGGCGATCCGCGCGATTCAAATGTAACGCATGATCCTGCGCCGCTACCAGTACGATACGGCCATCTTTATCGCCAGCACGTACATCAGCAGGGCGAAGATGCGCTTAAGTGTTGTCACGGGCAGGCGCCGTGCCAATCTCGCGCCGGCAGGTGCTGTCAACACGCTGGTGGCAACAAGCGCACCCAGTGCAGGCAGATACACAAACCCCAAGTGGTAATCAGGTAGGTCGCTCACGCGCCATCCGCTGGCGACGTAACCCAGCGTACCGATCACGGTGACAGGTATGCCAATGGCAGCTCCCGTCCCAATGGCGGTATGCATGGCAATACCGCAATAAAGCATCACCGGCATGATCAGGAACGTGCCGCCAGCTGAGACCAGCCCGGATAACGTACCTATGCATAGGCCAATGAAAAAAGACGGCATCGGGCCTGGCATGGTGCGCGCCGCATGTGGTTTTTTCCCCAGCAGCAACTGTGTCGCAGCGCCGAAAACGATGATCGCGAAGGCAATCGCGAGTGTGCGTTGTGTGAGCCAGCCGCTGGCAAAGGTTGACATCAGTGCACCCGTCACCATGCCCGGCACCATCAATTTGACCGTTGTCCAATCCACACCGCCGTGCTTGTGGTGCTCATGCACGCTGGCGCTGGATGTAAATGCGGCAGAGGCCATCGCGGTGGCCAACGCCATATGGACATTGTGGTCTGCCGTCAACGCCTGCGCCGAAAACAGCGCGGCCAGAATCGGCACCAGCGTCATCCCACCGCCGATACCCAACAGCCCCGCGATAAAACCCACCATTGCGCCGGTCAGCGCATATGTCAGTAACCAGATCATTTTGTAATTGTATTGAATTGTGGCGCGCTCAGCCGATTGGCTAGGCGCCGTGCGTCTGCGCAGGCTGCCTAAGGTAAAATCGATACTTCGCCATTTCGCGCAGACTTCCCTCGTAAAACGTCATGAATCTCACCACCGTTTCCGGCATTCGTCAGGCTTTTATCGACTTTTTTGTATCGAAAGGCCATACCCATGTGGCCTCCAGCTCGTTGGTCCCGGGTGATGATCCAACGTTGCTGTTCACCAATGCCGGCATGAACCAGTTCAAGGACTGCTTTCTGGGCAAGGAAAAGCGCGCCTACGTTCGCGCCGTGACCTCGCAACGCTGCGTGCGCGCCGGTGGCAAGCACAACGATCTGGAAAACGTCGGCTACACGGCGCGTCACCATACCTTTTTCGAGATGCTGGGCAATTTCAGTTTTGGCGATTACTTCAAGCACGATGCGATCAAATACGCTTGGGAATTGCTGACCGAGATTTACAAGCTGCCCAAGGAAAAGCTGTTGGTTACGGTGTATGCCGATGATAACGAGGCCTACGACATCTGGACCAACGAAATCGGCGTGCCTGCAAATCGTATTATTCGAATCGGCGACAACAAGGGCGCCAAATTCGCATCCGACAATTTCTGGATGATGGGCGATACCGGCCCTTGCGGCCCGTGCAGCGAAATTTTTTATGACCACGGCGCGCATATTCCCGGCGGGCCTCCCGGTTCGCCTGATGAAGACGGTGATCGCTTTATCGAGATCTGGAATCTCGTGTTCATGCAGTTCAACCGCGAAGTCGCGGATGGACCGATGATTCCTCTGCCCAAGCCTTCCGTCGATACCGGCATGGGACTAGAGCGCTTGTCGGCGGTACTGCAACACGTGCACGCCAATTACGAAATCGATTTGTTTCAGGCGCTGATCAAGGCGGCGGCGCGTGAAACCAATATAACTGATCTGGCTAATCCGAGCTTGCGGGTGATTGCCGACCATATCCGTGCTTGTTCATTTCTGGTTTGCGATGGCGTGATTCCTGAGAACGCTGGTCGCGGCTACGTGCTGCGGCGCATCTCGCGCCGCGCGATGCGCCATGGCTACAAGCTCGGTCAGAAGCAACCGTTTTTTTACAAACTGGTCGATGATCTGGCCAATGTGATGGGAGATGCATTCCCGGAAATCGCTCAGTCGAAAGATCGCGTTAAAGCCGTATTGAAACAGGAAGAAGAGCGCTTCGGTGAGACGCTTGAGAAAGGCATGGAAATACTTGAGGGCGCAATGAAGGCCGATGCCAAGCGTCTCGACGGCGACACGGCGTTCAAACTCTCCGATACCTACGGTTTCCCGATCGATCTGACGGCAGACATCGGCCGCGAGCGCGGCTTTGAAGTCGATATGGCAGGTTTTGAAAAGGCGATGGCCGGACAACAGGAACGCTCGCGCGCCGGATCGAAATTCAAGGCGGGCGCGGCGCTCGCGTACGCCGGTGCTAAAACGCAATTTCGTGGCTACGACACGCTTTCCGAAGAGGGGCGGGTGGTTGCGTTGTATCGCGGCGGCGGGTTGGTTGATCGCCTGGCAGCAGGGGAAGAGGGCGTTGTGGTGTTGGACAAGACGCCGTTCTATGCCGAGTCCGGCGGCCAGATCGGCGACAGCGGCGAACTCACCAAGGGCGGCACTTGCCTCGCGCTGTTCCAGGTGCAGGACACGCAGAAAATTCAAGCCGATGTATTCGGTCATTACGGATCGGTCACCACCGGCGAACTCGCCGTTGGCGACACCGTAGCCGCCAATGTGGACTTGCACAAGCGCCAACGCACGATGCGGCATCACTCGGTAACACACATCATGCACAAGGCCTTGCACGATGTGCTGGGTGCACATGTGCAACAAAAAGGCTCGCTGGTCGATGCGGACAAGACGCGCTTTGACTTTGCGCACAATGCGCCAATGACGGCCGATGAAGTTTTACGGGTGGAGTCCATCGTGAACGCCGAGATTTTGAAAAACGAGGCAACACAATCGCGTGTGATGCCGATTGAGGAAGCGCAGAAATCGGGTGCAACCATGCTGTTCGGTGAGAAGTACGGCGATGTTGTACGCGTGCTCGATATTGGCTCGTCGCGGGAATTTTGCGGTGGTACCCACGTAGCGCGCACCGGGGATATTGGCCTGTTCAAAATTGTTGCTGAAGGCGGTGTTGCCGCAGGTGTGCGTCGAGTCGAAGCGGTCGCGGGCTCTGTCGCGTTCGAGTATGTGCAAAACATGGAGAAGCAGCTCAAACAGGCTGCGTCGTTATTGAAATCGCAGCCGCTGGAAGTATCTACAAAGATCGAGCAGATCGTCGAGAACGTCAAGGCGTTGGAAAAGCAGCTTGCACAGTTCAAGTCCAAGCTCGCGGCATCGCAGGGCGGAGATTTGGTCACTCAGGCTACCGACGTAAATGGCGTGAAAGTGCTCGCCGCAAAGCTGGAGGGTGGCGATGCCAAAACGTTGCGCGAAACGATGGATCAACTCAAAGGCAAACTGAAGTCAGCGGTGATTGTGCTGGCCGTCACAGAAGGCGCCAAAGTCAGCTTGGCCGCGGGTGTGACCAGTGACTTGATCGCGAAATTCAAGGCGGGCGATTTGGTCAACTATGTTGCCTTGCAGGTCGGCGGCAAGGGTGGCGGAAAACCGGACATGGCGATGGCCGGTGGGTCCGATGCGGCGGCGTTGCCGGCAGCGCTCGCCAGTGTCAAAGACTGGGTGTCGCAGCGCGCGGTATAGAACGTGTTCGAAGTCTTCAAACACTGCCCGCGCTGCGCCACTGAACTGATCGATCGCGAGATCGAGGACGACGGCGGCGTGCGGACGCGGCGTGCCTGTCCGGTCGACACCTGCGGGTTTGTGCAGTGGCAGAATCCCACGCCAGCGGTCGGTGCGCTGGTCGAGCACGAGGGAACGATCGTGCTTGCGCGCGGCGCAGGCTGGCCGGTAGGTGCGTTTGCCCTGGTCACGGGGTATCTTGAAAAAAATGAAGACCCGAAGATCGGTGTGGCGCGCGAGGTCAAGGAGGAGCTCAATCTCGACGTAGTCGAAACAAATCTGATCGGTAATTACATATTCGAGCGCAAGAACGAAATCATGCTTTGCTACCACGTGGTAGCGACTGGCCAAATTTGCATGAGCCCGGAGCTCATTGATTACCGGCGCTATCAGCCGCACGAACTGCGTCCCTGGCCACGCGCAACGGGTTTTGCCGTTGCAGACTGGATGAAATCTCGCGGTCTTGAGGTTAAGTTCATCGATCGGCCTCTCATTAATTTAACTGCCCCTGGCGACAAAAAGGTCTGACATGGATGCAAAACGAGCGATGCCTGAAACCGTCGCCGCGCAAGCGCTGGGCTGGGTGGATGAAGAAACCAAGGCCATCTCACCGCCGATTCATACCTCCACCACATATGTACGCGATGCAGACAATCAATATCGCAATGGCCGGGTATATGCGCGCGACCATAATCCCTCGTTCGATCAGGCTGAGGCCGTTCTGTGCGCACTGGAGAAGGGCGAGCGCGCAGCATTATTCTCATCCGGCATGGCTGCCGCGACGGCGACTTTCCTTGCACTGAAGCCTGGCAGCCATGTCATCGCGCCGAAGGTCATGTATTGGTCGCTGCGCAACTGGCTAATGAATTTTGCGACGCAGTGGGGCCTTCAGGTCGAATTCATCGACATGTCAGACTTGAATGAGTTAAAGCGCAGCATGCGGTTCGGCAAAACCAAGCTGGTTTGGATTGAAACGCCGGCCAATCCGTTATGGACCATTACCGATATTGCCGCCGCGGCGGAAATCACCCATGCCGGTGGCGCAATGCTGGTCGTCGATTCGACCACTGCATCGCCGGTGCTCACCCGTCCACTGACCTTAGGTGCGGATATCGTCATGCATTCGGCGACGAAGTACCTCAATGGCCATTCAGATTTGATCGCTGGCGCGTTGATTGCCCAGGTAGATTCCGAGTATTGGACGCGGGTGAAAAGCGTTCGTGCGCAACTGGGTGGGACGATGGGTTCTTTCGAAGCCTGGCTGCTGTTGCGCGGCATGCGCACCCTGTATCTGCGGGTCAACGCGGCATGCAAGGCAGCGGAAAGTATTGCCGAATTCTTCAGTCATCATTCGCTGGTGTCTGAAGTGCTGTATCCCGGCTTGAAGGGCTTTGTGGGCCACGAAATTGCCGAGCGCCAGATGCTTGGCGGGTTCGGCGGTATGCTGTCGATCCGCGTCAAGGCCGGAGAAGCGGCCGCGATCGCGACAGCGGCAAATGTAAAAATCTGGAAACGGGCCACCTCGCTGGGCGGCGTGGAGAGCTTGATCGAGCATCGCGCAAGCGTGGAGGGCGCAGGGACACCTGTGCCAAGCGACTTGCTGCGTTTATCGGTAGGCATCGAACACGTCGACGACCTGATCGACGACCTCGACCAGGCATTGATACGGGGACATGGCGGATGAGTGCCGCAGAAAATATTCAGCGCTACCTGTTTGCCAGTGGCCTTGATACGCTGGCTGACCACACGCCGGTTATTGAGAAAATCATTCATGATTTCATCGCGCAGCTAGGTACGCCGATGGAGGTTTCAAACGATGCGCTTTATCGGTATGAAGTACCGCTGATATCGGAAGATGGTTCGTGTTCGCTGATCAATGAGATGGACCCGGCACCATATGATCTTTCACGCATTGTTGGCGGCGAGACCGAAGAAAACACCCGTAAACTGAAATTGCTGAATATCATGGTCACCCGGGCGGCCATGCTGACCGGTGCCGACTGGGTGGGAATCTACCAGCGCCGCATCAATCCGGTCGGAAATGAAGTACTGGTCAAGCTGGCTTATCGCGGTCGGCCCAGCCGTGCGGAGTTCCCGTTGAACGCTGAATTTGCGAGCGGCAGTACCAACAGTACGGTAGGCTTGTCAGGGCAGGCAACGTTGATCGATGACGTTGCAGCGTACACTGCCGATGGCGGTGGATTTTACGTTTGCGACGACGCGGTCCAATCGGAAATCTGTGTGCCGATTTTTGGCGCAGCCGATGGCAAGGTAATCGGAATCATCGACGCAGAAGCATCGCCGAAAGTATTTTTCAATGCGGACCGGCAGGCCGTGATCGCGGCGATGGCATTGGTGACGATGGCGTTGCTGCCTTAAGACGCAAGTGAGAGCCTTGCTGGTTCTGCTAACCCTCTAAAAGTTCCCGGCGAATTGTCTCGATACGCTTTCGATTGACACCCAGGTCATCGATCCCCAAACGAGAACTGGAACGCGCGTGTATAACGCTGGCTTTTTCGTCTATCGCAAACTCAACATCGTCGACGAATCCAAACAGCCCTGAACTGAATTCCGCACAAAGATAGAATTCGTTGTCGGTAATGATGGAGGCGCGTTTGGATGATGCGACAATTTCGCGGAGTTTTTTCCACGCCGTGGACGCGGGTCCGGTAAACGGTAGCGGATCAATATGGTGCTTGTCGTTTTGTTCAGCGGTGGAGGAAACCATATTCGGTTTCCATGTTGGTGACGCAAATTTGCCTGCAGAGTAGCCCAGGTTTGCGGGGCGGGTACCTGAAAATATTCCCATTGTTTGCCTCCAAGGCCTGTCGTCTATTCAAGGCGTCACACGTAAACTGGCTCCCGAGTCAGCGAACACCCTTGCTGCTCAGGAACTCATCGACTTTGCGATCATTTTTCAGTATGTGCCGTACCATCCAGGATTCGAAAAAATGTTGAAAGCTGGCTCTGTCAGGTATGACGCCGCGTAGCACCTGCTGCTGATAGTCGGTCAGCTGCCCCATCAATTCCTGATGCTTCTTAATCCTGTTCCTGGCATCAGGATACTTGTGCTGCGCCAGCAGTTTTTCTTCAACGGCAAAATGGTCCTGGGCAAAACTGACCATTTCATTAAACGAATCCGTCAACACCGCCCCGTCTGCGCGTCCGGACAGGCTCGCCAAAATGGTATTGGCGAACTGAATCAGGCGCTGATTTCGCATATCAATTTCCGCGATCTGACTGGAAAACGTATCGCGCCAGACAAACACAACTGTGGGATCGTCGCTGTAAATTACCCGTGCAACGCGGTGTTGATAGCTCTCGAAAAGCTTCCAGTGCAACAGCGGTACATGGCGCAAAATTTCGCCCGGTATTTGAAACACGGATGTTTCTTCACGTACACGCAAGTGGGATAGATAAGGCACTTTGAAAATAGCGCCCTCCTCACCAAAAGAGGCATGCTCCGTCAATACATCAAGGACCTTTGTTCCAACCACGCGTTCATGGTTTAGGCGTCGTTCAACGCGCCGTACTTCCGTCAATACATCAAGGACGTTTGTTCCAACCACTCGCTCGATCAGACCGGAGCGCAAGATGTTGATCGACTGCAAATCCTCGCCGGTGATCGATTCACCTGGTTTGAATTGTCGCTCTTTGACTGTCTCGACGATACGTCGCAGGGCCGTTGCGGGAAGGCCTTCACTGAACAAGGGGGTGGAATCGAGAAAGGCGCGCAACTTGGCCGTTCGCCGCATCAGGTCCAGCAGTCCATTGCGCCGGATGACTTCGGCATACACGCCGCCGGGCAGACGGATTACGCGCAAAAACGAGCATGCCCGGTAGGTGTTGTGCGATGGCCGATTGTCGAGTACTGAACCGACGCCGATAAAGGAGCCCGCAGACATACTGCCGAAAATATTGTCCCGGGTACGGATCTTTTCGACCCTTCCACTAACAAGCAATACCACGTCTTCCGGCGTCTCCCCTTCCTTCAAGATGATGGCACCCGGATTGATTTCCGTCATCGGGTGATTCACCAACAGCCTTAAATCATGTAGCGGCATACCGGGCAGATGCGTCGCCAAATAGCTGAATGCGTGGTGGCGCAACTGTTCGGATTGACCCGCGACCAGGATGTCGACGGCGCCAAACGCCGCGCTCGAGCCGATTTCCTTCTCTTCCGACGTCAAGTCGCCCGCGCGGTGGGCCAGGAGTATCCGCTTGGAAGTGTCATCCCGAAAGTCTTTGGCGCTGCCGTGAATCATGTTGCCGCCAACATCGACTTTTTTCAGGTCGACTGGAACCAGATAGGACTGACGCGTGCGCTCGAATGCTGCCTGATCAAGTCCCGGTACATCTTTCTTGTCAGTGACCATTTCCTGAAGCACATCCAGCGATACAATGTCGGCGAAATGTCCGTAGGTGCGATAGCTGTCGCCCCAAAGTGCACGAAACATATAGATATTGGTTTCGACCGGGTGCGGCGAATAGACCGGCATGACTTCCAGGCCCTCGACATTGTTCCAGGTATCGACGGTCAGATCCCGGATGTCAAAGTAATCTGCAAACTGTTCTTCCTCTACGCCCATCAGTGCCGCCAGCTTCTTGGCCACCGATGAGCGCACCAGCGGTGTCGCGAAGTAGCTGATTCGCCGCCCGGCCCGCATCAATGTCGTCAACCCGGCAAAATGGTCATCGTGCGCGTGCGTATGAAAAATGCCATCGACTTGATCGATGCCGATACCGATAGCCGCCATCGAGGTCGCCAGATTGGGCCCCGCATCGATCAGAAAAATTCGCCCCTGATAGGTAATGATGCTCGACATACAAGGACGATTGACGTCCCAGCCATCGCCTTCGCCGGTGTGAATGATGGCGAAGTATTCCGGTTCGAACCGGCGATAACCCAGTGGATATGCGCACTCGTAGACTTCGCCGGGCTTCAGGTTAAGGTCAACTTGAATGGTTTCGCCGTGGTAGGCAAACTCGAACACATTTGGCGCCAGACGGCACAGTGTAACGCCATCGGCGATCACTACCGCGCCGTCGCCCACCACGCGCGCGTCGACAAAATCGCTGGTTGGCCGGATGCTGCCAAACGCGAACTTGAGTTTGATACGCATCATTTCGTCGGCTTGTTCTGCCGATACACCCGTCTCGATAATTTCTTCGCGCGAAACCAGCCCGTAATTACCGCGATAGATGTATCGCAGTTGAGAGTCCACCTGCTCGGCCGAGCCAATCAGTAAAGGCTTGTTGCCAACATTATTGGGGTGACCCGGCAAGATCAAGCCCTGCTTGTAGAGCATTTGCAGAATCGGGAATTCTGCAAGATTGGCAAATTCCCCGTTTTGTAAGGACAAATCGGAAAGCAGCAACGCATTGGGACCAGTTTCACTGGCAACGCCTTTGAATTGCTTGGGTAGTATCAGGCCGCGCTTGATCAGGTGCTTGACCGCGTCTGCCGGGCATCCGCACAATATGCGAAGGTTAGCCTCCGGAATCTCTACCCATTGAATCCCCCGTGCAACTTCAATCTTATGGATACCCATGCGCTGTCCGCTAAAGCAGTTGTAATTTTAATTTATCTGGGATTGTAGGTTACACCGGTCGCGCGACCCAACTCTTGCAAGCTTGCCACACCACGGTCGTGACGACAGACTTATTTGCCAAACTGCACACGTATTGCCTCGACTCGATTGCGGTTTACATCAAAATCGCGAATGCCGAGACGCGACGCTGACCGCACCTGAATGACGCTGGACTTTTCGTCGAGCGCAAATTCGACATCGTCGACGTAACCCATTCCTGCGCTCTTGAATTCGGCGTAAATATAGTTGGCGTTTGTAGTGACTACGGTTACGCGTGGAATACCTTTGATGACAGCCGCCAGCTTGTTCCAGGCATCACTACCCACGCCGCTATAGCCTAGCGGCGTGATGTAATGTTTTTCGTCGCTTCTGTCCACGGTCGAGGAAACAGAATTGGGTTTCCATCCAGGCGGCGCAAATTTGCCCGCATTGAATCCCAGATTGGTTGGGCGCGAACCGCTAAAGAGTTCCATGGGTTGTCCTCCGAAATATTCGATGGCCACGATAAATCCGGCAATGGCGATCAATACCACGAGCACCCAGGCAATTTTCTTGAGAATGGTTTTCATTGGACGGATTGTATCTGATCAAGAAAAATCACTTGAACGGGCTTACGACATCAGTGTCTTCAGTCCGTCCGGCGTTCGAACATAGGCACACATCGTCATCCCCGAGTACGGCGGAGTGGGTGTCAGCTTCATCGCGTCTTCTACATCAAGTTCGTTGAGCAGATAGGCCACTTTGCCGGGATTGGGGTGTGCGGCTTCCATCCATTCGAAGCGGCAACCTGAATCTGCGAGGCGCTCGCTGGGATGCACCGGGCAATCCCACTGTATTAGCGACGGGATGAGACCCGCTTCGACCGGATATCCGTCGTCGGGAACAGTGATTCTCCAACTGAAGTCGCCGCGCTCCATTCGGTGTACACCGCCGAGCAAACCACCGGTGCGCGTCGTCAGCGCGTCTATTTCGGTAGTGCGCGCCACCCAGCCCAACAGCCGTGGCCGTAAGGCTATTCGTTCCTGAACATCGGCCGTGTCCAGTCCAAACCAGCGCTTCATGAAAGGCGTCTGGCCTACTGGATCGACGGCGATCAATTCCAGATAGCAGCCTGGCCCCAGCGAAAGCAGGCGATTGTGCGTGCCCATACGCGTATGCTTGCCGACTGCCGAGAGCGTCGCACCAAAATAGCGTTCCAACCAAGCGGAACCTTTGGCAAGGTCGGATGTTCCCAGCACGAGATGGTCAAGTTCCGTGCGCACGAGCGCTAGTCGGGAGGACGAGCCGACGCGGCTTGCGGCGAGAATCGACGCTGGACGGCTAGTTGCACCGTCACCACGATCCACGCGAGGGCAACGCCAATGGCGTCGGCCAACATGTCGAGCCACTCGAAGCTGCGGTAAGTGGTCATGCCTTGCACGCACTCGATCAACGCGCCCATGACGACGAACGCGATGGCGAGTTTCAATCTAGGAAGCGTGCGAATGAACCATTGCCCCCAGCAGAACATCAGCGCGAAATAGGCGAGGGCATGATGTAATTTATCGGTTCCCGGTACGTTTGGCATGGCGCTACCCGGAAGGAACGAGAGTATCCAGATTGCCAACATGACGGCGATGCTGGCCAAACGGAAAAATAGTGAGTGTGACATGCGGATATTGTATGTGCGAATTGAAAAAACCCCCGTGCATGTTGCTGGTATGAAACGATTACGGGTTGGCTAAACCGATTTCGATTCGATAAAAAGCGGAAACGCCAACTGGCGCGGCGTTCCAGGCAAAAAGCGTTCAGAAGTCTCACCAATGCTTGTGTTTGTCTCGTTTATGCAGGCTATTTTTTATGCGGTGGCAGGTCGGTACAAACGCCTTCAAACACTTCAGCTGCCATACCGATGGATTCACCTAGTGTCGGATGCGGGTGAATGGTCTTGCCAATATCTGTCGGGTCACAGCCCATTTCGATTGCTAGCGCGATCTCGCTGATCAGGTCGCCTGCGTGCGTTCCGACGATGCCGCCGCCAATCACTCGGTGTGTCTCAGAATCAACGATGAGTTTGGTAAATCCTTCGTCGCGTCCGTTAGCAATTGCACGTCCAGAAGCTGCCCACGGGAATACGCTCTTGCCGAAGCGAATTCCCTTCGCCTTTGCGCTGTCTTCGGTTTCACCCACCCATGCCACTTCGGGATCGGTATAGGCAACACTAGGAATCACCCGCGCATCGAAGTGCGATTTCTGCCCGGCGGCGGCTTCCGCAGCGACGTGCCCCTCGTGCACCGCTTTGTGAGCGAGCATCGGCTGGCCGACGATATCGCCGATGGCGAAAATGTGCGGCACGTTGGTGCGCATTTGCGAGTCGACGTTGATAAAGCCACGATCGGTAACCGCAACACCGGCTTTATCCGCACTGATTTTCTTGCCATTGGGTGAACGGCCCACGCTCATCAGTGTCATGTCATAGCGCACAGGTTCCTTCGGCGCATTTTCTCCTTCGAACGTCACGTAGATGCCATCTGGTTTCGCCTCCACGCCCACCGTCTTGGTCTTGAGCATGATGTTGTCGAAGCGCTTCTCGTTCATTTTTTGCCAGACTTTGACGAGGTCGCGATCAGCGCCCGGCATCAAACCGTCCAGCATTTCGACCACGTCCAGGCGCGAGCCCAGCGTCGAATAGACCGTGCCCATTTCCAGCCCGATGATGCCGCCCCCGATCACCAGCAATTTTTTTGGAATCTCCTTAAGTGCCAGCGCGCCGGTCGAATCCACAATGCGCGGATCGTCAGGAATGAAAGGCAGGCGCATGACCTGTGAGCCCGCAGCGATGATGGCTTTCTCGAAGCGGATAACTTTCTTTTCACCGGTTTTTTCTTGGGCCGAGCCGTTGGTGATTTCCACAACCAAATGATTGGCGTCGAGAAACTGACCGACACCGCGCACGACGTCGACTTTGCGCATCTTGGCCATGCCGCCGAGCCCGCCCGTGAGCTTGCCGACAACTTTGTCTTTCCAGCCGCGCAATTTGCCTAGATCGATTTCAGGTTTGCCGAAAGTGATGCCGTGGGCGGCGAGGGCTGCCGTTTCATCCGCGACGGCAGCGACATGCAGCAGCGCTTTGGAGGGGATGCAACCGACATTCAGGCAAACGCCGCCGAGTTGGGCGTAACGTTCAACGATGACAGTCTTCATGCCCAGGTCGGCAGCGCGGAATGCAGCGGAATAGCCGCCAGGGCCGGAGCCGAGGACGACCATTTCGCAGGTGATATCTACGATGCCGGTGTATTTTGCCGGCTGCCCCTCACCCCTGCCCTCTCCCGAGGGAGAGGGGGCAAATACAGAAGTGGCGGCAACCGGTGTGGCAGCGACTATAACTCCCTCTCCCTTGGGAGAGGGCTGGGGGTGAGATGAGGGTTTCGGCAAGCCTGCTTGCCGCTCATCGAACGGCTGACCCGCCTTTGGGTCAGCGCGCACCGCAGGTGAGGGAGAAGCGACCGCAATATCTGCTACCTCCAACGTCAGCACCAAACTCCCCATCGACACCTTGTCGCCAATCTTTACTTTCACCTCTTTCACCACACCTGCATGTGTTGAAGGTACCTCCATCGTTGCCTTGTCACTCTCCAGCGCAATAAGCGAATCTTCCTTCTTTATGCTGTCGCCCGGCTTGACGAGGATTTCGATAACCGCGATGTCGGTGAAATCGCCAATATCAGGGACTTTTACGTCGATCAGATTTGCCATGTCCGTCCCTTACAACACGAGTTTGCGAATGTCGGACATGAGACTCGCCAAATAGGTCGAGAAGCGCGCACCCAAGGCGCCATCGACGACGCGGTGATCGTAGGAAAGCGACATCGGCAGGATCAGGCGCGGTTGAAACTCCTTCCCGTTCCAGACCGGCTTCATCGCCGACTTGGAAACTCCCAGAATGGCGACTTCCGGCGCATTGATGATTGGCGTAAAGAACGTGCCGCCAATGCCACCTAGCGAGGATATCGAGAAGCAACCACCCTGCATTTCGGTCGGAGAAAGTTTGCCCTCGCGCGCCTTGATAGAAAGCTCGGACATCTCCTTGGCGATGTCGAGGATGGATTTTTGGTCAGCATTTTTGATGACTGGCACCACCAGGCCATTTGGCGTGTCGGCAGCGAAACCGATATTGAAATACTTCTTGAGGATCAGGTTTTCGCCGCTGGGCTCGAGCGAGGCATTGAACTCGGGGAATTTTTTCAGCGCCGCCACACTGGCCTTGATCAAAAACGCCAGCATCGTGACCTTGATGCCCGACTTGGCAATTTCCTCATTGGTCTTGACGCGGAAAGCCTCGACATCGGTGATGTCTGCCTCGTCCTGCTGGGTGACGTGCGGAATCATCATCCAGTTACGGGCGAGATTATTGCCCGACAATTTTTTGATGCGCGACAACGCGCGCGTTTCAATCGCGCCGAACTTGGTGAAGTCCACCGGCGGCATGGTCGGGAAGGTGAACGAGCCGCCTGTCGACGCACTACCCGCAGGTTTCGCCAATTCGATTTTGACAAATCCCTTCACATCATCTTCGTTGATGCGGCCCTTATTTCCCGAGCCTTTGACCTTGGTGAGGTCGACACCGAACGCGCGCGCGAGTTTGCGTATTGACGGGCTTGCATGCACGCTTGCGGTAACGACACCATGACCAGTTGCAGCTGCAACCGGTGCCGGGCTGGGAGCCAATGCTGGTGGGGCTTTCGCCGGTGCAGGCTCTGCAGGCCGCGCAACTGCTAGCGTCTGGAGTTTTGTTCGCTCGCCCTGGGGAGCGGGCAAGGGCGAGGGATGAGGCGCGGAAACAACGTCGCCACCCGCACTTTCCTCCAGCAGCAACACCAAACTCCCCATTGACACCTTGTCACCAAGTTTGACCTTGACCTCCTTCACCACACCCGCATGTGTCGAGGGAACTTCCATGGTCGCCTTATCGCTTTCAAGCGAGACGAGCGAGTCTTCCTTCTTTACCGTATCGCCAGCCTTGACGAGAATTTCTATCACGGGTATATCGGTGAAATCACCGATATCGGGAACCTTTACTTCAACGAGATTTGCCACGCAAATGCTCCTTTTTATTTCTTATGGATGCCAGCAAGACCTGCGGCTGGGCGTGCAATTGTTTAAACCGTCCAAGGTGCAGGCTTGGTCGTATCGATGCCATATTTCTTGATCGCATCCGATACCACCTTCGCCTGAATCTGCCCATCGTCGGCCAACGTTTTAAGCGCCGCGATCGTGACGTAGTAACGATTGACTTCAAAGAACTTGCGCAACTGCTTGCGCGTGTCCGAGCGGCCGTATCCATCGGTGCCAAGCACGGTGTATTTACGTTCGCTAATGTAAGGCCGAATCTGGTCAGCGAAAGAGCGCATGTAATCGGTAGACGCGATGGCCGGACCCTTGCGACCCTTGAGCAGCTTGGCAACGTGCGATTGCTGTGGAACCGCTTCCGGGTTCAACAAGTTCAGGCGTTCTGCGGCCATGCCGTCGCGGCGCAATTCGGTAAATGACGTACAGCTCCAAACGTCTGATACCACGCCCCAATCGAGTTCGAGTAATTCTGACGCGGCGATCACTTCGCGGAAGATGCTTCCCGAGCCCATCAATTGAACGCGCGGCTTTTTGACGTCCGGACCTTCGCGGAACAGGTACATGCCCTTAAGAATATCCGCCTCGACACCTTTCGGCATTGCCGGGTGCGTGTAGTTTTCATTCATCACGGTGATGTAGTAGTAGATGTGTTCCATCTTCTCGTACATGCGTTTCAGCCCGTCGTGCATGATGACGGCGAGTTCGTAGCTGAAGGTCGGATCATAGGAGATGCAGTTGGGTATGGTCGCCGACATCAAGTGGCTATGACCGTCCTCGTGCTGCAAGCCTTCGCCGTTGAGCGTGGTCCGGCCCGAGGTGCCGCCCAGCAAAAAGCCACGCGCCTGCATGTCGCCCGCCGCCCAGGCCAGATCGCCTACGCGTTGAAAGCCGAACATCGAATAGAAAATGAAGAACGGAATCATGTGTTGGCCGTGATTGGCGTAGCTGGTGCCGGCCGCCATCCACGAGCAAAACGCACCGGCTTCGTTGATGCCTTCCTGCAAAATCTGGCCTGCCTTGTCCTCTTTGTAGAACATCAATTCGCCCGAATCCACCGGCTCATAGAGTTGGCCAACGGAGGAGTAGATACCCAACTGACGGAACATGCCTTCCATGCCGAAGGTACGCGATTCATCGGCCACAATCGGTACGACGCGCGGTCCGAGTTCCTTGTCGCGCAGCAGTGCGCTTAGCGCGCGCACAAACGCCATGGTGGTGGAAATTTCGCGCTCTTCGGTGCTTTTTAGCAGCGCGTCGAACATCAACAGCTCCGGAACCTTCAGCGCTGGAATGTTGTGATGCCGCACCGGAAACGAGCCGCCGAGTTTTTCGCGCGCGGCTTTCAGGTAGTTGATTTCTGGTGAATCGTCGGCGGGTTTGTAAAACGGAATGTCTGCGATGATATCGTCAGCGATGGGGATGTTGAAGCGATCACGGAATTGTTTCAGTGACGCCACATCCATTTTTTTCTGTTGGTGGGTGATGTTCTGGCCTTCACCCGCCTTACCCATGCCATAGCCCTTTACGGTCTTGGCGAGAATGACGGTGGGCTGGCCTTTGTGATTCACTGCGGCAGAATACGCCGCGAACACCTTGTACGGGTCGTGTCCGCCACGATTCAAGCGCCAGATGTCGTCATCCGACATCGACGCGACCATTTTTTCCAATTCCGGATATTTGCCGAAAAAATGTTTGCGCACATAGGCACCATCGCGCGCCTTGTAGTTCTGATATTCGCCATCGAGCGCTTCCATCATCCGGCGTTGCAGCAGGCCATCGGTGTCCTTGGCGAGCAACGGATCCCAATAACGTCCCCAGATCGATTTGATAACATTCCATCCCGAGCCACGGAAATCGGCCTCGAGTTCCTGAATGATCTTGCCGGTGCCGCGCACCGGGCCATCGAGGCGTTGTAGATTGCAGTTGACGACGAAAATGAGATTGTCCAGACCTTCGCGTGACGCCAGCGCGATGGCACCCAGTGATTCGGGCTCGTCCATTTCACCGTCCCCCATGAAGGCCCAAACCTTGCGGCCTTCGGTATTGACGATGCCGCGGTTGTGCAAGTACTTCATGAAGCGCGCCTGATAGATCGCCTGAATCGGACCGAGGCCCATGGACACCGTCGGAAATTGCCAGAAATCGGGCATCAGCCAGGGATGGGGATAGCTGGAAATGCCATCGCCATCGACTTCCCGGCGATACTTCAGCAACTGGTCTTCGGTGAAGCGACCCTCAAGAAAAGCGCGTGCATAAACACCGGGCGAGGAGTGACCTTGCATGAACACCAGATCGCCACCGTGCGTGGCGTTGGGCGCATGCCAGAAGTGGTCAAAGCCGATATCGTAAAGCGTCGAAGCCGATTGATAACTGGCGATATGACCGCCCAGCTCCGAGCTTTCCTTATTGGCGCGCAACACCAGCGCGAGCGCATTCCAACGAATCAGCGAGCGAATGCGGTGCTCCATTTCCTGGTCGCCGGGCAAGGCATCTTCTGCGTGCGGCGGAATGGAATTGATGTACGCGGTATTTGCGGAGTAGGGAAGGTAAGCGCCTGAACGGCGTGCTTTTTCGATGAGCTGCTCGAGCAAAAAGTGCGCGCGCGCCGGGCCTTCTGCCTCCAACACACCGTCGAGTGCCGCGATCCACTCCCGTGTTTCCTGCGGGTCTACGTCTTCTTCAAGGAAGCTGGGGCGGTCCATTGAAATCTCCTCATCTCTTTGTTTTTTGAGTTCAAACGCGATATTCGTAATATTAGACCGTATTCGAGGATTCTCTGCCAAGTGCTTGTCGGCACAGGACTTGATAAAAATCTGCGGGAATCATTTGAGGCCAGCAAGTGGCCGCGAACGCAACTTCTAGCGGGCACGAAAGTGCAGCACACGCCAGGTGAAATTTCTCGTGCGGGAAACTTGATCAACGCTTGCGCTGGAATAACGTAACGCCAAATACGTTGCAAATAGCGGCTCGACCGTCTTCGCGATGGCTGGTTGCAAAGCGTGCAGGCGATTCAAATAATCCACGGGTCCCTCGTGTGGTGCCCGTACGATGCCGGTTTTGGCCAGCTTTCCGCATAAACGGTCAAAGGCGGCCACGACGGGTTCCTTGCGCGTCTGCAAAGCGCGTACGTAGAGAAACAGGCCAGCGGCGCCGCCGGTCGAGATCACGGCAATAATCATCCACACTGCCATCGACCGCCAATCAGCGTCACGCATTCCCAGTCCTTCAAGCAAGTCTTTTTGCTTATCCTGACTGAATCCGACGACCCAGCGATTCCACTGCGTATTTATCGCGTCCCACGAGAAACTGATTTGCCGCAGGATGCCTAGTTTGTCGGCATCGATGAGGTTGTTCATCACGCCGATCGGCCCAAACGTTTCTGCCATGCCACGATTAATGCGCAGCGGCGACACTGCAAAAGTGGGGTCGACACGAACCCAGCCCAGATCGGCGAACCAGACTTCAGACCAGGCATGCGCTTCGGCCTGCCGTACTACCAGCTGGCGGGTGATCGGGTTGACTTCACCGCCCTGGTAGCCGGTGACGACTCGAGCAGGAATTCCGGCCGCGCGCAATAGCAACACGAAGCTGCCAGCGTAGTGCTCGCAAAAGCCTTTCTTCGTGTCGAAGAAGAACTCGTCCACCGGATTTGCGCCCAGTCGTGGCGGCTCCAGCGTGTATTCGAATTCCTTGTTGTAACGCGCCATCAGTGTTTCGACCAACACCTTTGGGTCAGGATTTTCTTCGCGGAGTTTCTTTCCATAGGCGATGGCACGGGGATTGAGTCGCGCGTCGAAATCAAGATAGGGCTGTAATTCCTTGGCGCCGAGCTTCACGCCGGCTGCATAGCGCAGATGCGAGGTAATCTCGTAGGCTTTGAGGCCAGTTACCGGTGATTTGGCGCGCAACTGGTAATCGGCCAGAAAGCCAGCATCTTCTGGGGGCGCAATCGGTAGATCGAGCGCGAACAACCAGAGCTTGTTGTGTGGCTGTAGCGTAACTTTGTAGTGTACGGGGGGTCCCTGCGGCACGAAGTCAAGTTTGCTCCGTTGCGGCTCCGTATACATCCGCCAGGTGCGCCCGTCCTGCTCGCCGAGTACGGGGCCGCGCCAGTAGAGATCTTCGGTTTGCGGTACAGGGCCGTCAAATTCAACGCGAAACGCGACTGCTTCCGATACCGACAGCTTGCTAATATCGCCCGGCGACATGTTGTCCGATAGCCCGGTCTGCGAACGCTCATCCTGAGGCATGCTCCATAGCGCGCCCGAAATGCGTGGAAACAGGAAGAACAGCACCAGCATCATCGGGATCGCCTGCAACAGCAACCAGCCGGCCGGGATCAGGCGCTGCTTCAGCGTTGCTTCGGTATTGATACGATTGAAGCCAATCAGTACCGCAACCAGAATCCATACGCAGCCGAACATGTATAGGCCCATGAGGATGGTCTGCGAATACATGAAATTGGTGATCGCAAGAAAAAACCCCATGAAAATCGGAATCATGGCGTCCCGTTTCATGCGCATTTCCAGTACTTTCAGGCAAAGCATGATGATCAACAGTGCAACGCCGACCTCGCGCCCGAACCACCGCCCGTATTCCACTCTGGCGCCGACAGAAACTGCAATGGCGATCAATCCCATCAGCCACCATTGCGGCACGCGCAATGCATGCCGTGCGATCCACCAGCGCCAGAAACCGGCCGCAATGCATACGCTGGTCACCCAAAGTGGCAAGCGCAGCGTATGCGGCGCGATGACGAACCCCATGCCGGCAAGCAGCCAGGTGATATTGGCGAGTGTCAGTGCACTTTGGTTCAGCATAGCCGGTTAGTGTCGGGGAGCCTGTTCAAGTTTCCAAACCGCATAGTGCCAGCGCATGCAGGCATTCATCGCGATGTTTGGGACCAAGAGAAGGCCGGAAATTGCGTCCGGCCAGTTTCAGGCCGTATGGCATCTGAATGCGTTCCGCTTCCAATACCCACCAGGTAAGCCGACCAAGTCGCTGCTCCATCGACAACCCTTGCAGCGCATCGTAATCTAGCCAAAGATCGGCGCTGGCGGTAGAACCAAATTCCTTTACCAACAACCCCTGACCGCGCGCGAGCGCTTTCCAGGCTATTTGCCGGGGCGTGTCGCCAGCTTTATAGGCGCGCAAAGACTGGAACTCTTCATCTCCGCGCACCGGCACATTGCCTTCTCCTTTGCCACGCATGTCCAGCGGTAATGCACCCGCGCCGGGGTCAGGTTTTGGATACACCAGTCCCGTCATGCCGAAGTCGACATATGACCAAGCGTGAAATAATCCTACCGGGTACTCGGTAAAGACTTCAAGCCGTCCGCACTTGAGGTAGCCACGCGTCGTCGCCATCACGGGAACATGAAAAGTTGCCGTCGTTGCTTCATTTATGTCATCGAACGCCGGCTCAGCATATTGGATTTGAGTGCGCTTGATACCAATCGCGTAGCGGGGGAGCGTTGGATTATTGAGCACGATGGAGAATTGCGCCGTTTCACCCGCAAACACCGGCTCGATCTTGCCGGGAGTGATAGACAGCCGTAGAAGGTTGCGAAAAGTGTGCAGCATGGCGATGCCACCCAAGCCCGCCAACAGGAACGTCAACAGATATCCGAGCGACAAGCCGTAATTGATCGAAGCAATGAGCAGCAATACCAGCACAACGGCGAAGAAGTAGCCGGTGCGCGAGGGCAGGATAAAAATACGTCGTTGAACCAATACGACCGGTGGATTCTCGGGAAATCGTGCGCGAAAAATCCAGTCGGAAATGCGTTGGCGCAGATCAAATGACAGGCTGGCAAGCATCTAAATCGGCGTCAATTTCTGCGACTATTTTTTTATGTCGCCGCATTCCTTGAGTTTGCGCTGAAACTTGCGAACCGCCATCATTTCTTTGCTATCAGACCCGGTACCCTGGGTGATCCTTCCCGCCTTGTCCTGAAATTCGATCAGCGTGTCATTGAGAAAACTGAGGCGCTCCTGCTTGGGCGTCCAAACTGCTTCTGTGGACTTGAGTGCCCCACTGCGCTGGGCCATGTCGACCTCGGTGGCCAGTTTCTCCCGTTCGCACAGCCGCGGCTCGTAGTCGGCAAACAGACTTTCGAGTTTTGCGATCGGCGACACAGTTGGCGCGGAAACAACGCCGCCGGGCGTGCGTGGTTGGTTAAGCGATTCCTTGTTTGTATCACAGGGCCGGTCGCTATATTCGATCTTTCCATCCGACCCTTTGCACTTGTAATTTTGCGCAGTAGCCGTGAAAGGCACCGCAACAGCCGCCGCCGCAAAGCAAATCGCTATCGCGGACCGCATCTTGATTTTTTTCAATTTCTTCTCCCAGGAAGTGCATAACAAATACGAAGGCGCGAACAGGTTTGTCACGGAATTGCCACCGAACGAATGAGCTCCTGGGCAGGATCCAGAATCTTGTTTTCGCCATTGGCAATCGGCCGCAGGCGATGGCCAACCACTGAGGGTGCCACGGTTTGCACGTCCTCAGGCAACACCTGATTTCGGCCAGACATGAGCGCCCATGATTGTGCAGCCCTCATGAGTGCTAGACCCGCGCGAGGCGAAAGCCCCATCTCAAAACGTGCCGAATCGCGTGTATGCAAGATTAGTGCCTGTACATAATCGACCAGCGCGTCGGAGACAAAAACTTTGGTAACGTCTTTCTGCAGTGCCGTCAGTTCTTCAGCAGACATGGCGGTGGTGATTCGAGCAATCAACGCTCTACGGTCTTCACCCTTTAGCAATGCTCTTTCCGCCGCTTTGTCAGGATAACCAAGCTTGATCCGCATCAAAAAACGATCCAACTGTGATTCCGGCAATGGGAAGGTGCCAATCTGGTGCGACGGGTTTTGAGTTGCGATGACAAAAAACGGCTCGGGCAGTTTCATGGTTTCGCCGTCTGCCGTCACTTGATGTTCTTCCATGGCCTCCAGTAGTGCGCTCTGCGCCTTGGGGGAAGCGCGATTGATTTCGTCGGCCAAAATGACCTGCGAGAATATCGGTCCGGGATGAAAGCGAAAGGTGCTCGATTCGCGATCAAATATGGATACGCCGACCACATCCGCAGGCAACAAGTCGCTGGTAAATTGAATGCGCTGATAGTTCAGGCCCAGCAGACTGGCCAGCACGTGTGAAAGTGTCGTTTTGCCCACGCCGGGCACGTCCTCAATCAGCAGGTGTCCGCGCGCAAGAATGCAACACATCGCCATCTTGATCTGTTGATCTTTGCCGAGAATGATTTCCCCGGCTCGCGCGAGCACATCGGCTAGCGGGCGATGAACCGGTTGCTTTTCGAAGAGCGAAACAGCCATGGACAATCCTGAGGTTAAGCGGGGATTTTACGGTAACTGGACCAAGTTACGAAACGCCATCCAGCGCGGATGCAAAATTCAAAGGTAATATTGCAAAGTACTTGCACAATACTCGCAAGACTCAAACGTAAATGGCGAACGTACCTAAATGACGACTGCTTTCATTACCCATCCCGATTGTCTCAAACATGAAATGGGCCCACATCATCCTGAGTGTCCGGCACGGTTGCAGGCGGTCTACGATGCCTTTGTGCAATCCGGCCTGATGGCCCAATTACAGCGTGTCGAAGCGCCTCTGGCCAGTCGCGAGCAACTCGCCGCAGCGCACGCGCGTCATTACGTCGACGAGATATTTGCGTCGGCACCGCAGCACGATTACTTGGCATTAGACCCGGATACCTCGATGAATCCATATTCACTCGTTGCCGCCCAGCGGGCTTCAGGTGCCGTCGTCAAGGGCATAGAAATGGTGATGGCCGGCGAGGTTGCGAATGCGTTTTGTGCAGTCCGCCCCTGCGGACACCATGCGACCTACGACCGCTCGATGGGATTCTGCATATTCAACAACGTCGCGGTCGGTGCCGCTCACGCGCTTCAAGTGTATGGCCTTGATCGAGTGGCGATACTCGATTTCGATGTGCACCACGGCAACGGCACGGAGGACATTTTTACCGATAACGAGCGGGTCATGCTGTGCTCGAGTTTTCAACATCCGTATTATCCCGGGACAGGTGCCAACAGCGGCAACAGTCATATCATTCCGACCCCATTGCCGGCTCGCACGGCAGGACCAGCATTTCGCGCCGCGATCGAGAAAACCTGGCTGCCGGCACTGGACGATTTCAAGCCAGAGTTGATCATTATTTCTGCGGGTTTCGATGCCCACGCCGATGATCCACTTGCTTATCTCGAACTGGTTGAAGATGACTATGTGTGGATCACGAAGCGTATCCGTGAGGTCGCCGACAGGTATGCAGAAGGGCGCATCGTTTCAGCGCTCGAAGGCGGCTACAGTTTGAGTGCGTTGGCAAGCAGCGCCGTGGCGCATGTACGAGCGCTAATGTAGCGAACTCGTTATCTGGCGCGGCTTACGTGACATTTACCTGCCGAAACCCGCGCCAATAAAGGTTCTTCATCATTTTCCCAAGCGACAGTCATGCTTGGGCCGGATAAATCAGCCGCCTGTTTTGGTCCCCGGCGGACGACTGTTCGGCAGTCTTGTTCCGGTTGTCGGCGCCGTGGCGATCGGCGTGATCGCCGTCACGACACGACCTGAACCAGCGGCGATGCCGAGCCAATCCCAGCGGCCTTGGGCGATGGCATCAAGGATGGTGGCGCGGTTTTGCTGAGAGGCCAGATATACGTTTGGCGCCAGTTCGTTAAATTGCATGTACGCCTCAAGTGTTTCGTAGCCGCATGCCCCTTGGTAGGCACAGCCATTGAGCACCCTGGTCGCATCAGCGCCACAATTGGCACCGCGGTCACAGGCGGCCAATGCCCAGGCGGCGCCCCAGTCGCGTGGATTGAAAGAGTCTCCACCTGCGCCGAGATGGCGGTCTACCAATTGCGTTGAATTCCAGGTGAGCAGTTGGCCAGCGCGCTGAATTGCAAATGGGTCGCCACTGGCAAGACCATCGCGTACCAATGCCAACTGATCTTCGGTCAATCGCCTCGCGTCAATTCCGCGAGCCATCGACGCCCGTGCCTGATCGTTGAACTGATTCGCCGCGACCGCGACTTTGGCACCAGGATTACCCGCTGCGGCCGCTTCTGCGTACAGGCGCGCAGCATCGGCAGCGGTAACGTTGGTATTGGCGAAGCCGTCGCACAGAGCAGTCACGCGGTTGTAGGCTTCGACGCGTTTGTCGTTGTTTGGGTCATTTGGTTTGAGGCGATTCTGGAAACGCTCCCGATCAGCGTCAGAAGGGCCCTGCGCGCCGCGCGCGCGGCCGACACAGGTTTCAATGGCAACGGCAGCAAAGTACTTCGTTTCGGCGTCGGCACCTTCTGGGTTGGCCATATAGCGGTCATAAAACGCCTTCAAACGGACCGCCTTTTCGAATTCAATTGCCAACTCGCTTTTTAGCGGAACAACCGCGCGTGCACCGCTAGAAACACTGGCCCGAATCACCTTGTTTGCGAAGTCGGGCAATGTCGCCACGCTGCCGGGCCGACCCGCGTTGGTTGCTGCCGTTTTTACCGCAGCCGAAGCGATGCTGTCAGCACTTCCGTCGGGGCGCACAAAGTACCAGGCTGCGGTGACAACCAGACCGCATGCCCCCAAAACCATGAGCAGACTTCGATTCATTTTTTGCTTCTTCTCAAGTGTGAAACTGCATGTTAACGGAAAACCGTTTTCCACAAACGAGAAACGGAGCGCATAGCCCCGCTCCAGCTTGAAAAAGTGTAACTAGTTGTGCAAAATTTTGGAAAGGAAATCCTGGGTTCTCTGCTTACGGGGCGAACCGAAGAAATCGTCTTTGGTGCAGTCTTCTAGAATTGTGCCGCCTTTTTCCATGAAGATAACGCGGTCGGCGACCTTCTTGGCGAAGCCCATCTCATGCGTCACGACCATCATGGTCATGCCTTCCTTGGCAAGCTCGACCATGACGTCCAGAACTTCATTGATCATTTCCGGATCCAGCGCCGAAGTCGGTTCGTCGAACAACATGGCGATCGGTTCCATCGACAAGGCGCGGGCGATGGCCACACGCTGCTGCTGACCGCCGGAAAGCTGTGCCGGATATTTATCCTTGTGTTCGATTAGGCCAACCCGGTCGAGTAATTTGAGGCCCTTCTCGCGGGCAGCTTCTTCCGAACGACCGAGCACTTTCGTCTGCGCCATCACCAGATTCTGCGTCACGCTCATATGCGGAAAAAGTTCGAAATTCTGAAACACCATTCCCACCCGCGAGCGGAGTTTTGCGAGGTTGGCTTTTTTGTCGCCCACCGAAATGCCATCCACCAGGATTTCCCCTTTTTGAAATGGCTCCAGTCCGTTCACCGTTTTGATCAGCGTCGACTTCCCTGAGCCGGATGGGCCGCAAACCACGACGACTTCGCCTTTGGTTACATTGGTGGTACAACCCATCAGCACCTGCTTTTCGCCGTACCACTTGCTGACGTCTTTGATTTCGATCATGGCCATCATTTTTCCTTAAGTTTTCAAGTGTGACCTAACCATTTATCGATGGCTACAGCGACTTACGCGCCACCAGGGGCAATGCCTGAACCATTGAGCGCAGCGTCCTGTTTTATCGCGCGCTGTCGCGTCGGGTCCATATGAACCTGAATGACCTTTACTAATTTTGACGCGCCAAAACAAATCACCAGGAACACCAAGGCAACAAAAATATAAAGCTCGACGATGCGCCCGCTGAGCTGCCCCGCTTTGCTTGCGGCGCCCAGAAAATCTTTCAGGCCAACTACGTAGACCAGCGACGTATCTTGGAACAGGATGATTGCCTGGGTGAGCATAATGGGGATCATGTTACGAAACGCTTGCGGCAACACCACGTAACCCATCGCCCGCCAATAATTGAGCCCAAGCGCATACGCAGCCCAGGGCTGACCTCGAGGCACCGACTGTATTCCTGCCCGGATAATCTCGGAGTAGTAGGCCGATTCCACCATGATGAAGGCGACGATGGCCGAGGTAAAAGGACCCACTGCTTCGCCCTGCTGGCCGGTCAGCCAGCGCACCAGTTCCGGCGTCAGAAAATAGAACCAGAAGATCGCCATGATGAACGGGATCGAACGAATCAGATTGACGAAGCCTGCCGCCGGATAGGAAAGAAACTTGAAACTCGACAGACGCGCCAAGGCCAGTAGGGTACCGAAGAAAATGCCGCCTGCGAGCGCGATGGCAAACAATTGCAACGACAACAACAAGCCGCTCCAAAGAATCGGCAAGTTCTTGACGATGATGCTGAAATCGAAATCAATCATGATCAGTGGCCTCCCTGTGAGACATATCCAGGGACGGCGACTTTGTGTTCCACCAAGCGCATGATGAAGATCACCGTCAAGGTAATGACGATATAAATCAGCGTGGCGACCGAGAACGATTCAAAAGTACGGAACGTGTACTCGGAAATTTGCCTGCTCTGCGCGGTGAGTTCCAAAATGCCGATGGTCAAGGCGGTAGATGAATTCTTGAAGATGGTGAGAAACTCGGAGGTCATCGGCGGAATGATGAGCCGGAAAGCCATCGGCAACAGGACGAATCTGTATACCTGCGGCAGCGTGAATCCCATCGCCAGGCCGGCATTGGTTTGACCCTTGGGCAGCGATTCGATGCCCGCGCGTACCTGTTCGGCCACGCGCGACGCCGTGTAAAGCCCCAGACACAGGACTGCTGCGGTGAATTCCCACAGGCTGAATTGAGCAAAGGGAAGGGTGACGAGATTAGGGTAGGTGCCCTTTAGCCAGTCTCCCAACTCAGTCGGGACAACTTCCGGCATCACAAAATACCAAAGGAACATCTGCACCAGCAACGGAATATTGCGAAAGATCTCGACGTAGGTGGTCGCAATGAGACGGGGAATTTTTAATGGCACAGTTCGCAGCACGCCAATGACGGAACCCAGCACAAACGCGATGATCCAGGCCGACATCGACACCAGCAGCGTCCACATCAACCCCGACATCATCCAGCCAAGATAAGTCATGCCGCCGGATGGCGCTTGCTCAAGCAGGAATTTCCAATCCATATTGCGCTCCCGAGGCGCGGCGCTGAAATGCCGCCCGCTGCGATTTGACGGTATTTATGGTGGCTGATCGCCTAGTGCATGACCGCCGGCAAAAGGGCCACCAATGCGCTCAACTGGTCGAACGATCCGGCCCCTAATGAAAAAGGGGAATCGACGACTCGATTCCCCTTCGGGTGTTGTTTACTCCGGAAGAGCCTGGAGTTGGAAGCCGACTTTGAGCAGCGGGCTCATGGGCATGCCGATGGTTTCACCAGATGGCAGTTTGCCGACGAACCATTTGTCGTAAATCTTGTTGATTTCACCGGTGCGCATCAGGTTGGCAAGCGCGCGGTTGGCAACGATGGCGAAGTCAGCATCATTTTTCCTGAACATAATGCCGTACGGGTCATACGACAGGTAATCGCCGACCACGTCGAAATCCTTCGGCTTTTTAGCCTTGGCGACCAGACCGTAGAGCAGCACGTCATCCATCGAGAACGCTGCTGCACGACCGGATTCAACGGTCAGAAACGACTCGGCATGATCTTTGGCGTTCAGGAACTTGATGTTCAGATTTTCCTTGTCAGACAGAGCCTTGATGACGCGCTCGTTGGTGGTGCCTTGTGTGACGACGACGGTTTTGCCTTTCAAATCTTTATACGACTTGATCTTGGACGATTTCTTCACCAGCAGTTTCGTGCCTGTCACGAATGTCACCGGGGCGAAGGCAACTTGCTTCTGACGCGTCAAGTTATTGGTCGTGGAGCCGCACTCCATGTCGATCGTGCCATTAGCCATCAGCGGAATACGTGTTTGCGATGTCACCGGATTGGTCTTGACCATCAACGTTGGCATCATCAGTTCTTTTTTTACTTCTTCGACAATAGCCATGCAGAGATCGATCGAGTAGCCGATCGCATTCTGCTTGTCATCAAGATACGAAAAAGGGATTGAGGTCTCGCGAACGCCGAGGGTGATGGTGCCGGAATCCTTGATTTTCTTCAGCGTGCCAGCCAATTCCTGTGCAACGACGGGAACGGTCAGAAAGGTCGATGCCAGCAGGCCGGCTGTCAATTTGGAGAGTGTGGAAAACTTCATGGCGAGTTGCTCCTGGTGAGTGTCAATTGAAACTGGGTATCGATGCACAGTCGGTGACTTCTCGCGTGCTAATTACATGCCTGATTGCGCACGATAAACACGCGGTGATGCTACGCTTTTATTCCAAATCCAGTGTATCGCATCTGTAAGCCGCACGCTAGCCAAAGCCGACTAGCAACGCGGCGGCAATTCGGCGCCCTTCGCTCATCAGCACATTGTAAGTGCGGCACGCTGCTGGCGTATCCATAACCTCGAAGCCAATTCGCGCTTTTGAAAACGCGGCCATGATAGCGCGCTCGGGAAAGCGAAATAAGGCGCCCGACCCGAAAACCACCAGTTCGGGTCTCAGTGCCAGCAGGTCGGCGAAGTCGGCGAGGCACAATGTTTGTACTGTCGCTGGAGAAACAGCGGTCACCCAAGGGTCGATTACTTTTTCCGGCATTACGATCACAGCATTGCCGATATTGTTGCCATTGATCGCGATGTAGCTTTGGCCATAGCCGGAGACTGCATTGGCGCCGATCGTAGGGTCCAGGTGTAGTTTCACGAGAGTCGAATGGGGATTTGCTAGAATAAAGTTATTGCGCCGCACAATAACTGTGCAAGTTGCTAATTATTATAGCGATTCAAAAGTCTTCCGCCTTAAGCCCTTCGGTAATATCAAAGCCAACATGAATCACGAATTCTCCCGCATCAAACGCCTGCCTCCTTACGTGTTCAATATTACCGCAGAACTGAAAATGGCGGCGCGCCGGCGTGGTGAGGACATCATCGATATGTCGATGGGCAATCCGGATGGCGCCACGCCACAACATATCGTTGACAAACTGGTTGAAGCATCCAGGCGGCGCAACACCCATGGTTATTCGGTGTCCAAAGGGATTCCTCGTTTGCGAAGAGCAATCACTGATTGGTACAAGCGTCGCTTCGATGTCGCGTTTGATCCAGACTCTGAGGCGATAGTAACCATCGGCTCCAAGGAGGGCCTCGCCCATCTGATGCTCGCCACTCTGGATAGCGGCGATACCGTGTTGGTACCGAACCCTAGTTATCCGATTCACATTTACGGCGCGGTGATCGCCGGTGCGCAGATCAAACATGTGCGCATGACCGAAGGCGTGGACTTCTTCGAGGAAGCCGAGCGTGCGATTCGGGAGACGTATCCCAAGCCCAAGATGCTGATCCTGGGCTTTCCATCCAATCCGACTGCGATGTGCGTCGACTTGGATTTCTTTGAACGTATCATCGCGCTGGCCAAAGCCAACAATGTACTGGTGGTACATGATCTGGCGTACGCGGACATCACGTTTGACGGCTGGAAAGCGCCGTCAATCATGCAGGTGCCCGGCGCGCGTGACGTGGCTGTCGAGTTTTTCACCATGTCCAAGAGTTACAACATGGCCGGCTGGCGCATTGGCTTTATGGTTGGCAACAAAGAGCTGGTTGCAGCGCTGGCCAAAATAAAAGGCTATCACGACTACGGTACCTTTACGCCTATTCAGATTGCCGCCATCGCCGCATTGGAAGGACCACAGGAATGTGTGCAGGAAGTGGTCACCGAGTACCAGACCCGTCGCGATGTCTTGCACAAAGGGCTGGCCGAAGCCGGGTGGGTGACGACCAAGCCGAAAGCATCGATGTATATCTGGGCAAAGATACCGCCGCCTTATCTAAAAATGGGTTCGCTGGAATTTGCCAAGAAACTGCTGGCCGAAGCGAAGGTGTCGGTATCTCCGGGAATCGGCTTTGGCGAATATGGCGATGATCACGTGCGCTTTGCCCTGATCGAGAATACCGAACGTACGCGGCAAGCGGTACGCGGCATCAAAGAAATGTTTAAGAAGGACGGCCTGATGTAATTGGCGCGGCTATCATTCCGCCGACTTCCGAATTCTATATGCCAGCATGAAAATTATTCCGGTCACCAATGCCGTCCAAGATATCGTCGAACTCGAATGGTTGAAACGGTCAGAAGCGGTGCACCGACAATTGCGGCCGCAATTGCCTGCGGACTATGTGCGGCGTATGAAGCAGGTTTTTGCCAGCGGTGCCGAGATGGCTGTATGCGTTCGAGATGAAAACGTCTGCGGCATTGCCGTGTTTCGAATTGTGGAAAAAACCCATAGTGGCCGTGAGTTGTACTGCGATGACCTGATTACCGATGTAACCATGCGGTCCGCTGGCGTCGGACATGCGCTTATCGCCTATATGGAGGCGGTGGCGAGAGAACGCGAATGCGACTGCCTTGCGCTGGATTCCGGCACGCAACGCGAGCAGGCACACAAATTTTATTTCCGCGAGGGCCTGACGGTTCCCGCTTTTCACTTTTCAAAACTGATCAAGAAATGAAACCAATCAATGTAGGGCTGTTGGGACTTGGCACCGTTGGCGCCGGCACGATCGAAGTATTGCGACGAAACCGGGAAGAAATTACCCGTCGCGCGGGTCGCGAAATCCGAATTTCCCATGCGACTGCGCGTGACGTGACCAAAACGCGCAATTTCTCGCTGGAAGGTATTGAACTGCTTGCGGATGCTGATACCGTTGTCGTGCATCCAGACGTGGACATTGTCTGCGAATTGATCGGCGGCGAGACTTTTACCAAAGCACTCGTGCTCAAGGCAATCGCCAACGGTAAACACGTGGTGACCGCTAACAAGGCGTTGCTTGCCAAGCATGGCACCGAGATTTTTGCCGCCGCGCTGGAAAATCGCGTCATGGTCGCATTCGAGGCTGCTGTGGCCGGCGGTGTACCGATTATCAAGGCGCTTCGCGAAGGGCTGACGGCAAACCGCATCGAGTGGATCGCCGGCATCATCAATGGCACGTCCAACTTCATTCTTTCCGAAATGCGTTCACGCGGCGCCAGTTTTGATAGCGTATTGAAGGAAGCTCAGGCGAAAGGCTACGCCGAAGCCGACCCAACGTTCGACGTCGAAGGTGTGGACGCGGCGCACAAACTGACCATCCTTTCCGCAATTGCGTTCGGCGTGCCGCCACAATTCGACAAGGCTTTCACCGAAGGTATTTCCAATCTCACCGACAAAGACATCAAATATGCAGAGCAACTAGGCTACCGTATCAAGCTTCTCGGTATCACGCGCCGCGCCAGAGAGGGCATCGAGTTGCGCGTTCATCCGACACTGATTCCTGAAAAACGACTGATCGCCAACGTCGAAGGCGTCATGAATGCCATCCTCGTCAAGGGCGACGCCGTGGGTGCCACGCTTTACTATGGGCGCGGCGCCGGCGGTGAAGCGACGGCGAGTGCGGTGATCGCTGATCTGGTGGATGTTGCGCGGATGATGACGGCGGACCCCGAACATCGAGTGCCACATCTATCTTTCCAGCCCGATCAATTGCACGACACGCCCATTTTGCGCATGGAACAGGTCGAGACCGGCTGCTATCTGCGCTTGCGGGCCTACGATAGACCGGGCGTGATGGCTGACGTCACCCGTATTCTGGCGGATGGCTCAATTTCAATTGATGCCATCCTGCAAAAAGAAGCCGAGGAGGGCGAGGATCTGGTCGATGTGATCATCCTCACACACCGGTCAATTGAGGCGAACGTAAACAACGCCATCAAGAGCATCGAGTCGCTGCCCACGATTGCGGCTAAAGTAGTGCGTATTCGTCTGGAGGAGTTGAACTGAAATGCGGCTCAACCAGGTTACAGTTACCGTCAATGACATCGAAGCAGCACACGTTTTCTACGTTATGCTTGGCCTTAAACCTATCGTAAAAAGCCCTCACTACATGCGCTTTTTGTGCCCGGAAGGCGACAGTACTTTTTCCATTCATCTGGGCAACGCTCCCGTCTCTGCATCGACGGTCGTCTATTTTGAGAACGACGCGCTCGACGCAACGGTCGAACAACTCAAGGCAGGTGGATTGACGTTCGACACCGTTCCTGCCGATGAGCGCTGGTTATGGCGCGAGGCCAGGCTGCGTGATCCCAGTGGTAATCCGATTTGTCTGTTCCAGGCGGGAAACAACCGGTTGAATCCGCCCTGGCGTTTGCCGGAGACTTTTTGATGTCAATGCGATACATCAGTACCCGTGGTGCGGGCGCCGGAAGTGAAGAGTCGGCCAAGTCTTTTTCCGACATTTTGCTTGAGGGTCTGGCTGCCGACGGCGGGCTGTTCTTACCGCAGTCTTATCCGGTGCTTAGTGCTGAGGAACTTCAGTGGATGCGGCAACTTGGCTACGCCGATCTGGCTTTCAATATCATCAGCCGCTACGCCGACGATATCCCGCCGGCGGACCTCAAAGCGATCATCGACAAGACCTATACGGCTGAAGTATTCGGCAGTGCGGATATCACGCCAATCAGGATGCTGGAACCGGGCCTGCACATTCTCGGCCTGTCGAACGGTCCCACGCTCGCATTCAAGGACGTGGCGATGCAGTTTCTCGGTAATCTTTTTGAGTACGTGCTGGCCAGGCGCGACGCAGAAATCAATATCCTCGGTGCCACCTCCGGTGATACCGGCTCTAGTGCCGAACATGCAATGAAAGGTAAGCACGGGGTTCGCGTTTTCATGTTGAGCCCGCATGAAAAAATGTCGCCTTTTCAGTGCGCGCAGATGTTTTCGCTGCAAAACGACAATATCTTCAATATCGCCGTACGTGGTGTGTTCGACGATTGCCAGGACATCGTGAAAGCAGTGTCGAACGATTCAGCTTTCAAGGCCAAATACAAGATCGGCGCGGTCAATTCGATCAACTGGGGCCGCATCGTCGCGCAAGTGGTCTATTACTTCAAGGGCTACTTCGCGGTCACCATTTCGAATGACGAGAAAGTCTCGTTTGCCGTGCCTTCGGGCAACTTTGGCAACGTACTGGCGGGCCATATCGCGCGCATGATGGGGCTGCCGATTCGTCGGCTGATTGTCGCAACCAACGAAAACGATGTGCTCGACGAGTTTTTTCGCAGCGGCCGCTATCGCCCGCGTGGATCTGCCGAGATCAAACAGACGTCCAGCCCTTCGATGGATATTTCGAAGGCTTCGAATTTTGAACGCTTCCTTTATGACCTGCTCTGGCGCGACCCGGCGGCGGTGCGTGAGCTCATGCGCAAGGTCGATTACGAAGGTGGCTTCGATGTTTCCGAGTGTACGGACGTCTGGAAACGGATGCCTGCCTTCGGTTTTGTTTCAGGACGCAGTACCCATGCCGACCGCATTGCCACCATTCGCTCAGTCTGGGAGAAATATCATGTCGAAATCGATACCCATACCGCAGATGGGTTGAAGGTCGCGCTGGATCATCGCGAACCTGGTGTTCAGGTTATCTGCCTTGAAACGGCGTTACCCGCTAAATTCGAAGCCAGCATGATCGAAGCGCTTGGCAGAATGCCCTCGCGCCCGGCTGCCTATGAAGGCATTGAAAAATTGCCTCAACGCTTTGAAGTCATGGATGCAGATGCTACGGCCATCAAACGATATATCGCCGGCAAGATTGACGTCTAAGAATCAAGATGAAGCACTGGCGCGGCTTACGGGCTGAAATTGCCTGAAACACCGCGCCAGCGCTGGAGTTTGCTATCTTCTTGGCCGTTGCATTGCGGAAACCGACTTGATGACGATTCGGTGTTTTGCCAATGCCGAAAGCGGTACGCGTGCCTTTTTCAGTGCGTCCAGCATCAGCGCCCGCACCGCTGGAGAAAGCAGCAAATCCGGTTCGAGCAATCGAATATGCCGGACCTGACTGCCGTTTCCGCAGAGTAAGATTTCAGGGTCGGCAATTTTGGTTCCCTGCAGAAAAAACAACGTCACCCAACGCGGATACACCGCCAGCGAAAAAATGACTTCCGATGCCTTTTCGCTGGGCCCGAAACCGATGGCAAGCGCGTTGTAGTTATCGTAGACCAACTCGATCGCGACCGGCAGCAACTCGCGCATGCGCTGCAACTCGATGCGTGTTCTGGCGGCGATTTCTGGCGAGAACTTATCGATGAATGAATCGAGTTGAACCTGTTCCTCGCTGCACGGCATTGCTTCGCCCGCTATTTCTTCTCCACCTTGGCGGCTGCCGGCGGAGTGAGATCGTCTTCAAGTTGGTCGAGCTTTTCCTGCGGTGCCTTGCCATCGTAAACGCTACGAAGACGGCGTTGCAGGTATGCGTCGCGGACAAACTGGTATTTATCCAGGGCCGCTGCGTCCAGCGTTGAGCTTGCGCCCAAGAAGTGCGCCCGAAGATCAACTATTTCGAGGGCGAATGTCGCATTGCGGGTCCGGATATGGTCCATATAGCGGAAATAGCCGGCATAGCCATCGACCGGACGGCCGACGGCATCACGCAGCGTCGAAGGTCCCATCAGCGGGAGCATCAGGAAGGGCCCACTGTTGACGCCCCATTTACCAAGCGTTTGACCAAAATCTTCATCGTGTTTTTCAAGCCCCATCGGTGTCGCCACATCGAACAGACCCAACACGCCAAGCGTGGAGTTAATCAAAAAGCGACCGGCGTCGGAAGCTGCATCACTGGGTTTACCTTGTAAAAGGTTGTTTAGGCTGGTGGCAACATCGCCCACGTTGGTGAACAGATTCGAGATTCCCGCGCGGACAAAACCCGGCGTTATCGTTTGATAACCCTTCGCCACAGGTTCCAGCACGGCCCGGTCGACGGCGTCGTTAAACGCGTAGGTCGCGCGGTTGAGACCTTCAAGAGGATCAGCCTTGGAAGCGTTCGTCGAGGCACAGCCTGACACCAGCGTGATACCGACAGCGGCGAAGGCAACAAGGTAATTGCGATTTATTGAAATCATAGGGCTCTTAGTTTGTTGAAATGAAAGTTAGTGAATTGCAAATCGCATTGAAAGGTCGAGTGCAGTGATGTCTTTGGTTAACGATCCGACGGAAATTCGATCGACGCCCGTTTCTGCAATGGCGCGCACGCTCATCAAACTGACCCCGCCGGACGCTTCTAGTTCCGCGCGGCCCGCAGTTAGTCGTACTGCGTCCCGCAACTGCGCATTTGTCATGTTGTCGAGCAGAATCAGCGTTGCGCCGTTCGCCAGCGCGTCCTGAAGTTGTTCCAGGGTTTCGACTTCTATTTCGATCATGGTGTCCGCCGGTGCCTGATGTTGCACCAGCGCAAATGCCGCTTTCAGCGCGGCGGCAATTCCACCTGCAGCCAGGATGTGGTTTTCTTTTATAAGAATGCCGTCAAACAGGCCAATGCGATGATTGTGTCCGCCGCCAGTATGCACCGCATATTTCGAGGCCATGCGCAGCCCGGGCAAGGTTTTCCGGGTGTCGAGAATCTTCGCTTTGGTGCCGATAACGGCAGTCACGAATCGTCTCGTCTGCGTAGCGATCGCGGACAACGACTGTAGAAAATTCAGTGCGCTTCGCTCCGCTGTCAGCATGGCGCGAGCATTGCCGGTGATTTCGCAAAGCTGCGAATTCTCCGAGACGCCTTCGCCATCTTCGACATGCCAAAACACCTCACAGTCAGGGTCAAGCTCGGTGAAGCAGCGTTCAAACCAGGCAGAACCTGCGATGACACCTTCCTCGCGAGCGATCACGCGCGCATGCCCGCGCGCCGCAGCGGGTATGAGCGATGCCGTCAAATCCCCGCTGCGCACGTCCTCTTCAAGCGCACGCGTTACGTCGGCTGTGACGACTGCTTCAAGGTCGTGCATGTGTCGGAATGGCGCATCCATACTTGAAATTATCCGCTAATAACCCCACGTGTGTAACAACCTTTGCAATTTCAGGAAAACAAAAAAATGAGAACCGACAAACTCACCACCATGTTCCAGCAGGCGCTTGCCGACGCGCAGAGCATGGCACTGGGGAACGACAACGGCTACATCGAGCCGCAACACCTGCTGCTGGCACTCGTCAATCAGGACGATGGCGGTACGGCTTCGCTACTCTCTCGCGCCGGTGTGGCAGTCCCGAGACTGAAGACCGCGCTCGAAAAGGCCGTTAAGCATCTGCCAAAAATCGAAGGACAGGGTGGCGAAATCTCGGTTTCGCGCGATCTGGGCAATCTACTCAATCTGACCGACAAGGAAGCCACCAAGCGTGGTGATGAGTTCGTCGCCAGCGAATTATTTCTGCTCGCCTTGCTAAACGACAAGAGTGACACGGGTCGCTTGTTCAAGGAGCATGGCGCCAACAAACAGGCGCTGGAGGCAGCGGTGCTCGCGGTGCGTGGCACCGACGGCATCAAGGACCAGGAAGCCGAAGGCCAGCGCGAAGCGCTAAAAAAATACACCATGGATCTCACCGAGCGCGCCCGCATGGGCAAGCTCGACCCGGTCATCGGCCGCGACGATGAAATCCGTCGCGCCATCCAGGTGCTGCAGCGCCGCACAAAGAACAATCCTGTCCTGATCGGCGAGCCCGGTGTGGGTAAAACCGCCATCGTCGAAGGCCTTGCGCAGCGTATCGTCAACGGTGAAGTACCCGAATCGCTTAAGGATAAACGCGTACTGTCGCTGGACATGGCTTCCCTGTTGGCTGGCGCCAAGTATCGCGGTGAATTCGAGGAACGCCTGAAATCGGTACTCAAGGAACTCGAACAAGACGCCGGCAAGACCATCGTGTTCATCGACGAGCTGCATACCATGGTCGGCGCGGGTAAAGCCGAAGGCGCGATGGATGCCGGCAATATGTTGAAGCCCGCTTTGGCACGCGGCGAATTGCATTGCATCGGCGCGACCACGCTGGACGAATACCGCAAATACGTTGAGAAAGACGCCGCGCTGGAACGCCGCTTCCAGAAAGTATTGGTCGGCGAACCCAGCGTGGAAGCCACCATCGCCATCCTGCGCGGCTTGCAAGAGCGCTACGAGGCACACCACGGCGTCGAGATTACCGATCCGGCCATCGTTGCCGCCGCGGAACTATCGAACCGCTACATCACCGATCGCTTCCTGCCCGATAAGGCCATCGACTTGATCGACGAAGCCGCAGCGCGCCTGAGAATGGAAATCGACTCCAAGCCGGAGTCGATGGACAAGCTCGAACGTCGCTTGATTCAGTTGAAGATCGAACGCGAAGCCGTCAAAAAGGAAAAAGACGAGGGCTCGAAAAAACGCTTCAAGCTGATTGAAGAGGAAATCAAACGGCTTGAGAAGGAATATTCCGACCTTGAAGAAATCTGGAAAGCCGAGAAAGCCCAGGTGCAGGGAACGCAGCACATCCGCGAGGAGATCGAACAGATTAAAGTAGAGATGGCTGACCTTCAACGCAAGGGCCAATTCGACAAGCTCGCAGAACTCCAGTACGGCAAGCTGCCGCAACTCGAAGCGCAATTGCATCAGGCCGAAAAATCCGAAAGCAAGCAAGCCAAGACGCGCCTCGTGCGCACGCAAGTCGGCGCTGATGAAATTGCCGAAGTCGTTTCGCGCGCCACTGGTATTCCCGTCTCGAAGATGATGCAGGGCGAGCGCGAAAAACTCATCAAGATGGAAGATAACTTGCACAAACGCGTTGTCGGCCAGGACGAAGCCGTACGCCTCGTGTCCGACGCAATCCGCCGCTCGCGCGCTGGTTTGGGCGACCCAAACCGTCCCTATGGCTCGTTCCTGTTCCTGGGGCCTACCGGGGTGGGCAAGACCGAGCTTTGCAAAGCGTTGGCCGAATTCATGTTTGATTCGGAAGACCACCTCATTCGCATCGACATGAGCGAATTCATGGAGAAGCATTCAGTCGCGCGCTTGCTCGGCGCGCCTCCCGGCTATGTCGGTTACGACGAAGGCGGCTATCTCACCGAGGCGGTGCGCCGCAAACCCTACAGCGTGATCCTGTTCGATGAAGTCGAAAAGGCGCACCCGGACGTGTTCAACGTGTTGCTGCAAGTGTTAGACGACGGTCGCATGACCGACGGGCAGGGCCGGACAGTCGACTTCAAAAACACCGTTATCGTCATGACTTCAAATCTTGGCTCTCACCAGATCCAGGCGATGTCCGGTTCGGACTACGAAATCATCAAGCTCGCGGTGATGGGCGATGTCAAAACCCATTTCCGTCCTGAATTCATTAACCGTATCGACGAAATCGTCGTCTTCCACGCGCTGGGTGAAGCGCAGATTGCCGCGATTGCCAAGATTCAGTTGCTGCGTCTGGAAAAACGTCTCGCGGCGATGGAGATCGGCCTCAAGGTCAGCGATGAAGCGGTGGCCGAAATCGCCAAGGCCGGATTCGATCCGGTATACGGTGCGCGACCGTTGAAGCGCGCTATTCAACAGGAGCTGGAGAACCCATTGTCGAAGGCGCTGCTGGAAGGCAAGTTCGCGGCGAAGGATGTGATCAAGGTCGGGTTGAAGGGTGGGGCGATTACGTTCACGAAGTAGGTTGGCTGGCCGAGCGTTCTACCGCACATCTACTTCAAGGTGAAATTGGGTGACTCCGGCGAACTCAGGTCGACACTTGAGAGTGAAAACACTAGCACTGGTGCGCATCGCAGGTCAAAAAGGCTTGTAAAGCGGCGCAAATACTAGAATTCGAAATCGCAGTTGGCGACAGACCAGAGACGGTCCGAATACGCACTTAGCCCTTCTCTGTCGGGAGAAGGGTTGGGATGAGGGGCCGACCCTACGGCGCCGCAGAGATCCCCACTCAAACAAAATCCTCTCATAACCGCGCCTCCATAAAATCCGTCCGCCCTTGGCATCACGCCAACAATCGCCCGCTTCTCCGGCATCCATTTGAACGCCGATCCATCGAACGGGTTGCGCAAATCGACTGGCATTGCTTTTAAAAACGCCTCGACATCTGAGTCAGCCGCCTTTGCAGTACCCATTGTGATTTTGATCGTGAACAAACGGTGCTGCGCTTCCATTCGCAGCATCGACGCGATCAACTCCCCTGATGGAGTTGCAAGTCGAGCGCAAGCCACTTGGTGATTGACGTAAACGGATCAACGACATCGCGCGCGAAACGCCATATGCGCTTTCGACACAGCTTTGATTGAGTCCCGCGTCCGCGCTGGCCGTTGCGATGCGACAGCGACAACGTCAACTGCGCATTCGCCATAGCGGTTGTGAAAGCGATTCGAATTCACAAACCGCGTCGGCAGAAGGTCCGCCACCTGGTTTGCAAAGAATCGATTCTCTGCGCGCATGATGCCCGTCTTGTTGTAACTCGACAGATCGTCGGACTTAAGCAGCGCCCGCAAGTCGTCGCGATGGTTCGTCATCAGTTGTGGTGCCTGCGCTAGCAACAAATCAAGCGCGGCAAGACTCAGGCTTTCGTCCGTTGCCGGACTCGGCATCGCCTGCAGGCTTTGTCGTCTTCCGCATTCGCGCAGCAGTAAGACACTAGTACTGGCGTGGCTTTCCAGCATAAAAACTTCTGAAAGCCGCGCCAGTTATAGACTTTCATCACGAAATTCACGGAAAGTACTTCTTGACAGAATTACACAACAACAAAAATATTTTCAAATCCTACCTAAGCAGGTAGGTGACAGGCTAACAACACACGCGTAAAACAACATCTGCAACAAAACCAACCGCGGATGCAATGCTTGCTTAGACAGGCGCCATACGCGCAGCCAACCAGCACATAAGCCAGTTTTAAGGGAGTGGCATGCGCAAAAAGGTTTCCGGATTTGTCACGTTCGCGCTGTCAGCGGGACGCATGTCATGTTCCAGGTGTTTGACATGAAGGAAGCCGACGCCAAGGGCCAGATGTGCTTTGCCATCCAGCGTACCGACCTTACTAAAAACGAAACCATCTGGCTGCGCAGCAGCAAGATTTTCCCGGCATGCGCCCTTCCATCGGTATCGAAGACGCCAGCAGACATGTATCCGAAATTATTTTCAAATGGAAAACAATTGACACAGACACCTTTGATTCTTTGATTACTATCAATGCACATGGGAGAACGAGTATGAGTAGCAAAGCTAGTCGGCCCACTTTTCTTTTTACCTGGGTAATTCTACTTACGGGCTGTTCGCATTTATACCCCACACCTAACGGCATGATGACCTACGACGACGGTAGGACTTCCACGACTGCACCAACACCAATGTTGTCAGAGCGTTTCTTCGAGAACCCCAATTTATTGCAACTTCTAGATCCTGATCAAAAGCGTTGTGGTTCAGAAAGTTCAAGCGGGAAAGTACTGAAAAACTGCGGTAATGCCAATGATTCATTACCGACTGAAAATCAGGTAATCGCTGGCGGAAATATTGCGCTGGATCGTGCGTATCAAGCCTTCTATCAATCCTCACCAGACAAATTAAAACGAAATCGAATTCAGGACCGACTTTTGGGAGTTTCCGATTCAAAGTGCTACGCCTATCTTAATTATTTGAAGCGTGCAGAGAGCCAAAACTCGAGCTGGTTTGGATCGGTGACTACAATACTAGCGGGTGCCGCGTCAGTTACTGGGGGAAGTCGCGACCCCCGAATCCTTGCGGGGCTTGCAAGTGTATTTAGTGGGGTCGGCGCGGAAACACGACAAGCATTCTTTTCAAACCTAGCAGTTTCGGTGATAGCCCCGGGCATTGAACGGCGACGCAGCCAGATGTTAAAGGCCCTTCGTAGCCAGCAAAGCGAAGACCTATCTGCATATTCTGTGGAATCTGCCGTAAAGGACGCAATCACCTATCACGGCGAGTGCCATATTCTTGCTGGACTTGAGGAGGCGAATACCGCAATAAAGGAAGTACGAAATCCAGGCATTCAGACAATGCTTGCTACGCAACTTCAAATCAATGCGCTAAAAAAGGTTCAAGCAGGTTCGCCACTAACACAGGAAGACACCCGCAACTTCGATTTTAGCTATGCATTAAATGGAACCGTTGGTGGGAGCGCAACTCCGGCAGATCGCCCCACTATCGCGTTAGTAGAAGCTCGGATTAAGCTGGGAGAAATTCGCGATTCACTTATCGCAAAGATAAGAAATCGCATCGCTAATTCGGATATAGCTGTTGCAAAAGACAAACTGCCCGATGACCTTTTGAACAAGTACAAGGCTTTAGTGGCTGATTCGGGTGCCGACTCAATACAAACCTTGGTTGCTTCAATAGCGGAGAAACGTATTGACAAACTTTCCGGTACGGCGAACCAAGTCGAAGCAGATGTCAAAGTCTTACTTGGATCAATTGTGGCCGCAAGCGGAGCGACTGCGAGCGGAATAGAAGCACAGATAAACGTAAAACGCGCAGCTGCCCTCAAAGAGGTAATTGCGAAGGCGCAATCTGCAACTGAAGACGCGAGGGCTGCGTTCGATGGCTTCATAGATTTCGTGGGAAAGACGACCATTTATGTTTCTGCTGACTATGATGCGGCAATAAAAAAACTTACTGATCTGATTCCATAGAGCTAGATAAGCGGTCAATGGAGTGATAGCTCAATATATTTTCTTGCGCGGACAACAGAATTCAATGGGTCACTGTCAATTATTCTGTAAGAGTCGCCAAACAAAATGCACACCCCCCCCTTGATTTGTTGAAACCACGTCGATCACATTCTTGATGTAGCCAAAAAAGCAGGAGATACACCATGAAAGTCATGTGCATTCACGGCATCGGCCACAAAGAGGAGCGGAAGGACACCTGGCGCAACGATTGGGTGCCCGCGATTACGCAGGCCATTGGCGCGTGGAGTCCCACCACCAAAATCGAGATATATCAGTTCGCCTATGACGAACTGTTCGAAGCGGCGGATAGTTCGTCGCTGGTCTATTTGACGGCGATGGTGAAACTCCTCAAGAGCTGGGTGGTGCACTCCGGCGAACGCGATATTTTTGGACTCTACGACAAATACCGCTGGACCGTCGGCATGGTCGCGCAGTTTGTCGCGCTCGACGATTTACGTGTTGACGTACGCAACAAGCTCGCGACGGAAATTGCCGCGTTCGCGCCGGACGTGATCCTCGCACATAGTCTTGGCAGCCTGATCGCCTACGACACGCTCAGCAGCAGTGCAACGCGAGCACAGGTCGCGGCGTTCAGTGGCCGGCTCGTTACATTCGGTTCCCAGATCGCACACCCAGCGGTGAGCGAAGTATTCGGAGGACGGATCCGATACCCAGGAGGTGTGGCGCGTTGGTGGAATCTCTTCAATGAAAACGACACGGTTCTCACCTGCCGTATCGTGCTACCGGGCGCACCGTTGTTCAAGGAGATAGACACACCCTTCGAATTTGAATTCATCAATCACGACGCCGACCACTACCTCTTGCATAATCAGACGCGCAGCGAATGCTGGCGTGAACTTGTCCTCGGCATTGATGGTGAACGCGGCATTGCGGCGCTGGCCGGAAAGCGCGGAACCAAGGCCAAAGGCAAAGTGAAAGTTGCGCTACCGCTTGTGCAGGCTGCACCGCTGGAGTCTCGACGACCGAAGTTGCGCGCATTGCTGGTCGGCATTGCCGAGTACGCCAACCCCAGCTATGCGCTGGAAGGACCGGTGAATGATGTGTTCCTCGTCAGCCAGACCTTGCAAGAAATGGGTGTGGAGGCTGATGCGATTCGTGTGGTGATCAATGACCGTGCCACCGCCGTGGCAATTCGCGAGCGGCTTCAATGGTTGCTCGCCGACGCGCGCGACGACGACACCATGTTTTTCTATTTTTCCGGTCACGGTGCGCAGGTGCCCGCCTATGGCCGGGATGCCGAGGTAGATCACATCGACGAATGCCTGGTGCCGTATGACTTCAACTGGCAAACTGGCAACGCGATTTTCGACGATGAATTTGCTGCACTCTACAGCCAGCTTCCGTACGGATCCAGACTTGTCGCCATGCTTGACTGCTGCCATGCAGGCGGCATGCAGCGGGGCGGCGCGCCCGGCACTTCAGGCGCACCGGGCGCTCGCGTCATTGCGATGCCCGACGACATTCGGCATCGTGCCCTTCGTTGGGACAAGAAACTGCAAATGTGGCTGCCACGTAAGCCGCTGCTCGCAGCAGGTCACCAGCTAAAAGCCCAAATGATCGCGCAGGAGCCAAGTAAAGGCGTAGGCGTCGCCGCGACGACCAAAGTTGAAGCGCGAGTCGGTATGGACGGTACGCTGCGCAGATTCGGACGCGCGCAGGCGCTGCGGGGTGACAACCCTGGCGACTATGACGAAAGGCGCAAAGAATACAGTCACGACGGCCCGTACATGCCGATTATTCTGGAGGCCTGTGCTGAAGACCAATCGGCATACGAATACCAGCACGGCTCAGTGAGCTATGGCGCATTTACTTACGCACTGTGCGAGAGCCTGAATATGGGGCGCGCACCTGAAAAAAAAGCGCCTCTACTTACGTTCGAGATGTTAATCAATGCGACGAAAAAACGCGTGAAGCCAGTCGCCAGTGGCCCGCAGACGCCGCAACTCGTTTGCGCCACCGTCAATCGGAATCGAACCGTTTTCCGCTAAGCAACTGTTCGGTCTATCCCAAACCAGAAAAGGAGAATCACCATGGCAACCGCAAAACAATCCGGCAAAACCAAAGCTGCTCCTGACGATTCCGGCAAACGTCTTAGTCCCCACTACTGCCAAATGCGCACCAGCCAGCCCGTCGTCATTCCACCGGGTCTGGATGGCAATCGTGCGCGACTAATAATAACAACCGCGAGCAAGTGGATGAACGGCAGTACGCTCTCCTACGCCTTCTACGCAGGACCAGCGATTCAGAAAGACGCTGTCCGCGCCGCATTTAGGGAATGGAAAGCGCTCGGTATCGGCTTGATTTTCACCGAAGTGGCGAGTGTTGCCAGTGCGCAAATTCGCATCGGCTTCAACCAGGCGGATGGATCCTGGTCATATGTCGGTACGGATAACCTGACGATCCCCAAGAATCAGCCCACCATGAATTTTGGATGGGACTTGACCACACCATACGGGCACACCACCGCTCTCCATGAGATTGGCCATGCCATTGGCTTCCCGCATGAGCATCAAAATCCATTCGCCGGGATCGTCTGGGACGAAGAGGCCGTATACACGTCGCTTGCCAGCGCACCGAACAATTGGTCACGAAAAATGACGTTCGACAACATCCTGGAAAAGATCAAACCGGATGCGGTACAGGGCTCTTCGTGGGATCCCAACTCCGTTATGGAGTATGAGTTTGAAAAAGGCCTGATTCAGAAGCCGGCAAAATACAAAGACGGATTGGTACCGAAGGGCGGACTGTCCGCTCGCGACAAAAAGTGGGCCAAGCACTTTTATCCGGCCTTGCCCAGCGGCGCACCCGCAAAACTCGCGCTGTTTCAGTCACAGCCATTAAGTCTCAAGTCAGGGCAACAGGCAAACTTCGACTTCGTCGCGCCAGCAAGTCGCGATTACGTTTTCAGAACCTTTGGCGTCGCCGATACGGTGCTGGCGTTATCGAAACCTGCGGCGGCAAAGGGCAAATTGCCGACAGCGCTCTCGATGGACGATGACAGTGGGCACGAACGTAACTCCGAACTGAAAGCGACGCTCAAGAAGGGGGAACGGGTGCACGTCAAGGTGCGCCTGCGGTATGTTGAGCGTGCTGGTGAGGCGGCGTTGATGGTTTGGTAGGGAATCGAAGGAGTTTGTGTGAGTTGTTGTGGAAACAAATTACGCTGACCGCTTTGGTTGCCTATGGACGGCGGTGGGACGCAGTTTGGTGACCATATTTGTGTGTTGCCTCGATGTGATTCATATTCGCGAAAGGAGCATTTTATGGACGTGAACAGGGCAGATCCTTTGCTGGAGTTCGGCGGTGGCGATCACCTAGTGGTCGTCCTTCACGGATTCGCCAACCCCGGTAATCGCATGGCGGAAGTACGAATGGTGGTTCGCGAAGCATTGCCGGCGGCGGACATCTATGCGCCGCGGCTTCCCTATGCAGACGGATTCCTGTGCCGAGTAAAGGCTGCGACCATTGTCGCGAAGGTGATTCAGCGCATCGAAAAGCTTGTGGCGGACCGGGTTGCGGCAGGATCTCCCTACGGCGCGATAACACTGGTCGGCCACAGTTGCGGCGCTGTCCTAGCGCGAAAGATTGCCATTGTCGCTCATGGAGAGCAAAGAAATAAGGATGGCACGTGCCCTGCGCCATTTGAGCATGAGTTCGATTCTTTCCAGGCACCCCGGAGCTGGGCCAAGTTGATCGACCGAATCGTGCTCTTGGCGGGTATGAATCGTGGTTGGTCGGTCGCCTCCACCCGCAGTTGGGCTACTTCAGTGTTGTGGTCGATTGGCCAGCTTTTCCTGGAGATTTTTTTTAAGGGAAAGGCGACGATGATGGATATCAGGAAAGGGGCGCCATTCCTAGTGCAAACACGCCTGCAGTGGTTGGCACTTATGGATCCTGAGTTCGGCGCGCGGCCGAGGTTGATTGCGGCACAATTGCTGGGGTCCACCGATGACCACGTGGCGCCAGACGACAATATCGATTTTTCGGTCGATACATTCGGCAATGTCGGCGGGCACGCATATTTTTACCTTGAGATGCCGTTCTCGACACATGCGAACGTCATTGAGATTGCGCAATTAAGTAAGGCCCACGACACATTGGCCAGAGTCGAGCGCCGGAACAAGTTCCTCGTCGCACTGACGGGCTCCCGGGAAGCGCTCAATGCGGCCTCCGTAAAACGCGAACAACTATCTGATAGCCTGCCGCCAGAGCCAGATCACTCGGTGACTGACTTGGTCTTTGTGATCCACGGCATTCGTGACAGGGGCTTCTGGACACAGAAAATTGCCAGGACAATCAAGAAGCAGCCGTTGCTGGATGGAAGAAAATTTGTCTCCTCCACGGAAAGCTACGGTTATTTCGCGATGGCGCCGTTTCTGTTTCGGACAGTGCGACAGCGCAAGGTCGAATGGTTGATGGATCACTACACGGAGGCGAGGGCGCGATTTCCACGTGCGGCGTTCCATTTCGTCGGGCATTCCAATGGCACCTATCTTGCCGCTCAGGCGCTCAGCGATTACCCCTCTGCGCGCTTCGAAAATATCGTTTTTGCCGGAAGCGTTGTTCGCACGGACTACGACTGGCTCCGTTTGATCAACATGCCCGAGGGATCAAAGGTCGCGCCACGCGTAAAGCGCGTCCTCAATTACGTCGCGACAACGGATTGGGTGGTCGCGCTTTTCCCCAAGGGCCTGCAAATGTGGCGGTGGTTCAATCTTGGCGGCGCCGGTCACGATGGCTTTACGCAGGCTTTGCCAGGTGGGCCAGTCTTCCAGGTGAAGTTCATACCGGGTAGTCATGGCGCAGGGCTGGACGAATGCCACTGGGATGACATCGCCAGGTTTATCGTTCATGGAGCGGCACCGTCGCAGGGCACCCCGCCATTCAGTGCAACGCAGAACAAGATCCTCTGTATCATCGGCAGAGTCTCCTTCTTCGTGTTTCCCGTGCTCGTGATGATGTTTCTCACGGGCAGCATCGGCATCCTGCTCTGGATATTCTCGGGCGGTTCCGCAGCGGAGGGCGCGTGGAGAACGGCCGCATTCGTTGCTTATCTGATGGGTACTTATTTTGTGCTATCGCGGGTCTGATCGTCTGGCTAAAATCGCATATGCGCTTTGAGGGAGGTCGCAATGCCGGATAAAGAGGCAGTCAAGCAGCTAGTCAAGAAACACCCGTGGCTGCGCAAGCCAATGTATACATTCACAATCATCACTTTTGCGCTCAGTGGAATTGCCACCTCACTTGGCCATTTGAAGAGCATTCAGGAATTTCTGTTTAAGACAGTGGGGCCCGAGCGACTGAACTCTATTCACATCGGCATGGAAGTCGTTGTCGCCGCGCTTTTTGCGCTGGGATATGCGCTGCTTGCCATGGTGCTGTATCGAAAATACATGCCGAAAATCAAAGCGACCTCATGGCGGATTGCAATTTCAGCAGCGATGGTGCTGATCTTTATTGCGTTGACCGTCATAACAGTCAAGGCAGCTATTCCGACGCCGCCTGACCTCACTGTAATTCTGAAAACCACATCCGAGGGCTGGACAAAGACTCTACTTGGTTTGAAAAACGCGGACGGCGGCCTTCGATATCACAAGTCAGATCCCGTCGAATCGCAGGTCTGGACGACTGCCCAGATTCTGGTTGGCGCGCTCGCCGACTGTACGCAGATTACTGAAGATGAGGGAAAAGCCATTCGCAGAAATCTTGATTTCATCGATTCGAAAAAACTCAAGGCAGACGACGAAGGTTGGGGTTACTTTGAGTACGTCGAATGGGATGTATCGGAGATAAATGCATGGGTTGCGCTTGCGCTCATTTCGTCCCTGAAGAATGGCTGCGTGGAGAAGACCTGGCCGAAGGATGCGGAAGCGGGAATGAACCGAACCAAGGCAGTGCTGAAGCTCGTAACAGGCCGACAACTCGGCAACGGGGGTTGGGCACCAATCAAGGATCGGGCGAATACCCGGTTTGCCAGGACCTATTCGGCTGTGGTCTCACTCTGGGCACTTCTGGACGCAAGAGCACAGCTGGGCACGAAAGAATATGACGACTACATAAGTTTGGGAATCAAGTGGCTAATGCAGAACTTCGAAGCAGAGTTTGGTGGCTGGGTACCCAATCCTGATCGAAAGCAACAGCTGGATAGTTTTCAGGGACTCACCGCGCATGTTCTCTACGTGCTGGGCAAGGCAACGCCAGACTTTGCACACCTGCTGGAGGGCGGCGGCTATCAACAGGCCCTTGCGATGTTCTCGTACTGGTTGAAGGAGCGCCCACCCGCACTCAAGAAGGAGAGCATCATGGCCAGGTCTGTAGATAACAATGATCGGTCCCACGATTCAGACCGATACCTGCCTAGGACGAAGTACATGGTCGAGTCCAATACGTTCCTCTGGTACCCGTGGACCATGGTGCTCTGTACACAGTTGGAGGTCAGGTCGACCCCTGTGCTGGAAAAACCTGAGACGTGGGAAAGCTGCAAGTCAATTTATGGACGGGTCAATGAGCAGATCACCTTTGCGCACAAGGATCCGTATGCCTACGTCATGGCGGAGAGCCTGTACGCCATAAACGTGTACACCGCCACCCACCCAGAGAAGCCCAAGCCATAGCAACGAAAACGCCGTGACGAATGCCAGTAATTCGATTGAGCAGACGTATGATCTGCATCCGCTGAATGCTAGACGAATCCTTGATCGCGTGGCACGAGAAAACGTGCCACCATCCGATATCACCGAGGCAAATTTCTGCCGCGATGAGCAAACCGAGATCACCGACCAGAATCACATCGGCGGCGCGGCATCAACGATGCGGCTAGCCCGCCTAGCGAAGGTCTGTGGAGCGGACAAGGTGCTTGACCTGGCTTGTGGGTTGGGTGGGCCGGCCAGATTGCTGGCTGACAGTTACGGCTGCTTCGTTGATGGCATCGATCTTCACGCGGGACGCATTGCCGACGCCTTGCTGCTGTCAAAAATGGCCGGGCTATCGTACTGCACGCATTTCAGCGTCGCAGACATGACATCGGCTGAACTACCGCCCGTCTACAGCCTCGTATGGGGCCAGAATTCCTGGATGCATGTTTCTGACCCGATGCTTGTGGTTCGAACGGCCATGACGGCCCTGCGGCCCAATGGACGAATTGCGTTTGAGGAAGTTTGCCTGGCGGGAGATGCAGACAGCGCCGTCGAGGCGGACTCGGCTCGTGAGCTTGAACGATGCTGGCAAGGAAAGCTGAGAACAAAAGGTGAATGGGAAGGGCATTTCATCGCGTCCGGAATGCGGGTTGACCAAAGCGAACTAGCCGACGACATGCTTCTGGAATATCTCCGAAAGATGGTAAAGATTTCTGCGATGCCACTCCTTGCTTGGCCAGATGGTGAGCGCAACGGCATTGAACTAGCGCTCGAGTTGGCGGAAAAGAGCGCGATCAGTTACGTCCGGTTGATCGCGCGGGTTGCATCGTGACCCATCCGCGCAAGATTGGCGCTCGGCCACTTAGCTGTGAAGCTCTCAGGCACCGGGTTTAACGCCCTGCATTCCGGCAGATTTTATTTCTTGGGTTAGGGGATCTTTTGCCAAACCATACCGCTTAGCGCCTCCGTAGGCGTCATGGTCGGCGCATTTGCTTTTGTTTACAAAGGGCAAAGTGGGTCGGTTGAATGTGAAAGCTACGGTCGCGAACAAATGTGAAGATTTTTCCAACAGGGAGACGAAGCAGAAGCGTGATCGACGTGAAGTGCCTGCCAGTGGCGCGAGTAACTGCGCCTATGGCGAAAATGATATCGACAAATACTCATTGTTTTCACTCAATGAGACAATGATCCTTTGTAAACTTTTCTCGAGATAGAAACCACCAACTGGAGAGCCGTGTGCGGGAAATCGACAGGTTCGGTTCGGAGGCAGGGGAGGACAGGCGTGCTTTTTTACCATTATTGGTAATTCTGCGAGGCAGTGATCGACACCCACGGTCGCATCTCGAAACTCAGGCCCATATCGTTTGACCAACCCCCTCCACCCCGCCAAAATACTCCCTACAGCATCACCAAAATCAAAACACGGGGATAGTCAGATGTCAGTAAAGCGCAAACCACACGCACCAACGATCCACAAACTCAACAAACTATCCGAATCGAGCGGCGAGCTACGCTGGGGTTCTGGGCTGATCACCGGCGTGATCGCACTATCACTGGCAATCCTGTGCCTTCTCGGCGTGTTGGCGTTCCATTTTCCAGCGTATCTCACTACGCCGGAACTGCGCAAATCCTATGACGTGCAGACGCTGCGCTACGTGCTGCTCATATCGATGTTCATCGCCGGTGGCTTGTCGCTGGCCAACATCATTTTCAATCGCTCACGCTGGCTGGCGACGGGTGCGTTCGCGTTGGTGGTACTGAGTGCCTTACTCGGCGGCCACAAGGTGCCGGTCGGCGACTTCGCCGACAATACGACTTACATCGGGCTCGACTGGTTCATCCTCGATTTGCTGGGCTCCACGCTCATCTTTATCTTTATCGAAAAATTATTTCCACTCAATAAAAAGCAGCCGGTATTTCGATCTGAGTGGCAGACCGACTTTCATCATTTCATCGTCAACCACCTCATCGTTGGTTTTGTATTGCTTGCGACCAACAAGCTGGTGCACAGCGGTTTCGGTTGGGCGATCAACACCAATCTACAGACCTTGATTCAGGGGTTGCCCTTCGTGCTCGAGCTGCTGCTCATCGTACTGGTCGCGGACCTCGTGCAGTATTGGACACATCGCGCTTACCACGAGGTACCGGTGCTATGGCGGCTGCATGCTGTACATCACAGCGCCAAGAGCATGGACTGGTTGGCTGGTTCGCGGCAGCACGTACTGGAACTCATCATTACTCGGACACTGATACTGGCGCCGATTTATGTGCTCGGTTTTTCCAAAGGCGTAATCGACGCGTACATCATCATTGTCGGCTTCCAGGCGGTGTTCAACCATTGCAACGTTGACGTGCGCCTCGGGCCGCTTCGCTATCTTGTCGTGACGCCCAATTTTCATCATTGGCATCATTCACAGGATAAAGAGGCGCTTGATCGCAACTATTCGGCCCACTTCGCGTTCATCGACTATCTTTTCGGCACTGCGGTTAATGCGGAGCGCAAGTGGCCGGAGCGATACGGCGTGCTGGGCGATTATGTGCCGAATGGATTTGTGAAGCAGCTGGGCTTTCCGTTTACCTGGCGTGACCGCCCACCGCCACCACCGAGCGCGGAATAATTCTCAGCTCAGGCCGGGTGTTTTAATTGAAGCGGCACGAGGAAGTCTTGAGCCGGTTCCCTCACCCCGGCCCTCTCCCAAGGGAGAGGGGGAGAAGTGCGGAACGATGACTTGAGTCAGCATCGTTCCGCATCAATAGTAGTACGCTCAAGCCATGATGAGCTTCAGATTGAATGCCCGCTCGACAAGCCAAACAAGCGCGACCAGCATCGTAAATGCTGACCCCAGAACGAATACACCTTTGCGGTATAGCGGCGTATTGCGAAGCAGGTAGGCCATCGGCAAGAATCCTGCAACGATCGCCAACTGACCTGTCTCGACACCCAGGTTAAATCCCAGCAGCGAAAGCAACAGGGCATCTTTAGGCAGGCCTAGTTCGGTGAGAACGCTGGCAAAGCCAAAGCCGTGGATCAGGCCAAAACTGAATGCGACCAGCCATCGCCGGCGTTCCACCACGGGCCACAGGTTGTTGGCGGCCGCCAGGACCACTGACGCGGCAATCGCAGACTCCACCAGCCGCGAAGGCAGCTCTATGATTTGCAGAGCAGCAAGCGTGAGCGTAATCGAATGCGCCACGGTAAAGGCCGTGACCACCCACAAGACCTCAGTGAGCGCAATACGGAACGTCGCGACGCCAGTCCACCGGCGGGACTCATGCACCAACACCGCCGGCAGCAGCAATGACAACAGAAACAGAATATGGTCGAACCCGATCCAGATATGCCAGATGCCCTCGACCAGATATTGGCCAAACTGCGACAGTCGCGAGGTCTCGCCCTCTTGTATTTCTAATATGCCGGTATTCGGTGCTAGCACCGCCGTATGAGAGACGCCGTCGAGGTCTAGCCGCAGCAAGCCGCGATGCAGCGAATCGACATCGAATAACAAACGATAACTGATGGACAGCGTCTGGGTGGCGGCCGGGCAACTGCCGCTAAATCGCAGTACGGCATAGGCACCATCGGTATGATCGTCGATCATGTTTTCCAACACGCGCAATGTGCACTCGCCACCGCGTTGCAATGTAAGCCGACCGAGTGCCCACACCGCGATATCCGCTTGTCGCGCCTGCACTTCGCCCCAGGTAATTTCACCGTCACCATTGGCGTCCAGACCGATAGCGAAGTCGATATCGCGGAGAGCAATATCCCACTGGCCGGAAACTTCATTGCCTTTGACGTTCACAACTAAATAGCTGTCGCTCGCCTTGTGCGGCAGGGCGGGCATCGCAGTAAACGCGATTAGTATGGCCAGCAATACGTGCGCCAGCCTCACGATTTGGGTGCCGGATTGGTGTCGGTCCTGCCGGTGCTCTTCGCGTTTTCGCCAGTAGTCGGCGACGCTTCATTTGACGCTTGCGCAGAGCGCTCGCCTAGCTGGCGCAAATGCGCGTCCTCGAAGCCACTCGTTCGAAGCCAATCTCGAACCGGCTGGGCCGCGGAAATATTGCCTGCTGCGACGGCAGCCTCGAGCAGCGCACGCGCATCGCGTGGTTCACGCTGTACTTGGTAGTTGGCCGAAGCAACGGCCACAGAGGCCGCTGGATTGCCGAGCAACTGCAATTCGAAGCGCGCTTCTTCGGCCCGATGGGTCGTATCGCCACGCATTCTGGCCGCAGCGAATCGGTCGCCCAACGCTTGTGTATGTGCCTTCGCTGCCGGAAGTTTCAGCTGGGTTTCGGCCATGGCCAGACGCAGCAGCAGACCGTCAGACGCTTCCCAATTGGTGAGCCACTTCACGACTTCAGCGGGACGTTTCTGGTCCAACAGAAAATCGCTCCAGGCGGCAAGCAGATAGCCGTCATCAATGCCCAGCGCCAGTGCCTCACGGTAATAGCGTTCCGCCTTTTCCGGTTGTGTACGCCACGCCGAAACCTCACCCAGCCGGGTCAACAACCAAAGGCGGTTACCGGCATTCGTGGTCTGATTCAGCGCCGCCTGTAATGCGCCGGCAGCGGCTTCCAACTGACCGGTGTAGGCACGGTGCAGCCCGATGCAGCCGCCATACAGCGTTTCGCGTTGCAAGCTTTGCAATGCATCGCATTCGAGCTTTGCCGATCCATAGTCCGCTTGAACCAGAAATATTGCGCCGCGCCAGGCATGGGCGAGGGCAAACTGAGGGTCGGCCTTTATTGCACTGGCAAAATCTGCCAATGCGGCGCCAAACTCGTGCCGGTATTGCTGCAACTGTCCGCGAACCGCTAATACTTCAGCTGCCTTCGTCTGCGGAAACTGTGCGATCAGTGCGTCTGCATATCCAACATACCGCGGATCCCCACGAGCAACTGCCAACTCAAAATAGCGCTGCGCCAGTGCGGTTGTGGGCCCCGCATCAGCTGGTGTTTGCTTGGCGGCGCGTGCGACTTCCGCACGCAACCCGGCCAATTCGCGCGCAGTCGCGTCGCCTGGCCGCATCGGCAGGCGTTCCAGAACTTCGGCGGAATTGGTAGGCGTGCGAGGCGCGGAAATCGCCTGATTTGAGGCCAGGCATGCGCAGATTGTCGCAAAACATACCGAAACCGTTGATTTTGCGACGACAACAAGGTGACTTGTGCTCATATTTGCAGTAAAGTGCGAAGCACGTTTATTTTAAGCGTACAACTCAACCTCAAACGAAACTTGGGAGACTTTTCATGAAAAAACTATTGTCGATTATGGTTGCTGGCGTTTTCGCAACCGCTTCTGTTGGTGCATTCGCAGCAGCACACGGCGGCGCCATGTCTGATGCTGACAAAGCCAAAAAGATGGAAGAGTGCAAGAAGATGGACGAAAAGAAAGCCGACGACAAAATGAAGGCTGAGTGCAAGAAGATGATGGACGAAGCCAAAGCAAAAAAAGACGAACCAAAAAAATAATTTCATTTCATGGGTTGACCTCAGTCAGCAACATGTTCAAAAAAATCGGGCCTCGTGCCCGATTTTTTCTTCCGCAGCAATAGATGACACGACAAATCTGGATATCACTTGGTTTACCGCTGCCAATTTGACGAAGTACACGGGTTGCCGATACCCGCGTGCGAGGCGCACGTGCGTGACGGCGTCATCGTCGTCGAAAATTTCGTCCCGCCGCTGCACTGTGATGTGCTCAGAGAACGTGCTCTTGAACTGGTCGAAATGCATGCGCCGGCGGCATCGCGCACCGTATTCTCCACACACGACAATCGCCATGCCCGTGATGCCTACTTCGAAGAGTCAGCCAATAACATCGGCGTTTTCTTTGAAGATGGTGCCCTTGACCAGAGTGGGGCGCTTTGTGTACCGCTATCTCAAGCGGTGAACAAGCTCGGGCATGCCATGCATGATCTTGATCCGGTCTTCAATGCATTTTCGCGCGGGCCGCGTCTACAGGCTATTGCCGACGGTATCGGCCTGTCCGATCCGCGACTGGTGCAATCGATGTACATCTTCAAGCAGCCCGGCATCGGCGGCGAAGTGGTTTGCCATCAGGATTCGACGTTTCTTTATACCGAACCGCAATCCGTGGTCGGATTCTGGTTTGCCATTGAAGATGCCCATCGCGGCAACGGCTGCCTTGGCGGGCTGCCGGGGGAACATAAAAAAGGCCTGCGCGAGATTTATCGAAAGCATGACGACGGTAAGCTGAAACTCGACTTGTTGCGGCCTGAGCTCTCGTGGGATATGAATCTGCTCGAATGGCTGGAGGTGAAGAAAGGCACGCTGATCGTTTTCAATGGCGAGTTTCCGCACCTCTCGGAGGCCAATCGCTCGGGCGCATCGCGCCATGCTTATACCTTGCATGCGATAGCCAGCGCTGCCCGCTACCCGCAGAGCAATTGGATACAGCGGCCCGACTCACTCAACATGCCGTTCACCGGTTTTCGTCTATAACGGCTGCACGCGCGAGCTGATTTAGTCGCTTTCCACTAGCCTTAGAAATTCGACTCCCAGCCGTTCACTCTCGGCCATTGCGTGGCGCCAGTATTTTTCACGTGCATCGCCGTCCTGATCGAAGCGCTTAAAGTCACTTTGATCCGGCAGTTTCCGGTAGGGCAGGGACGCCAGGTATTCGTGCGGCGGTGAAACCAAAACCAGATTGTCCAGCCAGAGTCCCCGCGCGCGACGCCATGGCAACGGTTTGTCCAGCCACCCTGGCACGATGGTATTGGTGAAGTGCGGATATAGCGTCATGCCGTCGGCGCGGTGGTAGGGCAGGTGCAGGCGTCATTAAACCGCATCCGTTCGGCTAAATGGCGCAGATGTTTGCGGCCGAGAGCATTGACCATCGCAGCCAAAGCGAATCCGGCCGGTGTCCGCAACCGCGACTGCTGCGTCAACATGCCCAGTCCGCGCGAGGCGATCACATGCAGCCGATAGGTCGGATGCGACAGGACGGCAGCTTCATACCCGGCCAGCAGTTGTCGCGTGTTGTTGTGCGCTGACTCGCTCACCATTTCGCCAAAGATCGCGCTGTCGAGGCCGATAATGCCCAGGGTTTTTGTGCCGCCAGCGGCTCCGGGAATGACCGCGACATATTCCGGCCTGAGGCCTTCGTGGCGAATTGTCGCCAAGGCTGTTGGGCCGGCTTTCACGATGAGGCTGGATGGAGGTGCCATCGCTCAGGCGAACGAATTGGTGGTTGTCGCGATCGCGCCAAACTCTATATCCGGCGAGCGCTCTGGACCGAAAGCGTCTGTAAGACCGCACCAATGCTGGATCTGCGTCTTTCTATTTACCCGGTAATCCAGACGAAAAGACCGCATATTGTCTACCGCTGTTTGAGCCAATGAGTTTAGCCCACCCCCAAACGCAGGCGCAAAGATTCCGCGTTTCAACTTCACGCTCAGTAACGGTTGGCAGCTGAGGAAGGTGCAATGCTGTTTACAATGAGCGTGGCCGCCTTGAGCACATGAAACCGCTGTTAAAAGGCCACAGTTCTGTTTTGTATTTGCCGTCTTTCCCCTTTACCAGCCCGCCAAAAGGTCATAGATGAATTGGTGTCGACGCATTGGCTTGATCGCACTTTCAGTCTTCTCGGTGATTTCATTCTTGCCGCACGCCAAGGCGGCTGATATCAGCGGCAAAAAAGTTCTGCGCGTAGTCGGCCAGACAATCAACCCCGGCCCGATCGATCCGGCACACGTCAATTCAAGCATTGGCGCTACCATCATCGAAAATATTTTCGAGCCGATGCTGCAGTACGACTATCTGGCCCGACCGTTGAAAGTCGTGCCCAACACCTTGACCGCGTTGCCTGTCGCCAGCGGAGGCGGGCTGGTGTGGATCTGTCACTTGAAGCGCGGCATCCTGTTCGCGCCGGACCCGGTTTTCCAAGGCAAGCCGCGTGAACTGACGGCCAGCGACTACGCCTACAGTATCCGGCGCCTGTTTGATCCACGCTATCTGTCGAGCCAGTTTTTCATCGTCGATGGCAAGATCGTCGGCGCCAACGCGCTGCGCGACGCGGCGCTCGCCGGAAAGCCGTTTGATTACGACAAGCCTATCGCCGGCCTCACGGTCATCGACCGATACACACTGAAGATCACGCTCACCGAACCGGACCTAAATTTCCTGCATGTGCTCGCCCAGCAAAATCTGGCCGCAGTCTCGCGTGAAGTCGTAGAGCACTATGGTGCGGGCATCAACCAGCATCCAGTCGGGACAGGGCCGTTTCGTGTCGTTCAGTTCCAGGACGGCAGCCGCATCATACTGGAGCGCAATCCCAATTTTCGCCATGAAGTCTTCGACGCAAATCCCGGCAATGATGAACGCGCGCAGACGATTTTTGCCCATTTGAAGGGCCGCAGATTGCCGATGGTTGACCGTGTGGAATACAACATGACCGTGGAAGATCAACCGCTGTGGCTGGCGTTCCTAAAGCGTGATTACGATTACCTGATCGAGATTCCCACCGCTTACCTTCCCGGCGCACTTATCAAGCGGCAGCTCGCACCCGAGCTGGCACGGCAGGGCATCAGCCTTCAGCAATATGCATATCCCGCTATCTGGTACACCGAATTCAATATGAAGGACCCTGTCGTCGGTGGATACACCGCCGACAAAGTGGCGTTGCGGCGCGCCATCTCGCTGGCCTTCGATCATCAAGCGTCAATCGATGTCGCTCGCTACGGCGCAGGGCTGCCCGCTCATGGCGTCGTGCCGCCCGGTGTTGCCGGCCACGACGCGGCATTTCGCACACCGGTATTTCAACGCGACATTTCCCGCGCCCGCGCGTTGCTCGATGTTTTTGGATACGTTGATCGCGATGGTGATGGCTGGCGGGAGATGCCGGATGGCAACCCCTTGGTTCTTGAGCTGGTCAGCCCACAAGAGCCGCGGTTTCGGGTGTGGGATGAGCTTTATGCCAAGGCGTTTGCTTCTCTTGGGGTCAAGCTAAACATCCGCAAAATGCATCAGGCAGAAGCCAACTTGTTACAGATGAAGGCCCGATACCAGCTTCAGTTCACTGCCTGGAACATGGACTATCCAGATGCCGAGGATTTCTATGTGATCCTGCATGGCCCGGCAGCGGGCAATTCAAATGGCTCGCACTTTGCGCTGCCTGAGTACGATCGCGTATTCGAGCAATCCAGAAAGCTGCTGGACTCCCCGGAACGCAGCGCACTCTATCGCCAGCTGGACAAGCTCGTCGCCGCCTACCTGCCGATATCGATTCATTTGTATACACAGCGTTCTGCCGTGACGCAACCCTGGCTGATTGGCTACATGCCCCATAGCATTCATTTGCAGCCATGGAAGTATGTTGATATCGACTTGGCGGAGAAAGCCAAGTGGCTGGGCCGGGGAGAATAGCGTTCCGCTGTTTCCGCCGCAGCTAATCGACCACTTCGCGCCTTGACCCAGGCAATGCCAAACGCGGCGCGTGGATGCTAATCTTCCTCGATGTCCACGCGATCAGATTCCGAAATAGCTCCACTAGCCTTTGTCGCGCTTTCTATCGCTGCATTCGGTAGCGGCATCTCTCAGCGCGTTGCCGATCCGCTGTTGCCACGTTTTGCGTCGGAGTTTGGCGTTTCGCTGGGCGCAGCCTCTTGGATCGTCACCATTTTTACCCTCGGCTACGGCTTCAATCAGCTTTGCTTTGGTCCGTTGGGCGACCGATTCGGCAAATACCGCGTCATCGCCTGGGCGTGCGTGGCATGCTCGATCGCCACGCTATTGTGTGCGCTTGCACCGGGCTTCGAGTCGTTGTTGGCGGCGCGAATAGTTGCCGGCGCGATGCTGGCGGCGATCATTCCTTTATCAATGGCGTGGATCGGTGACGTGGTGCCCTACGAGCAGCGTCAACCGGTGCTCGCCCGATTCCTGATCGGACAGATTCTCGGTGTCTCGGCTGGACAACTGCTCGGTGGCCTTGCTGCCGATTTTCTTGGCTGGCGAGTCCCGTTTTTCCTGTTGACAGTCGGTTTCGTCGCCGTGAGCGCCTTGCTGTTTTCGGTGCAACGGCAGCTTCCAGCGCGTGCGCTGGCTGTTTCTGCTGCCGAGGGTCATGCCGTGGCGCGCATGTTGCGCGAATTCGCGCTGGTGCTGCGCCAGCCATGGGCGCGCGTCGTCACCGTTACTGTTTTCCTCGAAGGTGCATTCCTGTTTGGGGCGTTCGCTTTCATCGCGACGCACTTGCATCAGACACATGGACAATCGCTGACTGCGGCCGGAGCAGTTGTCATGGTGTTCGGCTTTGGCGGATTTCTGTTCGCAACTTGTTCGCGCATTTTTGTGAGTCGGCTTGGCGAAACCGGCTTGGCATGCTGGGGCGGAATAGCCATGTTTGTTTCATTGCTGGCCATCGCACTGTTACCTGCGTGGTGGACCGCGATCCCGGCGTGTTTTGTCGCTGGCCTGGGGTTTTATATGTTGCACAACACCCTGCAAACCAATGCCACGCAAATGGCGCCCGAACGACGCGGTGCGGCGGTCGCGGCATTTGCCTTCTGTTTTTTTACCGGCCAATCAGCCGGCCTCGCGCTGGCCGGTGCCGCCACAACAGTTATCGGCACGCAAGGCATCATTGTTGCCGGGGCAATTGGCGTGTTGATTGTTGGCCTCGGTTTTTCGCGGTTGAAGATTAAGCAATTGGCAGCCGGCGAACTCTGACAGTCGCAGAACGTAACTCTAAGTGTCATTTTCTGACTGTGTAACAGATTTGCAGAAGCCAGCGTCGTTCGAATAGATGGGCGGCGCGCGACGCGCGACAGTCATCCGGTTCGTTCACACTCGCAAACGACACTTCACGTTACCTATCGTCGTGTCCATCGCAATCGACGCGTACCACCACTGCGGTCATATATCATTCGCGCACTTCAATTTGAATGGTAAAGGTCACCAATGAACCGCGTATTGCTATTGAGTGCTGGTCTCGTCAGTCTTGTCTTTGCGTTGCCGTCTTCAGCGCAGACTTTCCATGTTCAGCCGGCCAATCCAGTCCTCGCTGGTGAGCCGTTAACCATTTCGCTGTCTGGCCTGCCATCGAGCGCGGAGGTGAAGATCATCGCGGAGCGGAGGGTCGTTGGGTTCGGGCAAAACAAAGCGGCTTTGTATCGCGCGGAAGCGACCTACAGCACTGATGCAGAAGGCATGCTGGATCTGGCCAAAGCGGCGCCGAAATCGGGTAGCTACAAGGGGCCAGACATTCGCGGTCTGTTCTGGTCCATGGCGCCCGTCGCTGGGGAGAGTCCGACGGACCGCCCAGTCATGCAAGTCAGGCTACAAGTGTTGAGCGGCGAAAAGTCGCTCACGAGCGCGACGATCGAATTCATCAATTCGCGTGCAGACGTGAAGGTGGAAAAAGTCGATAAATTTCCGGGCGCTGTGTTCGCGGCGCTGCCGGGCATGGAAAAGAAGCCGGTTATCATCGTGCTGGGTGGCTCCGAAGGTGGCTCGACTACCGCCCGTGACGAGGCACCGCGCCTGGCCTCGCGCGGCTTTGCGGTGCTTGGTTTGCCCTACTATTCACCGCCAAGCTGGCCCACCGGCACAAGGGAACTTCCAGAGCTGCCAGAAGCCTTTGCCGATATTCCGGTCGATCGCCTGAACGCTGCTTACGAGTGGCTGAAAACGCGGACCGATGTCGACACGTCGCGAATTGCAATCTACGGAGGGTCCAAAGGCGCTGAGTTTGCGTTGATTGCCGCAGCCAACTTTCCGTGGATCAAATCAGTCGTCGCATCGGTGCCGTCGGATGTCGTTTGGGAAGGCTGGGGCCTGGGCACTAAGCCCGGCCAACGTTCCTCATTTTCGTTGGCGGGCAAGCCACTGCCGTTTGTGCCGTACAAGGATTTCATGGAAGAGTTCATGGGGTTTCAGACCGGCGCAGACGTGAAGATCCGTCGACCGCAGGATAAGGGGCGTGCCGCAAATCCTGCGGCTGCGGTGCTGGCACGCATACCGGTGGAGAAATTCACCGGGCCGCTGATGGTGATTGGCGGGCAGGACGATCAAGTGTGGGCGTCAGGCATGATGGCGCAAAACATCGCCGAGCGACGCGCCGCAGCCGGGCTGGAGACCGCCACGCTGATTTACACCGACGCGGGCCACTATCTATCTGGCAATGGCTGGGGGCCAACCACGCAATACAATGCCGGTCCCAGCAAGAGTGGCGGGTCGCCTGAGGGAAATGCGAGAGCCCAAGGCGATGCGTATCCGAAAATGATCGCGTTCTTGAAACGAACCCTCGGGATGAATGCAGGGCAGAGCGGCGCCGCTCAATAGCTGAAAAAAGGCCGAGCTCCAGCATTCGCGCGCAAGTCGGGCAGAAAATGGCCGGAGATGCCTGTCGATGCTTGTGTTTGTCGCGCATGCTACGGCAGCGACAAGCCCACGCGTGCCTTGGCAATTGAAATATCCGCAGCCGTCACGCTGCCGGAGAGATTCACATCGAATTTGAAATTCAGCAGCGTCGTGGCGAGCCCAGATCGTGCCTTAATGCTGGCGACGTCGGCGGTTGTCACGGCGCGTGAGCCGTCGACGTCGCCAACGAGAAAGCCCACCGCCGCAGGACTGGTATTGAGCCCGCCGTTTACACCAGTGAGCGTAATCGTGACTTTCCTGTTGTCAGTGATAGCCGGAATGGTGACGACGACTTCGCTGCCCGACGCAATAGATGACGCATTTACCATTGCATTGGTCTCGTCGCGGACGGAAACTGCACCGGGCACATTGACTGAGCTATTGAACTTGAACGCCACAGTATGCCCGCCAGCGATCACGCGCGGCTCAACCGTAACTGCCCCGGTTATGGGTTGCGCCGTGTCGATTGGCACCTCAAAGTCTCCAGCCAGGCCGTGTGTCTTGCGCGAGACGACACTCACTAGTGCAAGGCTTACCGCAGGCGACGGCGTCACCACAGCGCTCAAGGCTGACGCAAGACTCGCGCCGGCGCCGTTGGTGGCGGTTACCGAACAAGTGTAGCCAATGCCGTTGCTCAAGCTACTGACCGTAATCGGGGAGAAGAACGCGGAACCTGTAAGTGCGCCGGGGTTACAAGTCGCCGTGTAATTGGTGATCGCCGCACCGCCGTCAGATGACGGCGGCGTAAAAGCGACAAAGGCGTGTCCATTGGCCGGGATGACCGCGACGATGGTCGGTGCGGAGGGTTTGCTCGGTACAGGCGTGACCAAGACAGTTGCTGACGCGGCGCTGCTGCCATAAACGTTGGTTGCAGTAACGGCACAGGTGTATTCCGACCCGTTGTTCAGGTCAGCAATAACAATTGGTGAGCCGGCGCCAGTCGCAGTGATTGCGCCCGGATTGCACGTAACTGCGTAACTGCTGATTGGCGCGCTACCGACGCTGACTGGTGGCGTGAAAGCGATGATGGCTCGGCCATTGTCCGGCAAGGCGGTGCCAATGACCGGCGGATCAGGTACCACGCCAATAATCGTGATCGAGAAAGGTTGCTGCGCGACCGGAAGCTGACCATTGCTGGCGCGCACGAATCCGGTAAACGTGCCCAGCGCGGACGGCGTGCCCGAGATGACGCCGGTCGCGGCATTGAGCGACAGGCCATTAGGCAGCGTTTGCGCCAGCAGGCTATACGAAACGGTGGCGCTGCCGGTCGAAATGTAAGTGTGGGAATAGGGGATATTCAGAAAGCCGCCTATCGGTGGCGCACTCTGAATGAGCGGCGGACCACCGAGCGGCAGCACTACACTGTCAATCCACGCGGCGTCAGCTCCGCTGGCACCGGCTGCATCTTTTTCGTAGGACCAGACCAGCGTATGCGCGCCTGCCGCAATCGGAAAGCTCACCATGCCCCAGGCAACTTCGCCGGACGCGCCTCCACTCCCCACGCCGTTACAGGCACTGCCCAGATTCTGCGCGACCCCATCGATCAGAAATTTCAGACAGTCACTATCCGGCTGACTCGACACACGACGCGCGAAGCTGATTGTGCCTGCGATGAAATCGCCGTCGAACTGAATTCGCGCGCTGCCACTGTCCGGCGTCGGGTTCGACCTCAAGCTGCAGTTGAGGCCAAAGAACGTATCCGTGACGACGCCCCAGCCGGCGCCAGAAGTGGTCCAGCCTGTCAGCGGCATCATGCAGTTGGGCGGAAAATTGTCGTTATCGGCGTCACTGATATTGACCACGGCACTCGCGGCGAACCCGCCTGCTACGCTGATCGAGACACCGCCTGTCGGCCCATCGAGTACGACGCTGAACGTTTTCGGGCCATCCGGTACACCATCCTGCAGAATCGGCACAGTGATCGATTTGCTGCCACCTTCGCCACTGGCCCAGGAAAGTACACCCGATCTGGCTGTGTAATCGGTTCCGGCACTAGCTGTGCCGGGGATGGTCGAATAGTTCACGCTGACGGCGCCCGCTGTACCGGCGTGACGCGTCGCGAACAAGGTGATGGACGCCGCGCTCTCACTCACCGCGTAGGTCGCTGGCGAAAAAATCACCGTGCCCGGTCCTGCAAGGTTTACTGCGGTGCGGAAATTAGCGGTGGTATCGCGCGTGTCATTGAGTGCGCGGCTCTCTTGCGAACTGGGGCCGCCGGTGGTGGCAGAGGCTGACGCACCCGGAAAAGCTGCACGATTATCGAAGCTCACGCCGGGGTTCGAAAAAAACGGGATGCGCGGGCAATTCACGGCCGGCGCCTGTGCATCGCACTGCGCGCTGATGGCCATGATGCTGCGAAAACGGTTGTTGAGATCGATATAACCGTGCGCGTAGTTGATCGACGTCCGGGTGACGCTGCCCTCGGGGGTGACGATGGTGCCGGAATTGCCGTCATACACATCGTGTTGCAGCCCCATGTTGTGGCCGAGTTCATGGGCGAAACTGTAATTGCTGGTTGCGCAATTGCGTTCGACAACATTGAACGCCAGAGCGGCAAAACCAACATCTTCGCTGGTCATCAAGTTGGACTGGCCGCAGCCGGCGGTGTAATTGCCCCACAGGCTGACAATATCGGCACCGTACAGATTGCGCAGCTCGTGCACTTCGTCCATGAAACCATCGGCGGTGCCCTGCAAGCGCGCCAGATCGGTCAGAAGGTTGGTTTCCAGATAGTTCACTTCGCCCGCATAAACCAGCCTCACGCGCTGCGTAACGCCACTGTTTGCGTAGGCGGCGTTGGTGTCGGCGATGCCCAGATCGATCAACGATTTCATGGCATTGGTGCCGCCCTGTGAAATCCGTGCGGCGGGCGTGTACACAACCATGACGTCGATTGTGGAACCATCGTCTACAGCAGTGCTGATGGCGGCTTCGCCAGGATTGCGCGCCTTGGCGGGCACGGTCAATGCTGAATTTGTCGGCATGGCGATGTGATCCGGCGGCAGCGCGGCGACATCAATCTGGCGCATCACGTGACCGGCCTCGCCAAAATTGCGAATCTGAAAGCGATCGTTAAGGATGTTGACATTGCCCGAAATTACCCCGGCGTCTTCGACCAAAACGACACTGCTGTTGGCAACACCTTTCACGGTTCCGTGAAATGCCTTGCCGGTCATGCCGATGCTGTCGACACGGGTGAACTCCACGGTCAGACTGGTATCGTCAAAAAAACTGATGCGGATCGATTGTGGCCGTGCTGCCGAGACATCGGAGGGCAGGCTTTTCAATACTGAGGTATTGAGAACCACTTGGCGGCTGCGAACAACTTCTGCAGACTTCGTTGCGCTCTTGAGCGTATCAAGCGACGCCCCTGTTGTCGCCGCGGATTCCGCCAACACGAGTTCCGGTATGGCAATGTCGATGGAAAATCGGTCCGTAATGTCAGGGCGCGTTTGCTGCGACCAAGCGGCGCCTGCGCAAATCAGGCATGCGGCGACAAGAGCATTGACGGAAAGTAGACGAGCAGGGAATGACATTATTGGTTCGGTGGAGCCAGTTCGCAATCAGATGTGGCAACACCCATAATTATAGGTGCCGCTCACTTGAAAGTGACGCGCCGCACTCTGCAATGGATGAAGGCGAGCGTCCTACAATCGGTTCTGCCTAAACAAGGCAATGTGAAATTGCCCGCGATGACCGAACAACGCGTGAACGGCTAAAATGTTGGCATGGCATCCATTGCGCCCCCCGTCGGCTCGCTTAAATCTGACGTCACCATCATCTCGTTAGTCGGATTCGCACATGGGACTTCGCATTTCTTTCACCTGATGCTCCCACCCTTGTTCCCGTGGTTCATGACGGAATTCGGCCTGGGCTACGCGCAGGTTGGTCTGCTGATGACGATGTTTTTTGTCATCTCAAGTATCGGCCAGGCGATAGCCGGCATCTGGGTAGATCGATTTGGCGCGCATCGGGTGCTGTGTGTGGGGGTTGGTCTGCTCACACTCTCCGGCGTGCTGGTATCGGTCGCGCCAAACTTCATCGGACTCATGGCGGCAGCAGCGGTTGCCGGCATGGGAAACAGCGTATTTCATCCCGCGGATTTCGCGCTGATCAATCGACGCGTCTCGTCGCCCAGACTGGGACACGCATTTTCGATGCATGGCCTCTCAGGCAACGTGGGGTGGGCGACAAGTACCATCGTGATGCTGGCATTAGCAACGGCGTTTGGCTGGCGGGCAGCAGGACTTGGCGCGGCGCTGTTCGGCGCGGCGGCGTTATCGTTGCTGATCTGGAAACGTGACTTGTTGCAGTATGAATTAAATGCGGGCAGCAAAAATTCGGCGGCAACCGCAGCACACCCCAAGCAGGGCACCTGGTATTTCATGCGTACCGCGCTGGTGTGGTTTGCGTTCGCATTCTTTTTCTTTTCTACGTTTGGTTTTGGCGCCTTGCAGAATTTTGCACCATCGTTGCTGCGCGATCTTTACGGACTCTCGCTGACTGCGGCAACTTCGGCACTGACGATTTATCTGATCGGCAGCTCGATCGGTTTGGTGCTTGGCGGCTTCCTGGCCAAGCCCGGCAACGTACATGAATATTACGTGGCGGCAGCACTCGCCAGCGGCGCGGCGTTGGCGGTACTGCTGTCCTTCGGCGTGTTACCCGCCTGGCTGGTGTTGCCGATCATGGCGGCGATGGGATTTGGTATCGGTATCGCCGGGCCGTCGCGCGATTTGCTGGTGCGCACTGCAACCAAGGCGCGGCTGGGTGAAGCCGCGTTCGGTCGCGTCTACGGCATGGTCTATTCGGGGCTGGACGTCGGACTCGCGCTATCGCCGATTGCCTTCGGTCTGCTGCTGGACAATCACTTGCCCAAACTGGTGTTCGCAGGCATTGCGCTGACGCTGGTGATGGCAATTGTAGCGGCGGCGGCGCTCGGGCGGGTGGTGCAGGCTAATCAGGGTAGCCCGCAAAAATAAATAAAACTCCATTATTGGCGGGCGTTTCCAGTGTTTTGTGGCCTGAACGCCGCGCTAGTGCTTGATCTACGCGCAGTGATGATCCTTCTCCCTCGGGACAAGGGCACACTTGAAGCGAAGCAGAAGGATCGGGATGAGGGGCGGTATTGACGGCTTACCCCTTACCCTAAACCTCTCCCCGAGGAGAGGGAACTCTAAACGCTCTCGCCCCGCGCCCGTCTTGCTGCGATCCCACCTTCGCGCGCCCAGCAACGATCCAGCCAGCGCCGCACGCCGGGGAAATTGTCCAGCGGCATTGCCAGTGCCCGGTACATCACCGACGCCGTATTCAGATCAACAACGGTAAAGTTGCCGCCAAGAATGTATGCGCGACCGATCAGCGTTTTCTCCAGCACGGCCAGTGGCTTTTGCAGTTTTTCCCAAGACGTAGTCGCGAGTGCGTGGTCTCGATCAGCTTCCGGGTTGCCGATGGTATTGAGATACCAGTTGAAACTGTTCAGCTCCACTTCCGTCAGTGCCCACATCGCCCACTGCATCCCTTGCGCTTTTTCTTCAACCGTATTGAGACTGATCGCGGAGGGAAATTTCATGTCGAGATACAGGTTGATGGCGAGCGATTCGTAGATCGCAAAACCGTCGACCACACAGATTGGAATCTTGGCGTTCGGATTCCATTCCGTATAGGGCGGCTGCTTCAGCGCGGGGTCCGAGGTGACGATGGGGTCGTGGTCGTAGGGCAACTTAAGTTCGACGAGCATCCAGATGTTGCGCATGACGCGCGAGGCGGGTGTGCCGATGAGTTTGATGTTGTGCGTGGTCATGGTGATTTTGTTGGCTGTGGACTGGGAAGTGGGAAACGCCGAAAATCAAGAAGAACTGTTGGCGCTATTTTCCAACTGTTCGACGAGTGTGGCAATGAGCTGCTGAACGTTGAGGATCGTCACGCCAAATTTGGCGGCGCGCGACTTCAAACCATAAACGGCGTTGTCGCGTGAAGCCAGTACGTCGGCCTTGGCATGAAACGCGAGTGCCAGAAAGGGCTCATCGTCCCGGTCGCGGCACCGCGGAAAACCGCCGGGCATCATCAATTGTCGGGTAGAAAAACCTGCGGGCATGGTCACCGTCGTTGTCAGCGCTTCATATCGCGCGAAAAGTTCCTGTTGCCGGGATGCGTCGATTTTTAGCTGCGGATAACCGAGCACACGTCTAAGTTCGTCGACCGCTGGCGGGTGGGTGAGCACCTGAATGCGCGCGTCGCGCACGCCGTGGCGCAGCGGATTCATGAATGGATCGTCGAACACCAGCCAGTCGATGACCACATTGGTATCGAGCACCAGACGTATTGGTGCAACCACGCTCATACAGCTTGCCCCGCCGCGAAACCGGATGACCATGCCCATTGAAAATTGAACCCGCCCAGATGACCGGTAACGTCTACCACTTCACCGATGAAGTACAGACCTGGTACATCATTGACCTGCATGGTCTTTGACGATAGGGCGTGGGTATCGACACCTCCCAGCGTCACTTCGGCCTTGTTGTAGCCCAGTGTGCCCGACGGTTTTACCTGCCAGTCCTGCAGATCGGCAAGCGCTTTCGCGAAGACTTTGTCGCTGAGCTGGATCACGGGCATGGTGAGTTGATGCGCTTCGCACCATTGCTGCGCGAAGCGCCGGGGCAATCGCTCGCTGAGCAGATTGTTGAACTGCGTTCGCGAGCTGCGTTGCTCTCTGAGCCAGTCTATGACTGCCAGATCGGGTAACACGTTGATGTGAATGGGCTCTTTGGCCGAACCGTTTTGCCAATAGCTGGAAACCTGCAGGACGGCGGGGCCAGAGAGACCGCGATGCGTCAGCAGCAGCGCGTCGCGAAACGAACCGTTGTGACATGAAACTTCTGCATCTAGCGATAGACCCGAGAGATCACCATATTGCGCCAGCGCTTCCGGATCAAAACTGAGTGGCACCAGCGCAGCGCGCGGCGGTACGATTTTGAGACCGAATTGCTCGGCAATCTTGTAGCCAAAAGGTGTTGCGCCAATCTTCGGTACCGCCAACCCGCCCGTGGCAATGACCAGCGCGGCAGCGCTGAAATCGCCGTGCGCAGTCTTGACGGAAAAACCATCCTTTCCGCGCGCAACCAAACTCACCGCGCAGCTCATAAGCATTTCAACATTGGCGCGGTCACACTCGGTTTTCAACATGTTGATGATGAGCACGGCGCTGTCGTCGCAGAACAGTTGTCCTAGCGCTTTTTCGTGCCATTTGATGCCGTGTTGATCGACCAGCTTGATAAAATCCTGCGGCGCGTAGCGAGCGAGGGCGGAGCGGCAAAAGTGAGGATTATTGGAGAGGAAGCTTTCGGGCCGAGTGTGAATATTGGTGAAATTGCAGCGGCCACCGCCGGAGATGCGGATTTTTTCGCCGAGCTTGTGGTAGTGCTCAATGAGCAGCACGCGCTTGCCGCGTTTGCCCGCTTCGGCCGCGCACATCATGCCGGCGGCGCCCGCACCGATGACGACGACGTCAAACTTGGTTTTCAACGAGCTACTTCTTTGGTTCGATAGCAGTCAACCAGATGATCGTTCACCATGCCGGTGGCTTGCATGAAGGCGTAACAAATGGTCGAGCCGATAAATTTAAAGCCACGCTTTTTCAGATCCGCACTCATCGCGTCGGACTCCGCCGTTTTTGCAGGGACGTTGGTCATGGATAACCAGTTATTCTGTTTGGGTGTTCCGCCGACGAAGCTCCAGATATAGACGTGGAAACTGCCGAACTCTTTTTGTACGGCCAGGAATGCATTGGCATTGATCACCGAACTCTGGATTTTCAAACGGTTGCGCACGATGCCGGGATCGAGGAGCAGGGCGGCCAATTTCACTTCGGAAAATCGAGCCACTTTGACCGGGTTGAATCCGGCGAATGCCTTGCGATAGTTTTCGCGCTTGGCGAGGATCGTTGACCATGAAAGTCCAGCCTGCGCGCCTTCGAGAATCAGGAACTCGAAAAGCACCCGGTCATCGTACACCGGCACACCCCATTCGTGGTCGTGGTAATCCGTGTAGAGCTTGCCGAGTGAAGTGTTCTCGCACCAGGGACAGCGAACGACAGCTTTCGTCAATGCCGTTCAGCCTTTGATATAGCTTTCCAGCTGCGAAATGGTGTACTCGTGATCCTTAATGATATCGTTCATGAGATCGCGAATCGACAGCATTCCGACGACCGTATCGCCATCAACGACCGGCAAATGGCGAATGTTCTTTTCAGACATGATGGTCATGCATTCGCGCGTCCTTGTCTTCGGACTGATCACGAGCACGTTGGCGGTCATGATATCCCGCACGTAGGTTTCTTTGGAATTCTTGCCAAGCAGTGCAACTTTGCGGGTGTAATCGCGCTCAGAAAGGATGCCGGCCAGCTTTCCATTCTTCATGACAATTAATGCGCCAACACCTCTTTCAGCGAGAACTTTGATGGCATCGAAAACAGTGTCATCCGGTGAAACGCTCCAGAGTGTAGCGTTGCTTCCAGCACGATTGTTGAACAATTCCGAGACGGGTTTCATGACACACCTCCCTTATCTGTGATCGTTGGGATTGCGTTTTGTATCGACTACCGCGCGTTGGCAGAAGTCTAGCGGCTACATGTTCGGGTAATTTGGGCCGCCGCCGCCCTCGGGTACCACCCATCTGATGTTCTGGGTAGGATCCTTTATATCGCAAGTTTTACAGTGTACGCAATTCTGCGCGTTGATCTGTAATTTCTTGGCGCCATTGGGGGCGTCGATGTATTCGTAAACACCCGCCGGGCAATAACGCGATTCCGGGCCATCGTACAACGCCAGATTGGTTTTGACTGGCGTGTCAGCATTGAGCAATGTCAAATGCGCAGGCTGATCTTCTTCGTGATTGGTGTTTGAAATGAAAACCGACGAAAGCCGATCAAACGTCAGCACGCCATCGGGCTTGGGATAGCTGATCGGCGTAACTTCCGATTTGCGCTTCAATGTCTCATGGTCGGCATGCTGGTGGTGCAGCGTCCACGGCGCCTTGCCACCGAACACCACCTGATCGATACCCACCATCAAGGTGCCGGTGTAGAGGCCCTTACTCATCCATGGCTTGAAATTGCGCGCCTTGTGCAATTCCTCGTGCAGCCAGCTTGCCTCGAAGTTGATCGAATAGTCGGCCAGCTCATCACTCGTGCGGCCAGTGGCGAGCGCCTTTATTGCGGCGTCCGCTGCCAGCATCCCGCTCTTGATGGCGGCGTGACTGCCTTTGATACGCGAGGCGTTGAGAAATCCTGCGTCATCGCCGATCAGGACGCCACCCGGAAATGCCAGCTTGGGTAACGATTGCAAGCCACCGGCGGTGATGGCACGTGCCCCGTAAGCGACGCGCTTGCCGCCATCGAAAAAACCGCGAATTGCTGGGTGCGTCTTATAACGTTGGAATTCTTCAAAAGGGGACAGGTAAGGATTACTGTAACTGAGACCAACCACGAATCCGACCGCGACCAGATTGTCTTCGAGGTGGTAAAGATAGGAACCGCCGTAGGTATCTGTGTCGAGCGGCCAACCCGCGGTGTGTACGACGAGGCCAGGCACATGTTGCTCAGGTTTGACTTCCCAAAGCTCTTTCAGCCCAAGCCCGTAAACCTGCGGGTCGCGCCCCTCGCGCAGCTTGAATTTGGATTGCAGCTCTTTACCGAGATTGCCGCGGCAACCTTCAGCAAAAAACGTGTACTTGGCGTTTAGCTCCATACCGCGCGCGTAGCGGCTGGTGTGCTCCCCGTTTTTTCCGATGCCCATATCGCCGGTAGCGACACCTTTGACGGAGCCATCGTCGTTGAAGAGTACCTCGGCAGCTGCAAAGCCGGGGTAAATTTCCACGCCCAGCGCTTCAGCTTGAGCGCCCAGCCAACGGCACACATTGGCCAGGCTGATAACGTAGTTGCCGTGATTTTTGAAGCAATTGGGCAGCATCCAGTTTGGCACTTGCCGGGCGGATGATTCCGACAAGAACATGAATCTGTCTTCGGTCACTGCCTGATTCAGCGGCGCGCCTTGCGCTTTCCAATCCGGCATCAACTCTGTCAGTGCACCCGGGTCCATCACCGCACCCGAGAGAATATGCGCGCCGACTTCAGAACCTTTTTCCACAATGCAGACAGTCACATCGGCATTCTGTTGTTTCAGGCGGATCGCAGCGGCCAGCCCGGCGGGGCCGGCGCCCACGATTACAACGTCATATTCCATCGATTCGCGGTCGGTCATGGCGGCGCACATCTTTTTTGTTGAGTTAGCCATTATTATAGAGGCGAAGCCCACTCTCTTTTTGGTAAACCATGACCACAGAACAAACGTCCGGCGTACTTCTATCCCGCATGCAGTTCCCGATTCGCTGGGGTGATATGGATGCGCTTGCGCATGTCAACAACACCCTGTACCTGCGCTATTTTGAGGAAAGCCGTGTATCTTGGGCCGATACAATCGGCATGCCATTGCGCAGCGACGGCGTCGGCATGATCCTCGCAAAAGCAACCGTGACATTCAAAAAGCCGGTCACCTATCCCGCCAATGTGACGGTTGATCTGCTTGCAGGAAACATCGGCCGCAGCAGCTTCACTTTGCTCAACACGCTAATAGTCGATGGCGACGCCGAGCCGTCGGCAACCGGGGAATGCGTCACGGTCTGGTATGACTACGTGAACCTGAAATCGGTCTTGCTCCCGGAGTCGCTTCGCAGCGTACTCGAAGGCAGGAAAAGATAGAGATGGACAAACTTTGGCTTGGTTTGCTCGCGGTCGGCAGCGGATCGGTGATCGGCGGATGGTCGCGCTGGGGACTCTCCCTTTGGTTGAATCCGCGGCATCCGCATTTCTTCCTCGGCACCTTTGCGGCCAATGCCATCGGTGGATTTCTGGTCGGCATTGCCGTGGCGCATTTCACTCGCCATCCCGACCTGGCGCCGGAGTGGCGGTACTTCATCATCACCGGCATTCTTGGTGGGCTGACGACCTTCTCCTCTTATTCAGCGGAAGTGGTAAGTCTGCTTGAACGAGGTGAATTCGCTTGGGGGCTGATTGTGGCTGGGTCGCATCTGGCAGCGTCGTTGTTACTGACCGCGGCAGGGTTTTGGGTGTATCGGTCGTTGGCGGGGTATTCGTAACTACACCGATATAGCGACTGATCCCGCTAATCCAGCAGGCATTGCCAGTTCAATCGTCTCGCATCGATTTATCTGGCGCTCGAGCAAATTGTTCCACTCAACAAGGCCAAGACCGAGACATTTCAGACATGCTTCGACCCGGGTCCATTCGCGTCCGAAAGCTAACGAGCGTTGCGACGGGATTATCGCCAAGATACGCTGATGTGCATGACGGCCAAGATAGTTTATGGCCACTGGTTCCCAGTCAGGTAGCGCCTCTATTCTCATGATGTCGATACCAATCGGACCGCGACGGTGGATTGCTGCCAGCGTCAATCCCGCCACATGACTAACCGACAAGCCGATAGTATGGCCTTGCAGCGTGAGCGCCGGCGCGTGCCGGTCAGCTGAGCTTAGCGGCACCGTTTCGGGTGACAGATAGAGATGTTTACCCAGTACTGCGCGCAAGGCGGACCGGATCAGCTGACGACCAGTTTCGCGCATGGTACTGTTTTGTGTGACGACGCTGATTACAGTTATCGCCTGTCCAGTATCAAGGTCAGCCACGGCCGCGCGCTGTGTCTCCGGCCAGGGGTGGACATTGATGCGTCGCTTGATAGGTTGAAACTGCGAGTCAAAAGTCATTGGAAACCAGTTGGTGAAAAGAAGGGGCTGCCGGGCATCCCCTCCAACTTGAGCCAGGCGGAATAAACTCCCCTTTCATCACCAGCGTGAGGGCACCCAGTTGTGCATCGTCCCCTACCGCCGCACCGTACAGCACCGCGCTGCGCGGCCCCATGGTGACGCGGCTACCGATAGAAACATGGTCAATCTTCATTACGCGGTCTTCAAACAGGTGAGTTTGCGGACACGCCAGTGCGTTTAGCTCGCTATAGTCACCGATGGTCACGCAATCGAATTCGGTGAGGTCCGTGGTGTCCAGATATACGCCGCGGCCAATATGGGTGCCAAGGAGATTGAGTGCAACTGGCAACCATGGTGTCCCGCGCAGGTAACGCAGGAAATTAGGCACAGCAATGCCTTCATACATGTTGGTTATTCCCTCTGATAACCACACAAACGGGGTCCACATCGGCACGCTGAGTTGCGAGTAGTGCCGTATTAGTGCCCATTTCAAACCCGCGACGAACAAGAAAGTGCCTACGCCGTACAACAGGCCCGCAATCGACAGGTACAAAATCACATCGGCCCATTGTTCCGATGCGGCGATCGGCACGACGACGTTGACGACCGTGTAGCCGACCGCGATGACGATAGCGTGGGGAGCGACGATGCGGAACGCTTCGACCAACCCGCGGCAGTAGCGGCGCAAGCGAGATGGGTGGTAGGTCAATTCGTCCGGAAAGCCTTGCGTCTGTTCGCGTGCCGGCAAGTTGATCGGCGGTGAGCCGAGCCAAGTGTCGCCGGATCGTATTTGGTCATTACCGGGTACGGTCGAATGTACGCCAATCAGCACATTTTCCGGCAGCGTGGTGCCGTCTGGTATATAGGCACCGTTGCCGACGAAGCTTCGACGCGAGATAAAGGTAGGCTGCATAGTCATCCAGCCGCCATCGATCTTTTCATCGCCGAGCATCACAGCATCGGCGATGAATGTTTCGTCGCCCAGCTCAAGCATATCCGGCACCAGACCGAGCGCAGTCGAGATTTCTGCGTCGCGACCGACCTTCGCCCCGAGCAATCGATACCAGATCGGCGCATAGATCGTCGCGTAGACCCCATGCAGCACAGCCAGGCTGGACTCCTGTATCTGGCTGACCAGCCATTTCGCGCAGTACAGATTGCTATGCACCGGCCAACTGCCGGGTTTGAGCCGCGGGAGTATCGTCCAGCGGATGCCGGCTGAAAGAAGCGCGGTGCAGATGATCAATACAGCGGTGGCTGGGAAGGCCAGCACAAAATATTTGGCGAGTTGGACCGGCACGCCGTCACCCTGCAGCCACGGAAAACGTTCGGGAGTATCGATAAAATCGATCAATACAAATGCCGGAAACACCGGCAGGAAAAAGAGCGTGGAAATCAGTAACGCACCCGAAAAAAAGAACAGCCCTTCGCCGACACTGCGCTGGCGAGGGACGGTCGGCCGCGGCCGGTTCGACGCCGGATCGAACGGACCAACGTCGCGCGCCGGCGAGCCGGTCCAGACGCGCCCGGTGGGTATGCGAGCGCCATCGCTCATTGCCGACTGTCCCTGTAGATGGCCAAATGCGCCCACCGAGGTATTGCCCTCTAGGACCGCGAACGAGCCTATGCAGGCATCGTGCTCGATGTGAATGGTACCCAGATGCAGCTCGCCATGTTGCACCCTTGCATTTTCGAAGTTGGCAGCATTGCCAATGCTCACGCCATCGCCGATCAAGAACAGATCAGGGACGCGCAGTGTTATCGAGCCGATGGTGACGTCATTGCCGACCATGGCGCCCTGCGCACGCAGCCACCATGGATAAAGCGATGAGCCGCTCAGCAAGTAAACTGGTGCCGCCTCAAGCAGGCGGTCACAGAGCCACCAGCGGTAATAAGTAAGGCCCCACAACGGATAACGCCCCGGCTTGAGGCGGCCCACGACAAGCCATTTAACGGCGATAGCAACGGCAAATGCGCCGACGGTGGCAATGACAAATGCGCCGACCGAGATCGCAATCGCCAGTGTGATCGAATCGTCCGCGTCGCCAGTGTAAAAATGATATGCGAAGAATGGTGCCAACCATTGCGCCATGCGCATGGCAATGAGGGCGGGCAGGGCGGCGGCCTGGGCCATGCCGCAGCGCCAGCGGCACCACGCGGAAGGCGGGATCCACGCGGTGTCGACGGCAGCAGCGGTCGGGTGGGCGGCGGACAACACCGCGGCAATGCGGCCGATCGTGCGGCTCTCATAGATGTCTCGTACCGTGATGTGCGCAAAGCTGGGGTCGGCGCGCAACGCCGAGGCCAGACGCGCGGCGAACAGCGAGTGGCCACCAAGATCAGAAAAGAAATCTGCGCTGCGAATGATCAGCTGGCCCGGGAACAGTCTTGCGAGAATAGCGAACAACACTTCCTCGGCCGGCGTTTCCGGTTTGTCCGAGTCTTTGTTATCACCACTTGGGACCACAAGCGGACGCGTGTTGAGCGCATTGCGGTCGATTTTTCCAGATGGCAGTCGGGGCATTTCGTGAAGCGATTCGAAGCAGACTGGCACCATATACGGTGGGAGAGAGTCACTGAGCGCACGGCGCAGGGTCGAACCGGATATCGCCTCGCCGTCATTGGCGACGATAAAAGCAATCAACTGGTCGATGCCGTCAACGTGTTGCAGCACAACGGCAGCGGTAGCCACTCCCGGCTGACGCGCAAGCACGGCTTCAATCTCGCTCAGCTCGACGCGAAAACCACGGATTTTTACCTGATGATCTGTGCGTCCGAGGCATTCAACAAGGCCATCAAGATCGATGCGCGCGAGGTCGCCCGTACGATACAGCCGGCCATCGGTGGCGTTGCACGACCAGGGGTTGACGAGGAATTTTTCTTTGGTTAGGTCAGGACGCCCGAGATAACCGGCGGCTACCCCGGGGCCGGTAATGCAGAGTTCACCGATTTCGCCACGTGGCATCAGGGCAAGACCGTTTTCCATCGCGGTGTTGATGACGAAGAGGCCATAATTTGGCAATGGCCGCCCGATCGTCACCGGCTGCTCAGGATGCAGTTCCGTCAGGCTGGCAGAAACCGTCGCCTCGGTCGGCCCATAAGTATTAAACACTAGGCGACCCGGCTTCGCCCAACGATGGACCAACGATTGCGGACACACTTCGCCACCGAGGTTGATCAGCCTTAGACTCGGGACATCCTGATTGAACAGTGCGAGCAACGTCGGTACCGCATGCAGTACCGTTACATGATTGTCGGCGAGCGCGCGCGGCAACACCTCGGGGTCGGTTGCGACTTCCTTTGACGCGATCCACAAACTTGCACCGACCAGGAAGCTGATCCAGATTTCCTCGAACGACATATCGAAAGCGACCGAGAAACCCTGATACACACGGTCTTCGCGACGCACGCCGAGCAAGCTGTTTTCGCTGCGCAGAAAATGGCAAATGCTGCCCTGACTAATGGCAATCCCTTTCGGTCTGCCGGTTGAACCCGATGTATAGATGACATACGCCGGGTCAGTCGATAATGCGCGGGATGCGCCCGGCGGGCGCGGTGAGGAAGTAGCGCTATCGATAAAAAATTCAGCGCTCCAGACTACGCGTCCACACCCTTCGACCCGCTCCGATAACGCTATGCAGCTCACGACGCCAACGGCATTCGCGTCATCCAGGCAGGCAACGATGCGCTTGGCGGGTGTGTCCGCATCGAATGGCAACCAGGCTGCACCAGCTTTGGCGATGCCGAGCTGCACAACCAAAAGGTCAATTCCGCGCGGCAACAATAGTCCGACAATCTGACCGCGCTTCACGCCAGCCTCGATCAGGTGACAGGCGACCTGATCCGCCTTCTGATTCAACTCGAAATAGGTCAGTTGCTGTTCGCCGAAAATCAGTGCGACTTGTTGCGGCGCCGATTCAACCGTGTCTTCAAACAGATCCGCCAACACTTCCGCGCGGATCAAATCAGGTCGGGATTCTCCAAAGAGGATGTCCGGATGAACGGTGGCGTGGCCGTTTGCGCTGAATGAAAGGGGGCGTGTTCCAGTTATTTTGTCTGACAATATTGGCTTTCCAACGATGCGCGGTAAGATGGATACGATACCTAAAAATGCCCGTCATCGGTTCGAATTTACCTGATGAAGATCCCTGCGTAGCGACGCGTATTTCTCTACTTTAGTTCGTGATCGTGGGCCTGCAACCCTGCATTCAACAAAGTACGCGCCTCAAATATCACCTCGGACGCCGTGAGCCCGTGCGGCGCCATGCCGTGGGCAAGGCACTCGTCTGCAGCCGCGCCATGCAGGTACACGCCGAGTTTGGCGGCATTCAGCGCATCCATGCCTTGCGCAAGGAAGGCGGCAATCATTCCGGAGAGCGCGTCTCCCATCCCACCCGAGGCCATGCCGGGATTGCCGGTGGTATTGATCCAGTAACGTCCATCCGGGGCGGCGATGATAGTGCCAGCGCCTTTGAGTATCGTCACGGCTCTGAACTTGGCGGCAATTGATTTTGCGGCAGCGACGCGGTCGGTTTGAATCTCATCGGTGGTTACGCCCAGCAAGCGTGCCGCTTCGCCGGGGTGGGGAGTAAATATCAAACTCAAGGTGTGGTGCGGCGTCCCGGCCATTTTTGCTTCGAGAACCGCGTGGATGCTTGGGTTTGCCGCCACGAGTGTTAATGCATCGGCGTCGACCACCATCGGCAGTGCACGGGTGAGGGCAGCAGTTAGCAGTCGCGGTGCTGTCTTGTCGATGCCGAGTCCCATGCCAACCGCGAGCGCAGTCAACGATTCATCGGCGACGACTTCCTCGGCGGTCCGCACCATGATTTCTGGATTAATGGTGTCGAAACCCGGCGTGTCTTTGACAGCGAAACCGAGGAACACTTTGCCGGGCCCCATGTGCAGCGCCGCGCGGGCGGACAGTACGGCAGCGCCCATCATGCCGCTGGCGCCGCCAATGATGCCGACGTTGCCAAAGTTGCCTTTGTGGGAGTTTTTGCGGCGCTTCGGAATGAGTGGGGCGAGGTTGGACGCGTTCAGCAATTCGCCTTGCGTTGCAGCGGCTGCAACGCCGAGATCGTCAACGTGAATCTCGCCCGCCGCGTCGACACCATCGGCGGTGTGCAGCCCTGGTTTGGCGCCGAGAAAAGTGATCGTGAAATCGGCCTGAATGGTCGCAGCGAACGCGACGCCAGTGTCTGCGGATAGTCCGCTGGGAACATCGATGGCGAGTATCGGCGTGCGGTGTTGGTCTGCATTTGCGTTGGCGCTTGTGATTGCATCGGCGATGGTACCTTCCGGTGCACGCCGCAAACCAATGCCGAACAGGCCGTCGATGATGAGATCAAATTTTTCATCTTCGGGAAATTTTGTGACAACAACGCCATTGGCCTTTTGGTAAGCAGATCTCGCCGCTTGCGCAGCAGGGTCAGCGATCTTTTGCTCGTGCGGCTCAAGCACCGTCACAACATGCCCGGCTTTTTTCAGTGCTGCCGCCGCAACCCAGGCATCGCCGCCATTGTTGCCGGGACCGACAAGCACGAGGATAGTTGCGCCGCGCTTTTTTTCAACTACCTTGCTCGCTAACGCCGCGACAGCCCTGCCGGCACGAAGCATGAGAGATTCTTTGGACTTTTTCTTGGCGTACGCGGCTTCAAGGGCGCAAATTTCAGCGGTCGAATACAGGAAGTCGCTCATTTGCTATGGGACCAACACGGTGTCGATGGCATCTGGCGCAAGTTCGGGGTAGTCAAGGCTATAGTGCAAGCCGCGGCTTTCTTTGCGCGCCTGTGCACAGCGCACGATCAACTCCGCCGTTTGCACCAGATTACGTAGTTCGATTAGGTCGTTCGAAATGCGGAAGTTGGCGTAGTAATCGTGGATTTCTAATTGCAGCAAATTGATGCGGTGCATTGCGCGTTCAAGTCGTTTGTCGGTGCGCACGATGCCAACGTAGTCCCACATGAAGCGGCGCAGCTCGTCCCAGTTGTGCGAAATGATGACTTCCTCATCGGCATTCGTCACACGGCTTTCGTCCCATGCGGGCAGAGCGGGCAAAGTCATTGTTGGCTGGGTAAGCATGTCGGCGGCGACCGCTTCGGAAAAGACCAGGCATTCCAGCAGGGAGTTGCTGGCAAGCCGGTTTGCGCCGTGCAGTCCGGTACAGGTGACTTCGCCAATAGCGTACAGATCGGCTACGTCGGTCCGCCCACGAAGGTCGGTGACGACCCCGCCACAGGTGTAATGCGCTGCTGGCACCACCGGGATCGGGTCTTTTGTGATGTCAATACCTAGCGATAGGCATTTTTCGTAGATGTTGGGGAAGTGCGCCAATAAAAATGCGGTGGGCTTGTGCGAGATATCAAGGTAGACGAAATCAAGACCGCGCTTTTTCATTTCAAAGTCGATGGCGCGGGCGACCACGTCGCGCGGAGCCAACTCGGCGCGCTCATCGTGGTGCGGCATGAAACGTTCGCCTGCCTTATTTTTGTCCCGTGTGTCTGGAAGGCATAGATACCCGCCTTCGCCGCGGACGGCCTCAGTGATCAAATACGATTTTGCGAGCGGATGATAAAGGCAAGTCGGGTGAAACTGGATGAACTCCATATTGGCGACCCGGCAGCCTGCGCGCCAGCCCATCGCGACACCATCGCCGGTGGCAACGTCTGGATTGGTGGTGTACAGATAGACCTTGCCTGCGCCACCCGTAGCTATCACTGTGAAGCGGGCGCTAATTGTATGCACCACGCCGGTAAGATTATTCAGAGCGTAGACGCCATAGCATCGGCGCTCGTGTTGCCGTCCGAGCTTTGCCGAGGTAATCAAATCCACCGCCAGTTGGTGTTCCAGAATCTCAACGTTCGGGTGGGTCTTTAGTTGTTGTACCAGCGTTTTCTGCACTGCCCGGCCGGTAGCGTCGGCGGCATGCGCAATGCGGCGATGGGAATGACCGCCTTCGCGCGTCAGATGCAGCTCAGCGACATTTTGATCGTCGCGCGTAAACGGCACACCCTGAGCGACCAACCACTCGATTGCGCTGCGGCCATGTTCGACGACGAAGCGGACGGCCGCATCATTGCATAGTCCAGCGCCGGCGACATGTGTGTCCTTGATGTGGTTCTCTGCGGAGTCGTCAGCACTCAATACGGCGGCGATGCCACCCTGCGCCCATGCGCTCGCGGCGTCGAGCAGCTCCTGCTTGGTCAGCAGCGCAACCTTTTGCGTTTCAGCCAGTCTCAACGCAAGTGACATTCCTGCAAGGCCACTACCGATAATCAGTACGTCGTATTGCTTTGAAATTGAAGTCATGGGGGTTGGCTGAATTGGCGAGTGAGGAGGTCGGAAAGTGAACTATTCCCGGCATTTGCAGTCCCAACTAGTGGGTTTTAACTACAATTTGAAGGTTAAGCGCTCAGTTTTTCGGTAATTTCCAATGATTCAACTTAGGCAGGGAGAAAAGTAATGGCAGAGTTGACGTTTATAATACCTGACGTAGTGGGGCTAAACAGCAGTACGTATTCCAGTAAACCCACTCCGAAAGCGGTCGCGGATGCGAATGCGCGTCGCGAAAGCGCAACAACGGACGCGACGCGTCCGCTGAATCAGGGAAAAGTGTTGATGAGTGATCGCGAAGTCGATCAGCAATTGGTGGTGCGTGCACAAGCAGGGGACAAACGCGCATTTGAATTGCTCGTCATCAAGTATCAGCGCAAGGTTGAACGGTTACTATCGCGGATCATTCGGAATCAGGATGAAATTCAGGATGTTGCCCAGGAATCATTTATCAAAGCGTATCGCGCGCTCGCCAACTTCCGTGGCGACAGCGCGTTCTACACCTGGCTGTATCGAATTTCGGTGAATACAGCAAAAAATTATCTAGTCAGTCAGGGCCGTCGCGCGCCGACGAGCACGGGTTACGATGCCGAAGAGGCCGAAGGATTTGAAGATGCAGTTGGGTTGCGTGACAACGCTACGCCGGACGCACAGCTGATGTCCAAGCAGATCGCCGAAATCGTCAACGACACAATTGATAAGCTGCCCGAAGAATTGCGCACCGCAATTACGTTGCGCGAAATTGAAGGTTTGAGTTACGAAGAGATTGCACAGATCATGGATTGCCCGATTGGAACAGTTCGGTCGCGTATTTTTCGTGCCCGAGAAGCGGTGGCGGAGCAGCTGCGCCCGCAACTGGGTACGACGAAGGACAGGAGATGGTGAAATGAACGAAAAATTATCTGCGTTGATGGATGGTGAACTCGATCATGCTCAGGCGCAAACGGCTATTAAGTCACTTGGTTGCGATGATGCCTCTCGTGAACAATGGAACTTGTACCATGTCATTGGCGAGACCTTGCGAGGTGATGACCTTGTAAGTGCGAGGCAACACAATGACTGTACCAGTGCGATTTTTGCAGCGCTTGCTTTGGAGCCAACGGTATTGGCACCCAAAATGGTCAAGCAGCCCGTTGAAAAGCGGACACGAATTGCCTTGGCAATGGCCGCCTCGGTGATCACCATTTCCGCTGTTGGCGTGGTTGCGGTGCAACAGCAGAGCGGGCAGGTTTCATCAGTTCAGTTGGTGCAGCAAATTGCGCCCAAGGCGGTCACAGTGAGCAAGGTTCCACAGACGGACGCTGATGTGAGGGTGAACGACTATCTGGTATTGCATCGCCAGTTCGCCAATCCGGGCGCGTTCCAACCGGCCGCCTTGAACCGGGATATGCGTAGTGTTAATGTTCCGCAAGCAGTCGGTAAGTGAAGCAGTAAGACTCGTGTTTATACTGGCAACCTGAATATAACTATAGCCAGACAAAAAATACCGCGAGCGGATTGACACACAGGGAGTGTAAGTTTCTTGGCGCATGGATTGAAATGAAGATCAGCATAAGGTCACAATCATTTGTTGCGGCACTCTTGGCCTTGACTGGATTGTTCGGCGGTGCGGTGTGTGCGCAGTCCGTCAACATGAGAGCGAAAATCATCGCGCCGACGCCTGATCCGTCCGGCCTAGCAGTTGTGCCGTCGCCATACGCCGGCACAAGGACAATCATGCCCCCAACAGACGCGGCAACGATGCCTACCTTGCAGTATTCGCCGTCGACTGCGGAAAAAAACAGGGTGCGCCCAATGCCTTCTGAAGGTGCCGAATGGATTGATCGCATTGCAAAGTCGGCACGCGAACTGCCGTATACCGGCGTTTTTATTCAGCAGACGGCAGACGGCATGAGCACGTCCCGCATTACCCACCTGGTTGACCGCCAAGGCGTGGAGCTTGAAAAACTCGAAATGCTTGATGGTCCGCAGACGGAGATTATTCGCCGCAATGAAGAAATGTTTTGCTATCACCCTGAGGCCAAGACGGTTCGAATTGACAGGCGCATCAGTGGTCGATTCTTTCCGTCTCTAATTTCCGGCAATTCCAAAAGCATTGCTGAAAACTACACTGTAAGGCTCGGTAATATCGAGCGAGTCGCAGGTTTTGATTGTCAGTGGGTAATTCTGCAGCCTAAGGATGCGATGCGATATATGCAAAAGTTATGCGCGGAGTTGAGCACCGGACTGCTGCTGCGGGCGCGTCTTTACAATGACCGCAATCAGGTGCTCGAACAATTCATGTTTACACAACTCGATCTTAGTCGAAGCGTTGCCAGGATTTCATTGCGGTCCCAGTTTGAGCAGCTACCTGGTTGGCAAATGACCGAGTCGCCAAAGCCCAACGGCGCCATAGAAACGGGCTGGAGAGTTGCCAATCTGCCTGCCGGTTTCAAGAAAGTGGCGGAGATGATTCGTACGCTTGTCGGGCGCCCATCACCGGTGTCGCAACTGGTATTTTCCGATGGACTTTCGCATGTATCGGTCTTTGTAGAGCCGATGCTGGGTGTTGCCCAAACCTCGGGTGCACGGATGACTGACGACAGTCCGATCGCGTTTGCGATGCGTCCAGTAGCGGATCATCAGGTCACGGTGATGGGAGAAGTGCCAGTGGCTGCGGTACAGGTAATTGCCGATAGCGTGATGCAAAAGGGCCGATAGGATTAGCTTAGAATTACCTGGAATTTGCGATTTCCTGGCGGGAATGTCCGCTGGGAAATGCGGTTTGTCGCCGGGCTAGCCCGGCGATTTGTTTCAAAACGGAGAAAACATGACTGTACGTAACGACAAGAGCCTGCGTGTATTGACGGCTTCGCTTTTCATTTTCGCGGCAATGATTTTTTTCCTGGGAAATCAGGCGTTTGCAAAGGAACTGCCTGATTTCACAGAACTGGTGGAAAAACATGGCGCTTCAGTTGTCAATGTAAGCACCAAGGCGCGCCCTACGAACGCGCGCGGCCAACAACAATACGACGAAAACGATTTGTATGAATTCTTCCGCCGGTTCATGCCGCCAGATGCAATTCCAAACCCGCGTAGCAATCCCAACGCACCTCGCAGAAATCCGCGGCAGCAAATTCCGAAAGAAGACACACCGTTGCGTGATCTGGGCCTCGGGTCTGGCTTTATCATTTCCGCAGATGGATACATCATTACCAATGCTCACGTTGTTCAGCTCGCTGACGAAGTGACCGTCACGCTGACAGACAAGCGTGAGTTCAAAGCCAAGGTCATCGGCACCGATGAGCGCACAGACGTCGCAGTCTTGAAAATTGAAGCCACCGGACTTCCAAAGGTCACGCTCGGTGACTCAGACAAAGTGCGCGTTGGTGAGTGGGTTCTGGCGATCGGATCGCCGTTTGGATTTGAAAATACCGTCACCGCCGGCATCGTCAGCGCGAAGAGCCGAGACACCGGTGATTTTGTTCCACTTATCCAGTCTGACGCGGCTGTAAATCCGGGTAATTCTGGTGGCCCGTTGTTCAACAGTAAGGGCGAAGTGATCGGAATAAATTCGCAGATTTTCAGCGGCAGTGGTGGATACCTTGGCATTTCATTCGCCATTCCTGTCAATACAGCGATGACTGTGGCCAATCAACTTATGAAAACCGGAAAACTAAACCGTGGCCGTATTGGCGTTTTAATGAGTCAGAACTCGATTACGAAAGATCTGGCCGAATCGCTGGGACTGCCCAACGCCAAAGGTGCCCTGATCGATGAAGTTGCCGCAGATAGCCCTGCGGAAAAGGCCGGTCTGCTCGCTGCTGACATCATCCTGAAAGTCAACGGCAAACAAATAGATACATTCATCGATGTAACTCGCGCCATCAGCAATACTGCACCGGGCACCAAGGTCGTATTGACAGTGTGGCGCAAGGGCGCGCAAAAGGAAGTTGCTGTGACGGTGGGAGAAACGCCTGGTGACACCGTCGTCGCTAAGGCGCCTGAGAAGAAAGACGACAAGAAAAACGCAACGCCGGATCGACTCGGCCTCGTGGTTGGCGAAGTTACTGCCGACGATCGGAAAGGGAAACCGCTACCTGACACAGCAAAGAAAGCAACCAAGTCGGACTCTGGTGTAAAAGTACAGGAGTCAGATGGGGCGGCGGCGCGCGCTGGAATTCAGGAAGGTGACGTTATTCTGGCGGTAAATAACACCGACATAAAATCCGTTAGTCAATTCAATGACCTCGTCGCCAAGCTGGACGTGAAAAAGCCAGTCGCCTTGCTCGTCAAGCGCGAAACGCAGACGCGATACATAACATTGCGAATTTCAGAACCCAAATAGTCCTTGAAAAAACTTACGGTGCTGTCGCGAAGTTACTGCCACCTTTGCGACGATATGATTACTGGCCTTCATTCGTTGCAACAGGTGCTTGTGGATCAATATACGATTGAGGTGGTGGATATCGATCTGCATCCAGCGCTTGAGCTGACATGGGGTGACAAAGTGCCGGTCCTACTCGAAGGTGATACAGAGATTTGCCACTATTTTCTCGATGCTGAGCGCATGCGGCAGTGCTTATCATCAGGTGAATAGCAGGTTTCCAAGGCATATTCCGAGGCGCTTTTAAGGTAGAATGCGCACTTGCAGCAAATAAGGGCACCCTTGCGTGCCCTTATTTGTTGTTGGACATCACAATACTATGAATTTAATACGAAATTTCTCGATTATCGCGCATATTGATCACGGCAAATCCACGCTCGCTGATCGCATTATTGAACGCTGTGGGGGACTTTCGTCTCGTGAAATGGAGTCTCAGGTACTTGATTCCATGGATCTGGAACGGGAGCGCGGCATTACCATCAAGGCGCAAACGGCCGCTCTGACATACAAGGCCCGCGACGGGCAGACCTATGAGCTGAATTTGATCGACACACCCGGGCATGTCGATTTTTCATATGAAGTCTCGCGTTCGCTGTCGGCTTGTGAAGGTGCATTGCTGGTGGTTGATGCCTCGCAAGGCGTTGAAGCACAGACCGTCGCAAACTGCTACACAGCGTTGGATTTAGGGGTGGAAGTTACGCCAGTGCTGAACAAGATAGATTTGCCGAGTGCAGATCCTGCACGCGTGATCGCGGAAATCGAAGATATCATTGGCATATATGCAGAGGATGCAGTGCAATGCAGTGCCAAGACGGGTGTTGGCATAGACGACGTAATTGAGACCGTCGTGGCGAAGGTTCCACCACCGAAAGGGTCCGCATCTAATCCACTGAAGGCTCTGATCATTGACTCGTGGTTTGATAACTATGTGGGCGTAGTTATGCTGGTACGCGTCGTCGATGGCGTGTTGAAACCGAAGGACAAGATACTTCTAATGGCTTCAGGTGCCCAGCACCTGGTGGAACAGGTGGGCGTCTTTACGCCACGGTCGCAATCGCGACCCATGTTATCGGCAGGAGGCGTCGGGTTCATTATTGCGGGCATCAAGGAACTGAAGAACGCCAAGGTTGGCGATACGGTGACGTTGTCGGACAATCCTGCCAAAGTGGCGTTGCCTGGTTTCAAGGAAATCAAACCGCAAGTATTCGCGGGCCTTTATCCGATTGAATCCAATCAGTACGATGCGTTGCGCGATGCACTAACCAAATTGCAATTGAACGACTCTTCGTTACGCTTCGAACCAGAGACCTCACAGGCGCTCGGATTTGGATTCCGCTGCGGCTTTCTTGGTCTATTGCACATGGAAATCGTGCAAGAGCGCCTCGAACGCGAATACAACATGGATTTGATTACCACTGCGCCCACAGTAATTTACCAAATCATGTTGCGCGACGGCACTGTCAGCGAAATCGAAAATCCATCGCGTTTGCCTGATCTGGCAAAAATTGAAGAGATCCGCGAGCCGATGATAATCGCGACAATGTTAATGCCCCAGGAGTATGTCGGTTCGGTAATCATTCTTTGCAACCAGAAGCGTGGCATGCAAGTCGACATGGAGTACCACGGTCGACAGGTAATACTGAAATATGAAATGCCCATGAATGAAGTTGTGATGGATTTCTTTGACAAATTGAAATCTGTTTCGCGTGGGTACGCGTCGCTAGACTATGAGTTTAAGGAATATCGTGCTTCTGATCTGGTAAAGCTGGACATCCTGATCAACGGCGATAAAGTTGACGCCTTGTCGCTAATCGTTCATCGCGCAAACAGCCAGTATCGAGGGCGCGAGCTCGCAAGCAAAATGCGTGAGTTGATTCCCCGCCAAATGTTCGACGTGGCAGTACAGGCTGCGATTGGGGCCAACATCATTGCGCGGGAAAATATTAAAGCCTTGCGCAAAAACGTCATCGCGAAATGCTACGGTGGCGATATCTCGCGCAAACGAAAACTGCTCGAAAAGCAAAAGGCCGGTAAGAAGCGCATGAAACAAGTGGGTAACGTGGAAATCCCGCAAGAAGCGTTTCTCGCGATTCTGCAGGTGGACGGAAAGTAAGACGATTTGGCGGTTGATCCGTTCGGATCGCGATCCGTCGCATGGAAATGTGTAAGTAAAAAAAGCAATACATAATCAGGCGGGATGAAAAGCTAGACTAACTCGGGAAGAGATGTGAAACGATGAATTGGGAAATGATTGGTTGGGTTGCGCTTGCCTCTAGCGGACTGGTAATTGTTGCAAGCCTGTTTGTGGGCGGGAGCAAGGCAGCGCCGACACCATTGCCGTCAGTCGATGGCTCCGCAAATCACCATTCGATTCATGCTTGGCTGGAAATTGCGTGGCCGGTATTTTTCATTGCGGTTATGGGCATGCTGACGCTCAAAGAGATCATGGGATTTCCAGCGGTTTTGCTATTGGCGACGGTACTGACAGGCGCCTTATGGGCAATCGATTCCTTCGCGCTAAGGAAAAAACGCCCAGCAAATACCGCCGAGCCAGTCGTAATTGAAATGGCGCGCAGCTTTTTCCCGGTCATTCTTATCGTATTCGTACTGCGTTCTTTCTTATATGAGCCTTTCAAGATTCCGTCGGAGTCAATGGTGCCGACACTTGTCGTCGGCGATTTCATTCTTGTCAATAAGTTCGCCTATGGCGTGCGGCTGCCGGTCGTCAACAAGAAAATAATTGACGTGGGGCTGCCCAAGCGCGGCGACGTAATGGTGTTTCGCTATCCGGAGAATCCCAGCCTCGACTTCATCAAGCGGGTTGTGGGGACACCTGGAGATAAAATCGAATACAAGAATAAGCGGCTGACCATCAACGATGTACCTTTGGTTACAGAAAAGCTTGACTCACAGACCCGCGTTGATGATCGCTTGGCGGTCCAAAGTTACGACGTCATTCGGGAAACACTCGGGGAGAAACCACATATTTCCTATCTGGATCCGCGAGCGCAGGACGTTCGTTTGGGAGGCGTCCGACAATTCCCAAATCGTACTAATTGCGAATACAATGCTGAGAAAATGTCTTGTGTCGTTCCTGCGGGACACTATTTTATGATGGGTGACAACAGGGACAATAGCGAAGATAGCCGTTACTGGGGCTTTGTTCCCGAGGAAAATATCGTTGGAAAAGCAGTGCTTGTCTGGATGAATTTCGGTGCCCTGAAACGAATCGGCACCGCCATTGAGTAAGAATTTATTTCGGCTGCGAGGAATGCATGAAAACACTGAATAGAAGTCCTCAGCGCCAGCGGGGCATTGGGTTTATTGGCTTGATGTTCATTTTTGCGGTCGCTGCTGTTGTGTTGTTGCTCGGTTTGAAGCTAGTGCCAGTCTATCTCGAATTTTTTTCGGTGAAAAAAGTAGTGGCTGCGATGGCAAAAGGCGAGGAAGTAAAGAGCGGTACAGTTACTGATATTCGCAAGAGTTTTAATCGCCGCGCAGTCATCGATAACATCCAGGCCGTCACCGGGGATGATCTTGAGATAACAAAAGAAGGGGGAGAAACTGTCGTCGTTGCGACATGGCAACATAGAGTCGGGCTATTTACAGGATATACGCTGTTGGTTGATTTCAGTGTGAGCTCGAAAGATGGCTAGCCACTAGCCCGTAAAATGACGCAAAGCGAGCTGGAGCGGAAGCTCGACTACAAATTTGCTGGCGCTTCTTTGCTTGGTCAGGCATTGACCCACCGAAGCTTCGGCGCTGTTCATAACGAGCGACTGGAGTTCCTCGGTGACAGCGTGCTCAATTGCTGTATTGCCCGCTTGGTCTTTGAAGAGTTTCCCACGATGTCCGAAGGTGAATTGAGCCGCCTTCGTGCAAATCTCGTGAATCAGACTGTACTTGCCGAAATTTCTGCGCAACTCGGACTAGGACAGTTATTGCGATTGGGCGATGGTGAACTAAAGACAGGTGGCGCGCACAGGCCATCGATACTTGCCGATGCACTTGAAGCGATTCTGGGTGCCATTTTGCTGGACTCTGACTTCGATTCATCAACTCGGGTCGTGCAACGGTTATTTGCGCCATGCATTGAAGCCACTCGAAATGCGAAGCCGGTGAAAGACGCCAAAACAGGGCTGCAGGAGTGGTTGCAGGGGAAGCGGATGCCGCTGCCGCAATATTCCGTAACGAGTGTAGAAGGCGAATCACATCGACAACTTTTTAATGTTGAATGCGAGGTCGCATCTTTCGAAGTGAAGACTTTTGGACGTGGGAGCAGTCGTCGCTTGGCTGAGCAGGAGGCTGCAGCTTTGGCTCTGGCGGAGCTGTCCGCTATTGTTGCGGTGAGAACATCACCCAAAGGCAAGAAAAATGGATGCTGAATTTCGTTGTGGCACAGTCGCGATTATTGGCCGTCCAAATGTGGGAAAGTCGACGCTACTAAATCATCTTGTCGGCCAGAAAATTAGCATTACGTCCAATAAGGCGCAAACGACACGACATCGAATTACAGGCATTTTGACCGATGCGACTGCGCAGTTTCTTTTCCTCGATACGCCTGGGTTTCAGAAAACGCATGACAATGCGCTCAATCGTGTCCTTAACCGTACTGTCAGTCAAACTGTCATCGATGCCGATGTAGTCGTGGCAATCGTTGAAGCACTTCGTTTTTCGGATGCCGATGCACAGGTTCTGCAGCAAGCGGCGAATAGTGCACATCTAATCCTTGTCATCAGCAAATGTGATCGCGTGAAGGAAAAGGGCAAGCTTCTGAAATTTCTGCAAGAGATTCAGTCCAAGGGAAATTTTGTGGCGATGGTGCCGACCAGCGTGAAGGAAAAGCAGACGCTGGATGAACTGAAAAAGGTCATACGTACGTACCTACCGGTCGCACCCGCGAGCCACGACGCTGAGGAGTTTACCGACCGTTCAGAGCGATTTATGGCGTCTGAATTCATCCGCGAAAAAGTCTTCCGGCAACTGGGCGACGAATTGCCGTATGCGGCGAATGTCATGATCGACAAATATGAAGAAGTCGGAGAGCTCAGGCGAATCTTCGCCAGCATCGTTGTTGAAAAAACCAGCCAAAAAGCAATTCTCATTGGTGAAAAGGGTGAACGCCTCAAGCGTATCGGCACTGACGCTCGCAAAGAAATGGAAGCAAGCTTTGGATGCAAGGTATATCTGGAGCTTTGGGTCCGCGTGAAGAAGGGCTGGGCGGATGACGGTGCCCTGATTCGCCAATATGGTTATGAGTGACCTTTCTGATGGGTTAGTGCTGCCCAAGGCTTCAACGGTTGCCCCTAAACGCGTGAGACAGTCGGTGGGCGAATCCGATTCAGGCTTTGTATTGCACACCTATGCTTATCGTGAAACCAGCCTGATCGTTGAAGCCTTCACGCGATTGCACGGTCGTGTCGTATTGGTTGCCAAAGGCGCGAAGCGGCCTCACGGCGCGCTTAGGGGAATATTGAACCCATTTCAAGGACTTTCGCTGGACTGGTTTGGCAAAAGCGAAATGAAGACACTGAAGACCGCAGAACAGGAGCAGATTCTCCCCCAACTCTCGGGAGCAGCATTGCTTTCCGCGTTTTACGTCAACGAGCTCGTGTTGAAACTTGCAACTCGGGAAGACCCGCACGAGCAATTGTTTGACGCGTATGCCAATACGATCGCGCTACTTGCAACATTGACTGCGGATAAGAAGTCCGCGCGCGAAATTGCACCGATCCTGAGACAGTTTGAAGTTTCATTGTTGCAGGAACTCGGCTATGCGCTGCAGTTGCATGGCGAGGTGGATTGTCATGCTCCAATTTGCGCGGAGCATGAGTATCTCTATTTGGTTGAGCGTGGACCACTGCGGATTGCCGCGGCGTCCCATGAACCACCTGGTACGACGAGTTTACAGTTGCGGGGGAAGACACTGATGGATATATCTTGCAGTGACTATCGCGATCCGCAAACGCAGCTGCAATCGAAACAATTGATGCGAATGTTGATCAATCACTTGCTCGGCGACAAGGTACTGCATACCCGCCAGTTGATCCGGGAAATGCGTTGAAACAGTTACAATTCGCGCCATGGCCAAGCTAAGCGTCAACTTGAACAAAATAGCGCTGTTACGAAACACGCGTGCGCTGGGGATACCGAGCATTTTGCGTGCGGCCAGCCTCGTAATAACCGCAGGTGCAGACGGTATTACGGTACATCCGAGGCCGGACGGACGACACATTCGCGAACAAGATGTTACCGAGCTGGCAGAAATGCTGAAAATGACACCGTTAATTGAATTCAATATCGAAGGAAATCCGTTTCACAATTTACTGGATTTTGTACGCACCGTAAGACCACACCAATGCACACTTGTACCCGATGAAAGTGAACAGTTTACTTCCGACCACGGCTGGGACATGCAAAAGGATGCACATCGTTTGGCGCCAGTTGTTGCCGAGCTTAAATCGCTTGGCGTTCGCGTAAGTCTTTTCATGAATCCGTTGCCCGATGCAATGAAAGACGTAGAGTCGCTGGGCGCTGACAGAGTAGAGCTGTATACCGAGCCATATGCGCTGGCATATGGAACAAACCAGCATACTGTCGTCCTAAACGAATACGTTGCCGCGGCGGAGGCGGCAAGGTCGGTGGGGCTAGGCGTCAACGCCGGCCATGACCTCAACCTGGAGAACTTGCCAGCCTTTGTTCATGCCATACCATTCTTAGATGAAGTGTCGATTGGGCATGCTCTGATCGCGGATGCACTAGAACACGGATTAACCGAGACGGTGAGACGATACCGTGCGGCCGCGACGGTACAAATTTGATATTCGGTATCGGTGCCGATCTGGTAAATATCAAGCGCATCGAAGGTGCGCTATTTCGTTTTGGCGATCGTTTCCTGCATCGCATACTCAGTGAAGTCGAAGTTGTCGAATACGCCAAGTCTTCGCAACCTGCCCGCTTCGTGGCGAAACGTTTTGCCGCGAAGGAAGCCTTCTCAAAAGCATTTGGAACAGGCATTGGGGAAATTGTCGGTTGGCATGACATCCGGATCACGCACGACCCGCTTGGTAAGCCTCAGATTGTAACTAGCGATGCACTACAGAGAGTGCTTGCTATGAAACAGATTGTTCACTCCCACATTTCAATTACAGACGAAACGGAACAAGCCATGGCGTTTGTTGTTCTCGAAAAATCATGACTCTCAATATTCCACTCGGGCCTGTGATGGCCGATGTCGTCGGCCTTGAGCTTTGCGACGACGATATAGGTCGCCTAAGTCATCCGCTGATAGGCGGCGTGATCTTGTTTGCTCGCAACTTTGTATCTCCTCAACAGCTTCGGCAATTGACCTCGACAATTCATGCGTTGCGCGAGCCTAAATTGCCTATTGCAGTCGATCATGAGGGGGGGAGGGTGCAGCGCTTCCGTGATGGCTTTACTACCATCCCACCGATGCGAACACTTGGGCAGTTGTGGGATCGCTCGCCGGAAAGTGGTCGGCAGTTAGCGGAGAATGTTGGTTGTGTTATCGCTACCGAGCTTATTTCGCATGGATTAGATTTTAGCTTCGCGCCAGTGCTGGACCTCGACTGGGGCGAATCCGGCGTCATTGGAAACCGCGCTTTTCACAGTGATCCGGCCGTCGTCGCTGAATTGGGAAAAGCGCTGATTTCCGGACTTGCGGGTGCAGGGATGGGATCTGTTGGCAAGCACTTTCCTGGACATGGTTTTGTAAGAGCGGATTCGCACCATGCGATACCCATTGATGACAGGAGTTTTGCTGAAATCGAGCGGAGTGATTTGATCCCTTTCTCCAAGCTGGCGAGAGAAGGTCTGAGTGCTGTCATGCCCGCTCATGTGATTTATCCACAGGTCGATCCAAACCCGGCAGGTTTCTCGGCAAAATGGCTTCAGGACGTGCTGCGCGTACAGCTTAGTTTTGAGGGCTTGATATTCAGCGATGACCTGTCTATGGAGGCCGCATCTGTCGCTGGCAACGTGACCCAACGTGCTCTAGCCGCGTTAAACGCTGGCTGCGACGTGGTGCTCCTTTGTAATAATCCGGCCCTCGCCGACGAATTGCTGAGTGGCCTCACGGCTGAAGGCATTGTTCCAACATCTGACTTGAGTGAGCGCATAAGTCAAATGCTCGCATCGGCCACAGCAGATAGCGATGCCCGCTACATAGCCGCACGTACAGCTGTAATTGCGCATGTTGCATCTGCGTCGACTTGAATCCCGTTGGGATTACCTGCGATATTTTTTGTCGCGTCGTCGATAATTTTGGCGATATTGGCGTAACTTGGCGGCTCGCCCGCCAGCTAACGCAGGAACACGACGTACAGGTGCGCCTGATCGTCGATAACTTGCACAGCTTCGCCAGAATAGAGCCAAATGTTGACGCGTCTCTAACGCAACAGGAGATTTGCGATGTCCAGGTGATCATGTGGGATGGCGCACATGACATCATTCCAGCGCGGCTCGTCATCGAAGCATTCGCAGTCCACCTGCCAGAATCATACGTTGCAATGATGCTGGTGGCAGCGTCACCGCCGGTCTGGGTGAATCTCGAATACTTGACCGCAGAGCCCTGGGTTGGCGGCTACCATTTGCTGCCTTCGCCGCACCCAAAATATCCGCTTGTAAAACACTTTTTCTTTCCCGGATTTCTGCCAACGACGGGAGGCCTGATTCGAGAGCGAAACTTGCTCGAAGACTGTGCAGCAAATTCGACTCCACGCAAATTGGAGAGGCTAAGTGTTTTCCTGTTCGGCTATGACAATGCAGGCAGCGAAAATTTGATTCGCGCGATCGCCAAGTCTGCAGCGACTGTCCAATGCACCGTACCCGATGGAGCCTTGGCCGCAAGGGTCGTCGGCAAATTTGAAGGCTGCGGATCTGCTCTCGTATTGGAAATCATTCCATTCGTTGATCAGCGTCAGTTTGATCATTTGCTTTGGCGACACGACGTATTGTTCGTCCGTGGAGAGGACTCATTCTTGCGCGCACAATGGGCATCAAAACCCTTTGTTTGGCATATATATCCCCAAAGTGACGGCGCACATTGGAGAAAGCTGGATGCATTTTTATTGCTCTATTGCGAGGGAATGACATCCGAGTCAGCGGGGGCTGTTCGTGAACTTTGGCGGGCTTGGAACGCACAGGACATTGAGCACATCGAGACCGCTTGGAATGGCTTTTACGAACATCTGCCCGACTTGCAGATTCATGCAAGGGACTGGTCATCCAAACTCGCGCAAATGCCTGATTTGGCGGCTAACTTATTGAGTTTTTATCAAAATAATATTAAAATATAGGGCTTTGTCGGGTTCAATTGTCCCGCAAACCTACTATCTCACCAAGTTTCAGGATTAATAATGAAAATCGCTCAAGAACTCCGCGCCGGCAACGTCGTGATGGTCGGCAAAGATCCGATGGTCGTATTGAAGGCCGAATACAGCAAAGGTGGGCGAAACGCCGCCGTTGTAAAGATGAAATTCAAGAATCTGTTGACGTCGTCAGGCATGGAAACTGTCTATAAAGCTGATGATAAGTTCGATGTCGTTCAGCTGGAGCGTAAAGAGGTCACCTACTCATATTTTTCGGATCCGCTGTATGTCTTCATGGACGGCGAATACAATCAGTTCGAAGTGGAAGGCGAAAATATGGGTGAAGCGCTAAACTACCTCGATGACGGAATGGCCTGCGACGTCATTTTTTATGACGGCAAGGCGATATCCGTAGAGCTGCCAACGTCTGTTGTTCGCGAAATTGAAACCGAACCAGCGGTGCGTGGTGACACGTCCGGAAAAGTGTTAAAACCAGCGACGATCAAACCGACCAATTTCAAAGTTTCGGTCCCTTTATTTTGTGAAAGTGGCGACAAAATTGAAATCGACACGCGCACTGGCGAATATCGTCGCAGAGTATAGGTTTGACCGTACTTTGAGTTGCAGTATTATTGAAGGGCACGGAATTCCGTGCCCTTGTCATTTCATCTCTCCGTTTGGTGACGAGCTCAATAGTGAGCGAAGCTAAGTTCGATCCTAAATCGCTGGTCGCCCAGTTGCCAGGTTTGCCGGGCGTTTACCGGATGAAAAACGCTTCGGGCGTTGTCATTTATGTTGGCAAGGCAAGGGATCTGAAGAAACGCGTCTCGTCCTATTTTGTGAAGCAGCATGCAAGCCCGCGTACTGCGCTAATGGTGTCGCACATTGCTGCAATCGAAACGACCGTCACGCGTAGCGAGTCTGAAGCGTTGCTACTTGAAAACAATCTCATCAAGTCACTCTCACCTCGCTACAACGTACTTTTCCGGGATGACAAGAGCTACCCATATATCTTGGTCACTGGTCATACATTTCCGCAGATTCGTTTTTACCGCGGAGCGCATATAAAGCCAAATCGGTATTTCGGCCCATTCCCGTCGACATGGGCCGTACGCGACACACTGCATCATCTACAAAAGGTCTTCAAGTTACGCACCTGTGACGACACCGTTTTTGCTCATCGTTCCCGTCCGTGCTTGCTACATCAGATTGGTCGCTGTTCAGCGCCATGCGTCGGCCTGATTGACAAGCAAAGCTATGAACGTGATATCGGAAACGCTGAGCTCTTCTTACAAGGTAAAGAAACCGAAGTACTGGATCAGTTGAACCGTAAGATGGAAGAATCAGCGACGGCGCTTCAATTCGAGGCGGCCGCAAGATTTCGCGATCAAATCCGTTCGATGCAACGCGTACTCACAAAGCAATTTGTCGAATCATCGAGTGAACGCGATGTCGATGTCATTGCTGCGCAGGAAGTTGCTGGCACCTGGTGCGTAAATCTGGTGATGATTCGGGGCGGACGCCATCTCGGCGACAAAAGTCTTTTCCCGGTCAACGCCGCGGATGCGGATCTGCAGACTATTGTTGGCGCCTTCATTGAGCAGCACTATGCCGCGCTAACACCGCCGGCACAGCTGATATTGGACGGCAAATTAGATACCAGCGAATGGCAGGAAACACTTTCAGAAACTGCCGGCCGCCGAGTGGTGATCGTGACCAGACCTAGCGGAGAAGGCAAGAACTGGATAGCAATGGCCACCAAAAATGCGAGCTTCGCCATCGAACAAAGATTAGCGGAGACGGCGTCGCATGAAAAGCGATTGGCGTTGATGAGAGAAGCGCTGCAAATGGACAACCTGCAACGCGTCGAGTGCTTCGACATCTCTCACACCATGGGTGAGGCGACCGTGGCGTCTTGTGTCGTGTTTGATCAAGGTGCCATGCAACCTTCACAATATCGGTTGTTCAACATTGTTGGTATCACGCCCGGCGACGATTACGCAGCCATGCGCGACGTCTTGTTGCGTCGCTATAAAAAGCTTGCGGAGCAGCCTGAAAATCCAAATGATCTGCGACCTAGGCCGGACCTGGTCTTGATTGACGGCGGCAAAGGTCAGCTCGGCATCGCTGAAGAAATCATGAGCGAATTGGGCCTTAACGAAATTCAACTACTCGGTGTTGCAAAGGGGGAAGAGCGAAAGCCAGGACTGGAGACACTGATTTTCGGTAACACCCGTCACGAGTTGCACTTGCCCAAAGACCACGGAGGCTTTCACCTGATTCAACAAATTCGTGACGAGGCGCATCGCTTTGCGGTGACTGGACACCGTGCCAAACGCGCGAAGAAACGCAACACGTCACGGCTGGAGGACATAGCTGGCGTGGGTCCGAAACGTCGCAAGGCACTTTTGGCTCAGTTTGGCGGACTGCAGGGAGTAGCCGCAGCTGGCATTGACGATCTCGCCAATGTCGAAGGCATCAGCCGTGCGATGGCCGAGACGATCTACAACGAACTGCGTGGATGAACAGTTAGAATGTCAATGTGAATTTGAACCTTCCCAACATTCTGACGTGGCTGCGCATCGCTGCAATCCCACTGTTCGTTGCAGTGCTTTATGTTGACGACACTTGGCTTACGCAACACCAGGCGAATATCATCGCGACCTCTATTTTCGTGGCTGCGGCGATCACGGACTGGTTCGATGGCTATCTCGCGCGCAAGCTGAATCAAATGTCGGCATTTGGCGCGTTTCTTGATCCGGTCGCCGACAAGTTGATGGTAGCTGCGGCGCTGATCGTCCTCGTCGAGCTAGGCCGTACAGATGCAATTGTCGCCCTTATAATTATCGGCAGAGAGATCACCATTTCTGCATTGCGCGAGTGGATGGCGCAGTTGGGACAATCCAAAAATGTAGCTGTATCGATGTTAGGAAAGGTGAAGACCGTATCACAGCTAGTCGCGATACCTTTTTTGCTCTACGATGGACTTCTGTTCGGAGCGATTGATTGTCGAATCACCGGCCGAATCCTCATCTGGGTCGCTGCTGTCCTGACGATTTGGTCAATGTTTTATTATCTAAAAGCAGCGTTTTCACCGGCCAAGACCGGATAGTCATTGCTATGCCCCGAAAAATTGGCAAAACTGGTTCACGGATTTGCCTGATGCCCTGCTGCCGCGCGCATGCGGTAACTAATGCGAGTGCCTCAGCTCTATTTGTCGCTTCAGCATTGAGTCGAACTCTGCGATGGGCACTGCCCGACTAAACAGGTATCCCTGATACGCATCACAACCCTGTGCCGCCAGAAACCCACGCTGCTCTTCTGTTTCAACCCCTTCCGCGATGACTTCCAGATCGAGCGCGCGAGCCATGGCAATCACAGCCGATACGATTGCCGCATCTTCGCGGTCGCGGAGAATATCGGCGACAAACGTTTTATCGATTTTTAGCGTGTCGATCGGGAAACGCTTCAGGTGAGAAAGGCTGGAGTACCCGGTTCCAAAATCATCAATAGCGACTCGCAATCCCAGTGCCCGAAGTGCTCGAAGCACCTTTCCCACGCCGTCAGGGTCACGCAACATGCCCGTTTCAGTGATTTCAATCTCGATGCAGTCGGGTGAATATTTTTCTCGGCTGAGGCGATCTTTCATACGTTCTATCAAGTGGATAGCGCGAAATTGCACTGCCGCTACATTGACCGCTAATCGCAAGTTGCCATAACCATTTTCGCGCCAAACTCGCAATTGACTACATGCGACATCCAGTACCCAGTTGCCAATTTCGTGCATCAAGCCAGCTTCTTCAGCAAGCTGCACAAACTCGCCTGGCAACACTAGTCCTCTTGTAGGATGATGCCAGCGTAACAACGCCTCTGCGCCCACAATATGATTGCTGCGCATATCGACTTTTGGTTGATAGTAGATCTCAAATTCATTTCTGAGGAGCGCCGATCGCAATGAGTTTTCCAACAGGCGCGTGGCAGTTCCTTGCGCTGCAAGCTCTGCGGTAAAAAACTGAAACGCGTTCTTGCCGAGTTCCTTGGCGCGGTACATTGCCATATCGGAGTTCTTGAGCAATGACTCGACGTCGTTGGCATCATCAGGGAACAAACTGATGCCGATGGATGCCGAAACATGAATTTCATGCCCCTCGACACTCGTGGGCTGCCGAATCTCATCAAGAATCTTGTTCGCAACCATCCGTGGTGGCTCGAGATCAGAAAGCTGCTCCAGGACGACCATGAATTCGTCGCCGGACAAGCGCACCAGGAAATCGCTTTCGCGCAAAGTGCGCTTCAATCTCTCCGCAATTTCTCGAAGCAGTTCGTCACCGATTCTGTGTCCGAGGGTGTCATTTACCTCCTTGAATCGGTCAAGGTCGATAAACAGCGCGGCAACACGCATGCCGGCCCGGCGTGCGCGCGCTATGGCCTGCTGCATGCGCTCTTGCAGCATCGTGCGATTGGGAAGATTCGTCAGGCCATCGTGCGTTGCTTGATAAATAAGCCGTTCCTCAGCGAGCACCCGCGTCGTTACGTCCTGCACAAGCGAGAGAACAGAGATGATCTGCCCTGACTCATCACGTAGGCTGGAGTTGTACCATTCACACCAGATGATCCGACCGTCCTCGCGATAATTGCGACGTAGGCTAGTAGTGCGGGGATGCCCTGGCTCCATCAGGCTCATGTTGGCGGTCGAAAGCTGCAGGTCGTCTTCTTCAACCAGGAATCGCCAGTCACGGAAGCTTTTGCCCAGTACGTGAGTTTCGGTCCAGCCAAAAATTTTCTCTGCCTGTGCTGACCAGCGCCGGATGTGAAAATCCGCATCCCATTCGATTACGGCAAGTGGTGAATTCTCGAAGTGGGACGACAACATCCAATTGGCGTGTCGCAATGCAATTTCGGCGCGCTTTAATTCGTCAATATCAGTTGCCGCAGTGTAAATACCGATTACCTGCCCAGCAGCATCATGGCGCGGTGTATATCTCAAGATCATCCACCGCTCAGTGCCATCGCGATTGGGGATCGCGCGCTCGACGGAAATCGTCTCACCATCAAATACGCGATTCAGAATCGATATTGCCTCGTCGAAGCGTTTTTGGCCGAAAATTTCGGAAAGATGTTTCCCGACGAGTTCCCGTCGCGATGATCCGAGTTGTACCTCCAAGGATCGATTGACCAGGCGATAGCAACACGACCGGTCAATGTACGCCATGGGGTAGGGTAGGCTATCCATTGCGTTGCGAAGTTCGGCTTCACTGCCGGCAAGCTCCACATGCGCCGACCGAATGTCGTGAATATCCGTTCCAACAACATATAGTCCTTGCACCTTGCCCTGCGCATCGACATCGGGAACTGTGCGCACTCGATGCCAGCGCGGACCTGTACCTACAGTTGCAACCAGACGTTCATAAACAACCGTTTCTCCTTCCAGCGCACGCTTGACGAACGGTGCCGCAAGTTCGGCCGCATCTCGCCCTAGCACTTGCTCACTGGTCCTGCCAATTACATCCTGACGAGCCTTACCGCGCTGCTTCAAGAACGCATTATTGACGAATTTATAGCACCGATTGGCATCGAGGTAAGCGATCGATTCTGGAATATTGTCAGTAAAAAGACGCAGTTGCCGCTCCTGCTCCTGCAAATTTTCGCGCATCATCACGTCATTGTGAATATCGGTGAGTACCGTATAGATGCCCGCGACGCTACCGTCGGGTCGGATGTCCGGAACAAGGTGCCCCCTGACCCATCGCTCACCCCTAAGAGGAAAATTAGCAAGCCTTTCGTACGTCGTCGGCACGCCACTAAGCGCAGCTGCCAAATATGGTTCAACGGTCGCAACTACCTCGGCACCGAATGCGTCATTCATCGTTCTGCCATGTACGTCGGCTTCATGAATCCCAAGCCACTCTTCGCCTGTCTTGTTATAAAAGTACACACGACGATCCGCGCCAATGTAGCTAATGGGCAAACCAATATTGTCGGCAATCAGTCTAAGCTGGCGTTCGCGGTCAATGATCTGCTGCTTGAGCTGGTGGTCCCGTTCAACGTCTGTGATCACAACGTAGACGCCATTCACGTCCCCTCTGTCGGACTTATCCGGGAAAATACTGACGCGAACGTGGCCGGCTGCCCGGCCTGGAAAACTCGCGAAGCGTTCATATGTGACCGCTTCTCCAGCCACGGCGCGCTCAGCAAATGCCTGCACCTCCGCGAACTGGGAAACACCAACTACATCTGACCAATGCTTACCGACAATCTGATCTTCAGGGCGGCCGAACCAGTCACACGCGACCTGGTTTACATAGAGATAGCGAAGGCTGCGATCAGATTTGGAAATAGGCATGTCTACGCTATCGATCACAGCTCGGATTTCCCGTTCTTTCAAAATCAGCGATTGCCGCAACTGGAAATCTTCTTCGATATCGTTGCCAATGATATAGACGCCGGATACACGCCCGTCGGGTTGAAAGTCCGGAAAGAACTCCATGCGCAAATGACGCTGACCGCTAGCGAGCGCCAGTGACAGAGTTTCCACCTTCTGCGCTTCTCCTAGAAGGCAGCGTTGTACGTAGGGCACGTAGAAATCGCACACTTCCTTGGAAAGGACAGCTGATACGTGTTTTCCGATTAGATCTGGATCCTGAGCCTCTATCCAAGCCAGGAAAGGCTTATTCACAAAACGCAGAATAAGACCTTCGTCAACGTAGAGAATCGGTCGACCCGTGTCATCGGTGAGATGACGCAACAAGCGCTCGCGTTCAATGAAGGCGTCTCCAAGCACTTGAACATCCTGAAGCTGGGTGACCTGAGCGACAACACCATGCACGCCGCCCTTCTCATTTCGAAACGGATTGTACGAGACACTAATCCATTTTGATTCGCCCGCATGATTTTTCCAGAGCCGGGTAAAGCTGGTGGCTTGACCGTGCAGAAGTGCATAGTCGAGATACGGCTTTGCCACCTCATATCCGGGTGTCGAGACAAGGTCCTGAACTCGATAGCCGATAACCTCGTGAACTTGTCTCCCCGTAATGTCCAAATATGCCTGATTAACGGCAAAGAACGTTTCGTCTCTACCAATCAGGCAGGTCGGCGTACCAAGCACGAGAATGCCGGGTACAAGAGATTGCATGAATGTATCCAGAGTTCTGCTCGAATATTGACCGTAGGAGTTCATTGGAACATCGCGTGTCGGGCAAGCGACGCGTCTGGCAGCTCACGCGCCAAATCTCATTTCAGATAGTAATATGAATTGAATTTTCCCGGCTCAAATAACGCTCGTCTTGCAGATAATCGCACAGGCTTTTGACGTTGACGAGTCGATGAATTGCGCTATAATGGCAACCAATGCGGGAATAGCTCAGTTGGTAGAGCGCAACCTTGCCAAGGTTGAGGTCGAGAGTTCGAGACTCTTTTCCCGCTCCACAATACTTCGGGGAAGGTCTAGACCTTCCCCGATTCATTTGAGTCTGCATATTCTGGACAACAATGGCGGGTTAGCAAAGTGGTTATGCAGCGGATTGCAAATCCGTAGACATCGGTTCGATTCCGGTACCCGCCTCCAGCCTCCACTCTCAAACCCACCTCTCCAGTTAGAGTTTCACTCTGTAAATCTGTAAATTATCGTCCGCACGAGTTTTTTCACGTCCAACGAAATCCTGCTATTATTAGGGTAAGGGCAGCGAAATATTGGCCGTTACCCTATAACCGGCCAAACGATGCTCGGAATCCTTACCCTAAGGAGTTCGTGTGGCCAAGCATCTGCTCACCCATCTCGACGTACGCAACGCCGCACCTAAGGCGAAGCCTTATCGTCTGTTTGATGGTGATGGTCTCGCACTTTGGGTGTCTCCGACTGGTGTGCGTTCCTGGCAACTGCGCTATCGGTTAGACGGCAAGGAACAGACCGCGACTCTCGGCAAGCTTGACAGACTGACGCTAGCAGAGGCCCGCAATGCCGCCGATGCCGCTCGCAAACGTGCAGCCGCTGGCGACCATCTGACGCAGGTGAAGAGGGCCGCCAAGGTACAGCGCCAATTTGACCAAGCGAATACATTTGGCACACTGGCGGCGGACTGGGTAGTCAGGGAAGGGCGGCGGATGGAGTGGACGCCTGACTACCTCGGCGAGGTCGCGGCCAGCATCAGAAATCATCTTTCTACGCTTGACTCTTTGCCGGTAAACAAGATCACCGCGGCGCTTGTTGCGCCCGTGCTACTCGCAGTTGAAAATGCTGCGCCGAACATGCTTGAAAAGGTGCGGCGTCGGCTGCGCGCGATTCTCGATGACGCGGTTGAGCACGGTCTAATTACTGGCAATCCTCTTCCAGCCACGCGCCGACGTAGGAGTTTGGAGCGAAAGCACTATCCAGCGATTACAAAGCTGCCCGAACTCGGCGTTGTCTTGCGAGCTGCTCGCGCGGCTGACCCATGCAAAGGCATTGCTCGCGCACATCTCCTGCTTGCATTCACGGCGCTGCGCGTTTCAGAAGTCGTCGGCGCGAAGTGGTCAGAGTTTGAACTTGACGGCATAGACGTGTTGATCGGCGACACACAGCGCACGAAGTTTGACCCTGCCTTCGGCAATTGGTCCGTTCCCCGAGAGCGCATGAAACGCAAGGATGAGGCGCGCGGCCCGCACGTTGTGCCGTTGCCGCCGTTTCTGTTAGCGGCGCTCCGTGAATGGCGCATTGCCGACGGATCGGGGGCTATCCAAGTCTGTCCGGCTCCGAGAGAATCATCGCGGCCAATTACGCCAGAGGCCGTGGAAAAACATTACCGCAATGTGCTTGGTCTGGCCGGCAAACATTCGCCGCACAGTTGGCGCGCGGCATTCTCGACTGTCGCGCGCGAGGCCGGCAAGGATGCTGACGCAGTCGAAGCGCAGCTGGACCATGTTGTCGGGACCCAGGTGGCGGCGTCTTACGATAGGGCCAAGCGGCTTGAGATTCGCAGGGAATTAATGCAATGGTACGAGGGCCAATTGATCGAGGCGCGAGACGTTGTGCGCTAAAAACGAAATGGCTAGATGATTTTTACCGTCGCCGGTGCGGCCCATCGGCAAGCGTCGGTCTCGGACTCGCATAAGCCCGAGACCGACTGACCACAATGCAGAACCACTTGGAGATTGCACCATGGCTATTTTGAACTGTAGCACCACGCAGCAAGCCACCTCGCGAAACGCGATAAAAATCGGAGACACGGTGCGTATCAACGACCCCGACAGCCCCTTGCACCAACACCTGGCAAAGGTGACTGACTATACGGAGGCGGGCAAGACGCTTGGCCCAACCGGCTCAATTCTGGAATGGCCCGAAAGTTATGCTCTGGCGATATTCGATGACGAGCGCCGCCTGCTTTCCCAATGGCTCCAAGTATCGAGAAGCGATTTTGTAGAGGTGCACAATGGCTAAAACCACTCAACCTGCAGGGGCAGCAATCGCAACTAGCCGCACCGACTTTAGCCGTACTGATTACATTTTGTGCGCTCCACACGAATGCCACGTGCTAATGAATGTTCCGTGTTATTTCGCGCAAGGAGCCGATGAGGCAATCGAGATTGTCATTCGCAAGGATGCGACCGACGACAACCTTAAATCCATGCACGATCGATTCGGCGTGCCGATGGCGGAAATGATCGAGTTTCGGGCATCAAGAGCAGCCTAGTTGATCGTCCACCAAGCAACGCAAGCATAAATGATTCACCGTCGTCAGCTCGGCATCGCTGGCAAGCGGCGATCCCAGGTGCGGAAACACCTGGGACGCCTGACCACAACGCAGCAATTACTAGAGGAGTGCGCAATGGCTTATATCCAGAGTACCAAAGATTCCGAACTTTCGGACGAAGAACTAGAGGCACTGTTGCACTTCAAGCCGTCATTCGACAAGGCAAGGATGGAAGAGCTTGAATGCAATTCAGCCGCAAAAGGCATCGGTCGGTTGCGCCGTGTGACCTTGTTAGTTCTGACTATAGACGCGGTTCAGCTTTCGGAAGTCAGCGTGAAAGACGCCAAAACCTACGGCCGCATGGTTGGCTTTGTTAACACCTTCAAGGAGCACGCCGAAGCCTTGCTCGCACTGGCCGATTCTGCGAAGGCAAGGCTATTCGTTGCCGATGCCAGAGAAATCCCCGCCGATCCCGCATAAGCGGTCGGCATTCTTAATGGTTTGCCGTCGCCCCAGTCATTTTTGATTTGGAGTTGCTGGACGGCATCGGATAGCATTGGACGTTTATTCTTGAATCTTGGCGCACGGAGAGACGGCCCGCACGCCCTCTTTCTCGTTGTGGAAAGTCGAAAATGGAATATAAAACCATGGACGAATGGACATTTGAACAGGCAATGAGTGAGACAGAAAAGCTCCCGCAAGCGGAAATGCATAAGCCGAACGCGCCGATATTTCGCTGGCAAGCAATGCGTTGGCTGGAAGCATACGAAAAAGAATTCAAAAAACAAAAAAATGGATTCGCTGTACTAGCCGGAGTTCGGGTGTGTGCGCAGGCAGACTTGATAATGCCGGATTGGCTTGCTCGTGCCTTCGTAGCCAGGTACAACAAAGTGCTCAATTGCCACGTGGGATCTTGGGACGATGCATTTGATCGCCCATATCCCAAAGGGGTGCACCTTTCGGCCCTGCACAAGAGGCGGCATAAGAAGATTCCTGCTTATATTGCCGTAAAAAAATACTTGGAAGAAAATCCAGAGGCTGCAATCAACAAAAAATTGTTTAATGCGATTGGAAAGTCGCTTGGTTTAGGTGGCACGTTGGTCGGCGAATACTATTACGATGACGAAGTAAGAAAGCTAGTAGGCGAACCAGTCAGCAAACCAGGCGCCGAACTTAACCAAAAAGTTTTCAAAATTCGAAAGTAATTCCGCTGAATCGATTGCCTGTCGGGGGAGCGCGGCGGACGTGGCGGTCACACCGGCGATCAATGGATGCCGACGCGTGCGGGCTTGTGCATCAGCCCAAAATTTTCAATTCGTTTTGCGCTTGCGCCAGACGAGAAGCGCCGACGCGGGTTTGAGTGATATTTTTCTGCATCTTTTTGACTACTTCGTCGAGCGTTGCGATTCCGTCGACCATCTTTTCGGCAAGCGCAGCATCAGCGCCGAGCACTCGGCCTTGACCCATGCCGCCGCGAACCGCACCGATACCGACGCCGCGCCCTTTAGCAACGCCCTTCGTAAATGCGTTGTAATAATCATCGACCCGGCTTTGCATAAACGCTTTGGCGTCGTCCGGCAATGGCTGGTACGGGTTGCCCTCAGTCTTGAATTCACCGGCTGAAATGAGCGTTGTGGCGACGCCTTGCTCGTCCATTGCCTTCGAATAGTCCTCGTGAGCCATCCAGACGCCAATCGAGCCGACTTCACCGCCGGGCGTGACGTAGAACTCCGAGCACGCCGCGCCGACCCAATATGCCGCGCTCGCCGCCAGGCTGTTTGAGTAGGCGACGATTGATTTTTTTCCGCGTGCTTGATAAATCTCGTCGGCCAATTCGCCCACGCCGTAAACACTGCCGCCGGGGGAATCGATATCGATCAGGATGCTGCCGATGGTGTTGTCGGCCAACGCGTCGCGGAATGCTTGCGTAAATTGCTGGGTGCTGGTGCCACCACAAAAGTCCGTCATCATATTTGCGCGCTGCATGATTGTGCCGTAGAGCGGCAGGACGGCAATACCGCCAGTGGCATGCTTTTGCGCCTGCGCTTTCTGCGACGGCGCTTTGCGGGCGTCCCAGGCTGAAACACGTTGCCTTGGTTGGTTGTCGCCCCTTGCGACCGGCAGCCCGGCCTCGCGGCGCCTCAGAATTCGAGCGTATGCGTTCAGGCGTTCAGGCATCAGCGCCCAGGGAATTGTCGCAAACTCGGCGGCGACCAATGGATGTGTCATGGTTTTCCTTATGCGGCAAGTGCCAGCGTAAATATTCTCAGCCAGCGACACGACCGACCCGATTGCGAAGCGCTCGCAAATCGACCAGGTGCCTATTGAAAATATAGTTTGGTTCCAAAATGACCACGATGCCGTCAAAGGCTGGATCAACGATTCGCCGCCCCTTTGTTAGCGCGGACAAGCCTTCAACAGTTTTCAGTTGCTTCGCTAGCTTCCAAACCCATTGAGGCGCACGGTTGCTGGCAATCAGGGGAAAGCAAATAGCGGCAGACTCTTTCGCTGCAAGCCTAAGCGCGTCATCGACTATTTTGATTGCTTGCGACGGCCCTTCGGACTGCGGGGAATCTTCTATCATGTCGCCACCGTCGTAAATATCGAATTGCCGTTGTTGGTCACGCGCAGCAGAATGTCGGCGGTGCGTTTCGTGTTGTCAGCGGCCCGTGCGAGAAAAGATTCCAATTGCGCGACTTGCGCTTGCACCTGTTGAATCGCAGCGGTATGCGGGTCCGTGCTGACTGCGGTCGCTGTCGTGAGAGGCACGACCGGAACCGTCGGCGGCAATACTACCGGCGGCGCGGTCGGCGTTACAACAGCAGGCCCGCCGCGCGTATTGCCGCCAGGTTGAATCCATTGCGAGCCGTCCCAAACGCTGCCAGGCGGCGGCGGCGGACCGGACACAGAGCCGCCAGAGATAACCGCGTTTGTCGAGCCTGACTTGTTAACCTGCTTGTCGTAATTCTCAAGCGTCGTTTGCAGGCCCAAAAACTTAGTCAGCAATTTTTCAGATTCAATGCTCAGGCCTTTGAACGTCTCAGGACTAAGCGCCATCTGTGCCAGCAATTCCTCGCCAAACGTCTGACCGGTTGCCGTTGCGAAGTCACGCGCGACGCTGTTCCGCTCATCGAGCGTTGTCTGCCTGGCGAAGGCAGTATTGCGCGAGCCTATGGCGGCATTGAGATTATTGAGCGCCACGCCCGCCGCGTCTGACACCAGTTTGAAAGTCGGCGCGACCAGGGAGAGAACGTCAAATAATTTGCGACCGCTTTCCGTCGATAGATCAACGCTGCCAATCAACGCCTTGAATGCGTCCGCGCTCGCCGGTACGCCAACGCCGATGCTATCGAAAGCGCCCTGTATTGCTGTCTGCGCCGATGTAATCTTGTCGTCGCTAGATGCGAATACATTGTTTAACGCAAGCCATTGATTACCCACCCGGACAGCGGTTTGCCCTATGGTTTCAGCCGAACCTTTCATTGCTACGGCGACGGCGACCGAAAAACCTGGAAGCGTTTTAGTCGCAACAACGTCGAGCACTATTTGCAAATCCATTGCGCGTTTCATTAGCGCGTCAAATTCCGGTTGCGTCAGCGTTTCCGCAGCGACGCCAGCAAACAATTTCGCCATATCGTCAGGCAACTTCGACGCCTTTAACGCGGCGACCAGTGCGCGTTCTGCCTGTAGTTGCAATTCAGGCCCGACTTTCGCGCCGTCGCGGCCCAGGTTTTCCATCGTTTGTTGAAAAATCTTAACGCCATCAACAAACACTTGTTGCGCGACACGATTCGACGCGGTGCCCTTCGGGTCCGTGTCCGTGCTTTCGGTAAATTTCACCGTGCCGCTGGTGCCGCCAAATCGCTTTAACAATTCAGCAAACGACGTAGCGGTCGCCGTGACGATTTTCTGGACCATCGCGTCGAGTGATTTGTCGTCGGTGTTGTAGAACCGTTCGCCGTCGGCATTGACGCCGCTGGAAACAGTGCCGTCAGTGCCAACAGTTGCGACGCCGGTCCCTGACGTTTTCGGACCACCAGCTTTTTGCGCGAATACTGCGTACGCTGCGATTGCCGCCAAGGCGATCCAGCCGATAGGATTCGTAACTAGAAAATTCGCCGCTTGCCCAACAATACCGCCAAGGTCTGCCAGCGCTCCAGCACCGGCATACGGTGAGCCTGCCCAGCCTGCAGCGATACCGCTGGTAAAGCCTCCGGTTACTGCGCCGCCGCCAGCAGCCGAACCCAGCCAAGAACTTGCACCGCTGACTACTGTTCCCAGGACCGACGAGTTTTGCGTATTGAGCAAACCAGTTGCGGCCGTCGCCGCCGTTGTTGACGCGCCGAATGCGCCGCCCGCGATCATTTCGAGAACGTACTTTTTCGCAAAGAACGCGAGGATTTCAGCAGCGAAGGATTTCAGCGCCGACTTGAGCGAGTCGAATGCCGATTTGCCATTGAGAATCAGGTCGGCGAAGAAGTTACCCGCGTGACTCGATACGGAATCCCAAAGGCTAATCTGTTGTTTGAGCGCGGCAGTCTGTTCGATATAGATAGGCAACGCATCTTTCGCCGCCTTGCCTGCGGCCAGAATGCGATTAAATGCGTCAACGTCATAAACTCCAAATTCATCGGTTGGAAGCGCCTCAAGTTGTTTGCGAATCTGCAAATCAATTTTGCGAATTTCCGTTAATTTGGCAATTTCAATCTGGCTCTTGCCGATCATTTCCAAATCAAACTTGGCTTGTGCGATTGAATCTGCAACCGACGATTCCATGTCACGAGCAAGCGATAAGGATTTTTCTCTAACTGCATTGACCGCTTCGGTGCCCTTCAAATACTGATCGAGCATGGATACGGCCACGGCGATGAGTCGAATTTCCTCTTCTTTGCTTTTGTTGAACAAAATCTGCTGTTTCAATTCCTCTTTTTGCATCTCGCTATATTTGTCATATCGACCTGCCAGCAAATTGGCGTAAGCCTTTTCACTTTCCGTCAGCGCGCGGCCTAGCTCCAGATGTTTTGCGAGCTGATCGCCTTTCTGCTCTAACGACAATATTTCTTGGTCGTATGCTTTTTGCAGCGCGTCAATTTTGTCCTTTTTGTCCTTGGGGTCATTAATGACAAATACCGCTTCAAGCCTTTTCGCAGCATTGGTTGCACGCGTCACCTGATCATCGAACGAACCGGCTTGCGCTTGCGCGATCAGCTTATTTATCTTGAGTTGTTCCTCGTATGTTTCGCGCGTCTTGTTGGTGTTTTGGTCCAACAGCGTGGCCCAATTCGCATTTGCCTTTTCCAACACGGAATTTCGCAAGTCAAGCAACGACCCCAAATTTCCGGTTAGCAACGCGAGCGGCGCAAGGGCGACCGTGGCTATATCGGAAAAAACGACGGCAACTGACGAACCGAGCGCCAGAAAAGTATTTTTTAGCAGCAGCGCGAAATCCACAACGGATGCAATTGCGCCCCCAGCCTTCTCTGCCCAAGTCGTCAGCTCGCCGCTTCTCGACAAGCCTTTCACTGCATAACCCAGACTTTCCGTGCTTGTCACCGCCTGCGTCATCATTTGGATGAGCGTCGTCATGGGGACAATCATTTCGCCCAAGATCGTTTTGCCCACAACGCTTTGCGCAGCGCTCAGACGCACCAGCGCTCTCTCGTAGTTTTCCGACTCTTTCGCTTGTTGCGCGGATACTTTGGAAACCAGGTCGCCGTTTTCTGCAAGCGCTTTCAACGTCGGCAACATTTGCGCGCCAGCTTTGCCCCATAACACCGTGGCAATCGCCGTCTTGTTCGCGCCATCCTCCATCTGCCCCATTTTCTTGGCAATATCGAGCATGATTTCGCCAGGGTCTTTCAGTTGGCCGCTGGCCGTGCGGCTGCTCACGCCCAGATACTCCAACGCCCGACCAGCGTTTTTGCTTGCCGGGTCTGCCTCAGAAAGCCCTTTGACCATTTTCACAATTGCGGCTTCTACGGTCCCCATATCCGTACCAGCAAGCCGCGCGCCTTGGCCGAGAATCGACAGGCTGGCGACGGACGCGCCCGTTACTTCGGACATTTTTTCCAGCGCGCTTCGGAATTTCACCAAGTCATCAAACGTGTCTTTCAACGCCGTGATGGTGAATCCGGCAACAAGCGCAACGGCGACACCCTTCATCGCATTGGTTACGCTGTTTTCTGCGTCCCTAAATGAACGATCAATGCTGGCGGCAGCTTTCGCAGCGGTGAACGTGGCTCTGTCTGTGCCCGCGGTGAATTCGGCGGTATTCATGGCTAACGAAACAACAAGGGAGCCGAGCGAAGACATTATGCGACCCCTTGTGTGTCGCCGCCGCCGCGCGTAACGCGCTTTTTCAGCCAATGGTCAACTGCATCGCGCGTCCAACCAATGGCGCGTCCGCTTGCAGTAAGGGATACCGGAGACGGAAAGCTGCCCTTTGCCATTTCGGCATAGATTGTGGTTCGTCTAAGGCCGGTAATCGTCAGAATGTCAGGCAGACGATAAATCGCTTTTTCGATCATTTCGCACCCATCTTTTTTAGTTCCGAATTGCCCGTCGCAATGCGGTAACCATCGGAATGGTGCGGCCGCTCAACGCCTTAAAAAAAAGATTCCGCAAAATGAACAAAATTCGCGGAATCTTTTCACGGGGGTCGGGAGATCGGCAATTCTTAAGCGACGCAATAGCACGGCATTTTGCTGTGTTGTGCTTCCTAAGGAGCCATAAATGTCCGTACTTCCAACCACCCCAGTAACCGACTGCTATCTTCGGTTGCATCAAATTACCGGTCGACCAAAAGCTGTTCCGCCGGTGGCCGCAATTATTCCAATCTCTGATTCTGCTTGGTGGAGCGGCGTTGCAAGTGGCCGATATCCAAAGCCAATCAAGCTGAGCGACCGCGTTACTGTCTGGAAAGCCTCTGATATTCAAAAGTTGGTGGACGGAACATGGCAGTCTGATGCTGCCGTCAGCGGCACCGCCTCCAGAAAAGTGGCGACCGCATCATGAAAATTGCCGACCTTATCCGTGATTTGAAACTTTCACCCGAAGGCAAAGCGCAACTCGAAAAAGTTTTGGCATTGCCAGAGGTGAAGGGCGTCGACGAGCGCGAACAGGCGCGCGACATTGAAAAACGCCGCGAGCTGATCGCTAAACTTGGCGCTATTCCTGGCTCCCATAAAGCTGCAATCGCTATCGCTGGAAAAAATTGCGCCGCTGCAGTAGCGCACGTTGATTCGGTGAGCCGCGAATTGATTGCGGCGCGCCTCAAGTACGCCGCTATGGCTGCAGCTGCCCTTGCGATAGAAACTTCGTCAACAACCCAGTGCCTTGAAATCGAAAGGGAGCTGCGCGACGGCGCCGATTCGCGATTGGCTGATTTTCGTTTTGCCTTCGATCAATTGGCCGACAACGTACGCAACAAAATTGCGGTCAGCGGATACCGTAGCCAGCGCAACATTTTCGGTCAACGTGAAACAATTTTGGTGACGAACGTCGCTGAGGTCACCAGCACCCGCGAGAGTATTGCTGACGCAATCGCGGACCTTGATGCCATGGCTTTGGCTGCACTGACGCGCGACCAAGTTTCGAAGCGCCTGATTGATTGGTGCGAAAAGCTCTCGGTGCCGCTGGCTGGCTTCAACCTGGCTCCCCCGATCCTCAGCGTTACTGGCGAGCTGGTCTGGGACCACAAGAACCCCACAACGGCGGCAAGGGACGCTGCAATATTGCTGCAGGAGGAAGCTTTCGCCCGTGACGGATCGCAGGGGGTGGCAGATGCATAATTTACCCCCTATTGATTTTCAGCTACTGGTGGCAGATGCCGAAAACGCCCTTGGCGAGGACCGCGGTGCCCTCATCGAGCGCTATCACGTGCCCCACATGATCCGCGAGAACGGCAGTCGTTTTGTTTGGGCTGGCGATGTCGTTAAGGCCATGCAACTGCGTTTTCCGAATCTTGCGTTTGCAAAAATGAGGCTTCAAAAGTCGGTGCGCGAAAATGGATAACCGTTCTGGTGCGGATATTCAGGCAGAGAATCTTTTGCGTTTGATGCGCAATGAAATCGCCAAAAAGCCAAGCGCCTGGCGCAATGGTTTTTGGTCTGTCCCGTATCCTTCGAAGGCCGTTTGCCGTTCGGGCGCGACCAAGCAACGGCAATACGTCGGTGAACTTGATTCGTACGGCTTCGTCATTGTGCGCGACTTGGACGGCTATGAATTCGCACGCGGGTCATTGGGCTTTTTGTGGAGCATGCCCGTATTCGATGAGTTGCGAAGCCGTCTTGCGGCGCAATCCAAGGCGGTCGTATGACGACAGCGACAATCGGAACTGTGTTTGGGATCGCCGATGGACTCTGAGGTCAGCCGCGCGCTAGATGCGCTCAATCATATTGACGCGGCTTGCGCCCGTGACGTGTGGGTGCGTGCTGGCATGGCGGCAAAATCCGCTGGGATAGCGTTTGCCGACTTCAACAACTGGAGCGCGTCTGCCCCAAACTATGTGAACGAAAACGACTGCCGCTCCACCTGGAAATCGTTTGATGAGTCCGGGGCGGTGACACCGGCAACACTTTTCGGAATGGCATACGAGCAAGGCTGGCAAGACCCAAGCAAACGCACAAATTCAAGCTACCCTAACCCATCCACTACCCAAACAAAACAAGCGCCGCCAAAGCCCGTTAAACAGGCCGAGAATTCGAAGGCTGCTGATGTTTGGGCGCGATGCGAACAGGCAACGAACGAGCATCCTTACATCACAGACAAAGGTGCCGCCGGTGTGCCGCTCGATGACCTTCGCGTGCTGCCTGCTGGTGACCCGTTGCGCATCGCTGGTGAGCCGATGGCCGGTGCGCTGGTGGTTCCAATTCGCCGTGTCGATCGATCCATTTCGAGCCTGCAATTTATTGCAACGCCCGATGTGGCCAAACGCTTGAAGGCGAAAGGCAAGCCCGGCAAATTGAACATGCCTGGTGCACCGCTCGAAGGCTGGCACACAGTCGGCGAGGTGGTGCCGGGTGGCGTGATTTTTATTTGCGAGGGTATAGGCAGTGCGTGGGCGTGCTGGCAAGCAACGGGTGACGCTGCCGTCGCGTGTTTTGGTTGGGGCCGAGTGCGAACCGTGGCCGCCGCCTTGCTAGCCCGTGACGCATCTGCGAAGCTGACTCTCTGCCCTGACGCGGGCAAGGAGTCCGACGCCGACAAGATCGCCCGCGAGGTGGGAGTACTGGTGGCCGCCATGCCGGAGGGCTGGCAAAGCAATTCGGACGTGGCCGACTTGAAGGCGCGTGAAGGTGGCGATGCGCTAGAGGCGCTGCTGCTGGCCGCACGCGCGCCCGCACCGCCTGAGGCACTGCTGAAACCGGTTTGCGTGTTTGATGTGCTGACTAACCCAGCACCGCCGCCTGAATTCATTTGGGATGGATACCTGCCTCGTGGTGTGGTTACCCTTATGGGTGCTCATGGTGGCACAGGAAAATCCACTGTTGCGCTGATGCTAGGCGTATGCGTAGCAGCGAGCAGGCCGCTATTTGAGGTCTACACTGTGGGGTGCAGCGCTCTATTCGTGAGCATGGAGGATAGTGCGCGCATCGTGAGGCACCGGCTTGCATGGGTTTGCCGGACATGGAATATTGACCCGCGCTCAATCGACGGCAAGTTGCATATCGTGGATGGCACCGAAAACCCGGAGCTATTCACAGCTGACAGCCGTAACGCTGGTGAGGTGACCGCGACCTATGACGAGTTGTGCAAGCTGGTGCAATCGACCGGGGCCGGGCTGGTCGTGGTGGACAACGCATCGGACGCCTTTGGTGGTGACGAAATTAACCGCAGACAGGTGCGCGCCTTCATGCGGGCGCTGGCACAGGTGGCACGCCTGACCAATTGCGCCGTGCTGCTGCTGGCACACGTTGATAAAAACACCAGTCGGGCACGCAAGGCTGAGGGGAGCGAAGCGTATAGCGGCAGCACCGCCTGGCATAACAGTGCCCGCAGTCGCCTTTTTATGACCCGCAATGAGGATGGCACGCTATCGCTCGAGCACCAGAAAAGCAACTTTGGCAAGATGCGGGAGCCGCTTACGCTGGAGTGGCCTGGCGCTGGCTTGCCTCAACTGGTGGCGAACGGCGGTGACGGTTCCTACATACTCGGGATGACAAGCCGTGCTGACGATGATCGGGCTATTGCCGTGTTGAAGCTGATTGACGAATACGAAGGGCGTGAGGAGTATTGCAGTCCGATGCCAACCGCACGTAACAACGTGTTTGCCATGCTCAAGGCCGACCCGGCATTTAGGGCATTGAAGCTCAACAGTGACGACACCAAGCGCATATTGACCCAGTGCCAACGTGCGAAGCAAATAGAGCCGTTTGAGTACCGGAGCCACGACCGCAAATACCGCCAACGCTGGACGCTAACGACAGATGGGCGAATGTTCGCCGGGATACTTGCGCCCACCGCGCCCACATGCGCCCACATATCTATTACGGATGATGGCGCACTAGGCGCAAATGGGGGTGCGCCCACCGCGCCCACATATGCAGGGGGTGTGGGGGATAGCGCGCGCACAAATGAAGGCGCAGAACTGGAGCCTTTAACTGTCGCAGAACCGTCGACAACCGCCACGACCCACCGGTATGTGGGCGCAGCCCCAAAGCAGGAATCCTCTCATGGTTGACCTATTGGGACACCTGATCGCGATCACCAGGCACATCAACGACCGGCTCGACGCCGGAGCATTGGCCGAGCTGCTGAACGCTTGGGAGGTGCGAAAGGTGCGAACTAGTGCCAAACACCAACCCGGCCTTAGAAAATCAAAAACATTTTAGGGGTATGCCATGCCGCAGGGGAATCGGTTTGACTGACGCCGACGAGTACCCGCACGAAAGCGAAGTCCGGGTGAAGCTCATGGAATGGGGCCGCTGGCGCGCTGGCGAGTTGGCGACGTTTTCAAGTGTGTCGAGTATTGCCTGGGATGAGCTCACGGCAATATCCAGAGAACTCAAACGAAGTGATTTTCGTATGCCTATCATCGAACGCAATGCAGAGTTGACCAACAGGACGCTGCGTGCGCTCTATGACCAATCAAGCCAACAGCACGATGCCTTACTTCACTATCACTTCAAGACAACATCGCTGGCAGCAATTGCGCGTGTCGTTCGAATTCGGACTTTAGATATTGGGGTACTGCTTCGCCATGCGCATGACAACTTCCACCATTCGCTTGTGCAGCTCTCTATCAAGTCGGCGTCTAGCTTTGCAAATTAGCCGACTACATGGCGATACGCTGCGCTATTGCTGGATGCAATGACTTTGCATAGGACGGAAAAATGTTTGGCAGATGATTCCGATCCGCTGTACCTTTTTGCCACTGACGCAATGATATTTGGCCGATATATTTGAGCATGCCGAATTCAGCGCCTATGCCATGCAGAAAATTTGGGTGTCCGGCTCTCGTCAAGTTTGGCGGGTACTGCCAGGAACATTTGAAAGTGGTCAGGCGCACACAAGACGCGCAGCGCGGCAACGCACAAGAGCGCGGCTACGGATCAGCGTGGCAAAAGGCGCGTATCGGTTTCCTTAAGTCGCATCCGTGGTGCGAGTGCAATCTGCATCAAGGTCGAAATATTCAAGACGGCGGCGTTATGGCTTCCGTGGTCGATCACATCGTTGCTCACCGTGGCGACCGTACTCTGTTCTGGAACAAGTCCAACTGGCAAGCAATGCACTCGACTTGCCACAACCGCAAGACAGCGCGCGAGGATGGCGGCTTCGGTCGGCAAAGGCAGGGGGGCGGGTGAAATCCTTAAAAGGGTTTGCCGCCTGACCGTTGCGATAGTATTATTTTTGTCGCCGCAATATTGCACCTAGGGGGAGTCAAGCCTGACTGGATGTCGCGCAATTCCTGAATTATCGGCCTGACCAATCCAGCGGCGCCGCTTAAAGGAATTTAAGCGCGGCGTAGAGCACGAAGAATGCAACCAGGATGCTGGCATAGAATATTGAACTCGCGCGAGAGCCTTTCGACTGAGGCTCGCTCGCCCTAATCGATTCGGTGTGTGAAATTCCGGCGCCTGGTATGCCGACGGTTGTGCGCGGACTTCGTCCTGGCTTGATATTCACCGTCGCGCCCTTGGGACCGATTGAAGTCGAGACACCGGACCCGCTGAGGTTGATCCGGACGCCTGGAAACAGTTTGAATGTCTTTCTGAGTCGCATGGTAAGCTCCCGCTGAATGCGCTGGCACCAAGTCTACTCTGACGATTGCCGGCAGCAATTGCTGCAACAGAAAGTGCAGATAATTTCGCCGAGATGATATCCTGACGCCTATTGCAATACAGAATGAGGATAAGGGTAACCACGGGGGTAAGGGTAACTTGGAGAGCAACCGGCAGGCTCTACGCCCCGAGGAAACAGTTAGTTCGATTCCGGTACCCGCCTCCAACCATCGACCTGCAACTGGTTGAATACCTGAGATTTCCCTTAGAATTTGGGATGCCAATTCGGTCGTCATGACCGCCCGGGTGGTGAAATAGGTAGACACAACGGACTTAAAATCTCCTTTGTCAAGTCTTTTTCTCCCCGGGGATGTGGAAGCAAAGCTTGAACTGGCGCGGGTTTCCCGGGCTTTCGTGCAAGTGGCACCCACGGCCCTCTGGCTGCTAGGTGTCATGTAGGAGCCAGGACAGACGTACAGTTGAAACAAGCCTAGCGTAGCTAGGCGAACCATTGGTTCGGCAACGAGCCAAGTTAGCCCGAGTGGTGAAATTGGTAGACACAAGGGACTTGAAGCAATTTGAGCCCTCCAGGGGAAACCCCGGAGGTGAAGCCCGTCAAATTCGGCGAACGCCCTGGATGCTGCAAGCATCCGAGCCAACACCGAGCCAAGCCCCGGATCGACAGATTCGCGGGAAGGTGTAGAGAGCAGACGGCGGGCACCTACGGCCGCAAGGCTATGGTGAAGGCGTGCTCCAGACCACGAACAGCGTTCACGCTGGCGGCGAAAGCCGAAGTGGTAAGAAAATCCCTCGACCTTTAACAAGTCGTGCCGGTTCGATTCCGGCCTCGGGCACCAGTTTGAAGAACCGTCCTTATTCGACCAGGGCCGTCTCTTTCATTTCTCTGCGCCAGTAGGCAGCAAATGGCCGGCGGTTGGCCAGAAGCCGCCAGTCGAAGTTACTCTGGGAGGCTCATGACGCAGGGAGACGCGGGACCGAAGATCTATTTCTCGGATTTCTTCGGCTTGGAGCCCGAGGTCCTTGAGGAGTACGGCGCATTTAACGTCGCGCTAATCAACGACCTGCCGTTGTTCGTGGACCCGTTTCTGCTGTACGACAGCGAGAACGCGGTCTACAAGGGTCTGCACGAAGAGATCATCACCTACCTCTGCTTCCTGCGTGATCGCGCTGTCGCTGGCGAGCTGACCGCAGGTTCAATCATGCAGTGGCTTCTCTTCAAAGAGGTCAAGCAGAACTGGCTGGGTTTCAGCAAGACCGGCAACGTCGGCACTGGCCTCGGGCGCGCCTTCGCCCGTACCCTCGCGCGCAACTTGACATCGGTGTTCAAGGATTTCGGCAACGAGACCATCTCGAACGGCAGCCACTTAGAGAAGCTTGGTCTGCTGAGTGGCGGTGTTGGCCGTGATCACCTCAGCGACTTCACGACGAACCTGATCAAGGGCTTCTTGCTGGAGTACACGCAGTCCTTTGCCCTTGAGTACCTTGAGCCGCAACAGCGAGCGCGCTGCCGTATCGAACGCGTGCGGTTCGCCTACGACACCCAGCGCTGGCAGGCCGGCTACTTCGAGTTGCCCATCGCGAACCGCGACTACGTGATCCTGACGCCGAAGGAGATACTGACGCGCGACGAGGCGTGGATCAACCAAACCGACCTGCTGGACAAGTTCCACGACATTTGCGTTTCGTTGCCCGACGAGGGGCTTCGAGCCCAGGTCAACGACCACTTTTACAAGCAGATTAACAAGCGGACCAAAGAGAAGGAAAAGAGAGCCGCCGCGCTGAGGACCATAGAGCAGTTTCAAGAGATGCTGGACTACTACATCCGTTGGAAGGAAGAGCACGGCCCCGAGGCGCATCGGTCAGCCGACGCCAAGGTGCAGGAGACGCAGCTTCAGTTCGTCGAGAACATCAGGGCATTGGTCAGCAAGCATTTGGCGGGCACAGAGTTCTACAGCTATGACTCGTCATACGAGCAGAGCATGAAGCGCGTGATGTACCTGAAGCACGTCATCGAGGACCAGGGCGGTCAGCGCCTGTTCTACATCAACGGGAAGCCCGTGCAGCGCGAGGTTGACCTGCATGTGATGTTTAGGCTCACGTGGTTCGACAACGGCCATGATCTGAATGCCGAGGTCAACAACGGCCGTGGGCCGGTTGATTTCAAAGTCTCGAAGGGCAAGAAGAACTCGAATCTTGTGGAATTCAAGCTCGCAAAGAACACGGCATTGGAAAAGAACCTGCAGCACCAGGTGAAGATCTACGAAAAGGCCAGCGACGCGAAGACATCAATCAAGGTAATCATGCACTTCTCGGACTCTGAACTCCAGCGGGTCATGGACATCCTGAAACGTCTGAAGCTCACCGCCTGCAAGGATATCGTCCTGATCGACGCCAGCCCCAAGGAGTCAGCGTCGAAGGCCCAGTCGTCATAGCAGCGGTGAGCGTATGACGAGCAATAAGAGGTCTGAACGCCTCGCGTTCAACCGGGGGTGGCTTTTTCATTGCTCCGCGTGACGGCGGTACGCGGTCGCGCGGCTCGTTTGAACCCTCGATCCCGCGCGATGAACGCTTCGAGCATGTGCGGGATCAACGTGGCGGCATCAATCGGCTCGCCGTAGGTCTGCGCATGCAGCGCGGCGTAGCGCTCCAGGTTGGCCTTCAACGCGGTGGTGAGCGCAATGGTGACTTTGACGGTCGCGATCTTGGGCAGCGGCCCCAGCCGCAGCTTGCCGGTGGACATGCTCATTGCGACGATCCCCTCTGGAAAAACAGCGGCTGGTACGGCCGCAGGATCAGATCCTTGTTCACCATGACCCGCATCGGGAAACCGGGCCGGATAGTGAGCGTCGGCTGGATGCTCACGTTGCGTTTGGTGATCTCCTGACCGACCTGGTTCACGGTGTCCTGCCCGCTCTGGCGCGTGGCGATGATGACCTTGCCATCGCTGCCGCCACGATCGGGCGCAGCCAGTTCGGCACCGACTCCGAGCAGCGTGGACAACGCAGCACCGGCGAGGATGCGATCCCAATGCCAATCGACGCCGTCTTCTAGCCCGGCATAGCCTGCCGGGTCGATGCCGGGCAGGCGGTCGAGCGAAATGGATGACGTGTCGGGCAGGATCAACCGCGTCCACACCAGCAACACGCGCCGCTGCCCGAATGACACCTGGCTGTCGTAGCGGCCGATCAGGCGCGAGCCCTGCGGAATCAGCAGGAAGCGACCTGTGGCCGTGTCGTAGACCGCCTCGGTGACGTTGGCGATGACCTGTCCCGGCAGGTCGGAGTTGATGCCCGTTACCAGCGCGGCCGGAATGATGGTGCCCGCCATCACCTGGTAGGGCGAGGCTGGCAGTTGCAGGCTGGCCGGATTGCGGGTGGCCGTGTCGCCGCCATTGGCGACGAAGGCTTGTTTCTGATCCTGCCGGTTTTGCACCGCCGTCGGGTCGGTCGGCTGTGCCGATGCGACCGCAGGGACCATCGGATTGAATGGCTGGTTGCCCGATACCGGCTCGGGCATGGCCGCACCCGCGGTGGACGACGGTGCTGCCTTCGCCGTACTGCTGGCCCGAAAGAAAACCCCCGAGCGTGCTGCCTCCTCGGCATCACCTGGCTGCGCAATGCGCCCAGTCTGCGCGGGCGCTCCAGCATTACGCTGCGCAACTATGGCTGGCCCCAGGTCGCCCGGCAATGGCTCACCCAAAACGGGCACTGGCTTGGCAGCCACCGGCACCTTGGAATAGTCCTTGGGCAACTGGTCGAGACTCTCGGCACGAGAGACGCGATCCACGTTGTATAGCTCGGTGGCCGCGTTGCGCTCGCGCTTGTGCGATTGCAGTGACCACAGCGTGCCACCCAACACGACCGCGCCCAGCGTGCCCGCAAGGACGGCCAGCATGCGCCGGTTCAGCCGCGTGACCGGGCGCGGCGAAGCGCGCAGGGCCAAGGTGTCCGGGTCGGCCTTATTCGGCCCAATGGGTGGTGTCTGCGGCGTGGCGGGCGTGCTCATGCTCAATGCCTCCGTGCCGTGCTGCCCACGCCATCGGTGCGCTCGATGCGAACAACGGCGGCCTTGTCAGCACCCAGCCGCAACTCGGCTGCACCGAACAACCGATCCACCACGTAGTACGGCGAGCGGAAACGATAGTTCACGAGCTGGCCGTCGCCCTGCGTCCCGATCACGAACAGCGGCGGCAACTCGCCCTGCGCGATGCCGGCAGGGAACTGGATGTAGACCCGTTCGCCGTCGTCGAAGGCGCGCAGCGGCTTCCACGGTGGGCTGTCGCCGGAAATCGCGTAGCGAAACTTGATCTGCTCCAGCGACAAGCCCGAGTCCACTGGTGCAGAGGCTTGAGCTTGCTGCGCCTGCTTCTGCAAGGCCAGCAGGCGGTCCTTCGGGTAGTCCCACGATGCGGATGCCATCCACGCCTGCGGCGTCGAAGACAGTTCAAGCAGGTACGTGCGGCGATTGGTCGTGATGACCAGATTCGTCTTCAGCCCGATGCG
>JBBQFL010000003.1:0-181060 GCA_038321965.1 Burkholderiales bacterium | reverse complement strand
GGTGGTGCGATCAATCGGGCGGAAGTTGGCCATGGCGAGATTCTCAATATCATCAAACCCTACCCACATTCGACAAATCCGTCAGCTGATCGTTCTGGTCGCATGCAACATTTCGGGCTGCTGAGTCCGACAGGCTGCTAGAAAGCGACCTGACCAGGATCTGCTCTGCGACAAGCAACGGCCGCGCAGCCAAGGGTATGATGCTGGTTGCCAATCACCGGACAGTAGCGCGCATGAATAAAAAAATTCGTATTGTCAGGAACTCGACGTCTTCGCAATTCGTGTTCCAGACCACGGCACTCGCGTTTTGGTTCGGATGTTTTTCAGTCGGCGCAAGCAGTGCCACGGAGACTGGCCGCTATCAAGTCCCGTCCCAGGCTATTGTCGACATGGTCGACGCGCCACAAATTCCCCAAACGATAATTTCGCCACATCGCGACTGGCTGATGCTGCTAGAGCGGCCGGCGCTGCCGCCGCTTGCGGAGTTGGCGCAACCCGAAATTCGCCTGGCTGGTATACGGATCAATCCTCGCAATAATAATCAGAGCCGGACCGGTCAGGCAATAAGCATCAAGCTGGTGAAACTTGCCGACCGTACCGAGAAGACAATTGCCGGATTGCCGCCGAGCGCCCGAATCGGTGATGCTCAATGGTCTCCGGATGGCAAGCGCATCGCCTTTACGCTGGTCAAAGATCACGCCGTGGAATTGTTTCTGGGTGACGCTACCAACGGCTTTGTCGCAAAGCGACTCACTGATCGAGCGCTTAACGGCGCACTGGGCAAGCCGTTCGTGTGGCAAAGCGACTCGAAATCGCTGATTCTGAGCTTGATACCTGCGGGCCGCGTCGCAGCGCCGAAGGCGTTGGACATGGCTACGGGACCGGCGATCATGGAGAACCTCGGCAAGCGCAATGTCTCGCGTACCTATCAGGACTTGCTGAAGTCGCCGCACGATGAAGCACTTTTCGACTATTACGGCACCTCTGAGCTTGCGGTAATAAGCTTGGACGGAAAAATTACGCCACTTGCTACTGGTGTGGTTCGCGCATTTCAGCCATCGCCAAATGGCGAATTTGTAATGGTCCAAATAGTACGGCGACCGTACTCATACTCAGTGCCGGTCTCGCGCTTTCCGCTGAAGACGGAAATTCGCGATGCCCGCGAACCGGACTTCGGCAAACTGGTTAAGGTCTTGTCGGATCTCGGATTAGCAGAAGACGAAGAACTTGATCCAGATGCCGTCAGGAAAGGGCCGCGTCAATACGGCTGGCGTAGCGACGCTGCTGCGACGATCACCTGGGTTCAACCGCTTGAAGGAAAGCGTAATGGGCTGGGCGACCAGCTGTTCGCGCTCAGTGCCCCGTTTGAAGGCGAGCCACAGTTGCTGGCCAAAGTTGATCTGCGTTATCAGACCGCGTACTGGGGACGCGACGATGTTGCATTGATCGTCGAGGCGTCGCGAAAAACCCGTCGTGTCGTCACCTGGAGGATTTCACCAGGTGACCCATCGCGGGCGCCCGTAAAGCTATTTGATCGGTCATCAGAGGACCGTTACAGCGATCCGGGAACGCCTGTTACCGAGTCAGATTCGCGCGGCAATCGCGTGCTCAACTTCTCGCCCAACGGGAGGGCTATTTATTTGAACGGCGCCGGCGCAACAGCGGAGGGCGAACGCCCGTTTGTGGATCGTTTTGATTTTGACTCTAAGGAATCTAAACGGCTGTTTCGCTCAGAAGCACCCAATTACGACACGCCGATTGCGCTGTTTGATACCGGACCCACATTGAAGTTGCTACTTCAACATGAGAGCGCAACCGAGGCCCCGAACGTCCACATTCGGGATCTGCAGACAGGCGCAACCCAGGCGATTACGCGCTTTGCGACCCCCAGGAACCCCATCGCTACAGTTTCCAAAGAGGTCATTCGTTATCGGCGCAAGGATGGCGTTGAACTTTCTGGAACGTTGTATCTGCCGGTAGGCTACAAGAAAGAAGATGGTCCCTTGCCGCTAGTCATGTGGGCCTATCCGCGCGAGTTTCGTTCGGCGGAAGCCGCTGGCCAAGTATCGGGATCGCCTTACCGCTATGTACGGCCGAGTTTCAGTGGTCCCCTGCCTTTCCTAACTCAAGGCTACGCCGTGCTGGATAACCCTGTCATGCCGATTGTGGGTGAGAACGGCAAGGAACCGAACGATACCTACTTGCCGCAGTTGATTGCCAGCGCGGAAGCAGCGATCGACGAGGTTGTGCGTCGCGGTGTCGCAGACCGCAATAAAATCGCAGTAGGTGGACACTCATACGGCGCATTTATGGTCGCTAACCTGCTGGCACACACCAAACTATTTGCCGCAGGCATTGCCGAAAGCGGCGCATACAATCGGACGCTGACGCCGTTTGGATTTCAGGCTGAAGATCGTACTTTTTGGAAAGCGCGGGACATTTATAACCAGATGTCGCCATTCACCTTCGCGGACCAAATCAAGACGCCAATGCTCATGATTCACGGCGAAGCCGACTCCAACACCGGTACATTCCCCCTACAAAGCGAACGCATGTATCAAGCGATACGCGGACTGGGTGGCACCACGCGGTTGGTGTTGCTGCCGTACGAAGACCATGGTTACCGCGGACGTGAATCGGTATTGCATCGACTATGGGAGTCGCAACGCTGGCTCGAGAAATATGTCAAGAACGGTGGCAAAGCGGGGTAATTGGAAAACGCCTCAAACATGGCAAGTGCCATGGCATTGGCGTGGCAGAAGCGCGACGTTCCGAATCCGACAGTAGCCAGTAAGCATGTTGCCTAATTGCGGCGTGATTGGCAGGTTGCGCCAAGTGCTTGGTTTTGGTATAATTTTTGGCTGTCCTTGGCTCGGGTAACTTAGTTCTGGCCTTGGCAGACATCAACAATTAATGGAACCGGTATTTTCGGTCCGCGTTATTAACAGTTTAATGAGGTGCACTATGGCACGCGTTTGCCAAGTAACTGGAAAAGCTCCAATGGTGGGCAACAATGTTTCCCACGCAAATAACAAAACCAAGCGTCGCTTTCTGCCAAATTTGCAGTATCGCCGCTTCTGGGTCGAATCTGAGAACCGTTGGGTGCGTCTGCGCCTGACCAACGCTGGTCTTCGTACGATTGACAAGAATGGCATTGATGCTGTTCTGGCCGATCTGCGCGCCAGCGGCGTAGCCATTTAAGGGGCGAATCATGAGAGAAAAAATCAAACTCGAATCGACCGCTGGAACGGGTCACTTCTACACGACCACCAAAAACAAGAAAACTATGCCTGAAAAAATGGAGATCATGAAGTTTGATCCCAAAGCTCGCAAGCACGTTGCTTATAAAGAAACCAAGCTGAAATAAGCGCGTACTGCCTCGCCCTTGCGTGTCAACGCAAGCGGCGAAATGGTTGGTAATTAAGAAAGCCCAGTTGATGACTGGGCTTTTTGCTTTTTTGAGTTGACATTGAAACGACTGGCACAAAATGAAACGCCCGCGTTCGCGGGCGTTCTCTAGTGAGCCAATATACAGTTATGCGTAACTACGCAACTGCCGCGAAAACTGCTGCAGTTGGGCGATGCCTGTGGCCTCCGCGCGACGGCACCAATCTTCCAGCTTGGCGACCAGTTCTTCTTTGGATAGCGTTGAGCGCTCCCAAAGTTTGGCAAGCTCCTGCCTAAAGGCGTAAACCGTTTCTAATACTGAACTGTATTGCAATGTTTCATTGAGTTTCGCGCGCTGCTCCGCTGTTAGCTGGTTGGCATCCGCTTTCAGCCATTGCCTGAAATGTTTGACCGCTTTGCCTTCACGCAAACCCGTAAGCGATGTCGAAACGCCGTCCGCGCGAAGTCGCCCAATTTCTGCCGCACATGTGGATTTCAGCGTTCTGGTGTACTTGGTGACGATCTCGTAGCGATGTGCAATCACGGCTTGCAATGTCTCGGCGTCGCAGACTACCTTTTCCATGTTGAAACGCGGGCGCGGCGCAACTTTCCGGATTTTTGCCAAACCCAGAAAAGAAAAGACATTGATGTAAAGCCAGCCTAAATCGAACTCGTACCAGCGCATCGAGAAACGAGCGGATGTCGGAAACGCATGATGGTTGTTGTGCAATTCTTCGCCACCGATCCAGAATGCGATCGGCGTTATGTTGGTGCTGGTATCGTTGACTGTGTAGTGGCGATAACCCCAATAGTGACCGACGCCGTTGATGATGCCGGCCGCATGAAACGGAATCCAGATCATTTGCGCCGCCCAGATTGCGCCGCCAACAGGGCCAAACAAGATCAGATTGGTAACCAGCATCAGACCTACGCCTTGCCAGCTAAATGCGGCGTAGACGTTGCGCTCCATCCAGTCGTCAGGCGTGCCGTAACCATACTTGTCCATCGTTTCGGCTTTTTTCGACTCGATGCGATAGAGCTCAGCACCTTGCGTGACGACTTTCTTGATGCCATAAATTTGTGGGCTGTGTGGATCTTCAGCAGTCTCACACTTGGCGTGATGCTTGCGGTGAATTGAAACCCACTCTTTTGTAACCTGTCCGGTGGTGAGCCACAGCCAGAAACGAAAGAAATGACTTGGTATTGCATGCAAGTCCAACCCGCGATGTGCCTGTGCGCGGTGCAGGTAAATCGTCACCGCAGCAATGGTGACGTGGGTAAGTGCAATAGTCACAACGACATAGCCCCACCAAGGCAGGTCAATCAGGCCTGTCGCAATGAAATCAGGGATAGATAGCAAGAGAACTCCAGTAAAAAGGATTCAACTTAATGTTGGGGCAGTTTACGCCGAATCGACGTTGCCGACTGTGAAAAAGTGTAATCCATTGATTTGGAAACAATTAATTTACTGATTTTTCGTAGCGCGTAATTCGATGTTTGTGGCGCCCGCTTCATTCGCTGGCATCACGCGGACTTCGCGTTGTGGAAACGGTATTTCAACGCCCTCCTTCCGGAACGCACGCAACATATCAAGATAAATTCCTGAGCGTAGTGATCCCTGACCTTCCTCGGCATCACGAATCCAGACGGTGAGTTCGAGCTCAATACCATTGTCTCCAATATTCTTGATCATGACTGACGGCGCAGGTGTTTCCTGCACGCGCGCCTGAGATTTGCCCGCAGCCAATAAAAGCGCAAGCGCCTTTTCCAAATCGCTCTGAAAGGAAACGCTCACGGTTGCTTTGACCGCAACCACACGGTCGGTGTAAGTATGATTCAACAGCATATTGCCGATGATGCTGTCATTCGGAATGATGGCTTCGGTCCCATCCAGTCCGCGCACGACCGTGTAGCGAGCCCGGATATCGGATACGACGCCATGGCGATCATTGATGGTTACCAGGTCGCCAGGTCGAATGGATCGATCGAGCAGAATCACGAAGCCACTTACGTAATTGCTCGCGATCTTTTGAAGTCCGAGCCCTAACCCTACACCTAGCGCGCCGCCAAAAACCGACAGTGCAGTAATGTCAATACCCAACAGCGGCAGAGCGATGAGGAAAGCAACCACAAACGCAAATGCGCGTACCAGCTTGCCGGCAAAGACACGCATGCTGGTATCAAGACTCTTCGCCCCCATCACCCGGTTTTCAATGATGATCGAAACGGACAGCGTGATGAAAAGAGTGAGCAATAGAGACAGCATGGCGTGGATCACCAGCAGCATGGTGATTTTCTTGCCACTAAAAACGAAACTGATATCGTCAAGCGCCGCGCCGATTTCAGGAAGCAATCCTGTGAGATATAAAGCGGCGACCGCCCAAACTGCAAACGCGACGGCCCGTTCAGAAGCCTTCAATAATGGGCTGCTTGGGAAAAGATGACGGGTCAGGTATAGCGTAAGCCTGATCGTGGCAAATGCCGCAACTAGCAAGACGGCAACACTCAGAATTGGCACCGGCTGCCACTTCGCGCAGGCAATCTTGCCGAGCCAGATGACGACGAGCGCCAGTAAAGGAAGTAATAGGCGCTGTGCGCTGCCTGCGCCAATTTTCAGTGCCCCAGGTTCCAAACCTCCGGGAATCCTCCCGCGTATCAGCCTTGCCACAACCCAAGCAACTGCAAAACCGAGCGCGACGATCCCAAGCTGAATCCAACCCGGCGGCGTGCCGAACTGGCTAATCAGCGAATCGAAATTCTGTGAAAGATTTTGCACGATGACACAGACAAGCAGAAATGCTAGTAATCGGCTATTTAGCGCGTTCCATCACGGCAGCGAAGAAGCCGTCTGTCGCGTGTTGCTGGGGGCTCAAGCGGAAATAAATACCTTGATTCTTCAGCGGTACTTTCAGTCTCTCAAATATCTTGTTCACGTCGACAAGTTTGAACTGAGGATGCTTGGCCAGAAATGCCTCGACAATCGTCTCGTTCTCTTCTGTGAGGAAGCTGCAAGTTGCATAGACCAATCTGCCGCCTGGCTTCACCAGTCGCGCAGCAGATTGCAGAATTGACGCCTGTTTCACATTCAGTTCTGCCAGCGCTTGTTCGCTCTGGCGATACTTTAGATCGGGATTCCGCCGCAAGGTACCAAGACCGGTGCAGGGGGCATCAACCAGTACACGGTCGATCTTACCCGCGAGCCGTTTGATCTTCGTATCGTTTTCTGAATCGATTTTTTGCGGCATCACGTTGGAAAGGCCTGAGCGCTTCAGACGAGGGCCGAGATTGGTTAGCCGTTTTTCCGAAACATCCATGGCGTAAACGCGACCGGTGGAGCCCATCATCGCGGCTAGTAATAGTGATTTTCCGCCAGCTCCGGCACAAAAATCCACCACCATTTCGCTGCGTTTGGGCTCCATCAGCATGCCAAGTAGCTGACTACCTTCGTCCTGCACCTCGATAAATCCCTCGAGGAACGCGGGATGTTTTGACAATGCAACTTTGGTTTCCAGGCGAATTCCAATTGGCGACCACGGTGTCGCTGCACAGACGATGCCATCGCGTTGCAAAAGTTTCATGACGGCGTCGCGCTTGGCTTTTGCCGTATTTACGCGCAAGTCGAGCGGCGCTGGATTCATCATGCTGCGGCCCAGCGCCAGGATTTCTTTGTCGTTCATGTTGACTTTGAGGTGCGCAACGACCCAATCGGGCAACTCCGCCTCAATACCCAACGAGGTCTTCTTGGGAACGAATGACTTGCTATCGGCGAGCCAGGTTACTTCGGCTTTCTTCAGTACGTTCGTCAATTCGCGCGAACTCATCCCCTGGTAGCGCGTAAGCGCCAACAAGGCCATCTTGCGCGGTACGCCATCAGTCGCGATTGCTTCGATGGCACGCCGATGCCGCAAAACAGCGTAAACCGTTTCCGCAATGATTGCGCGGTCGCGCACGCCAAGCTTGGCGTGTTCCTTGAAAAATCGCTTCAGCTGTACGTCTGCTGGCGAATTGAGGGGCAATACGATTGTCAGCGCTTCGACCAGCGTATTGAATTGAGCGGGAGTAAATGACATCAGGAAAGTATGGCGCTGAGGGATGCGCTTTTATGGTTGCTTCAACCCGACATTATGGGGTAGAGGTGATGGTTGTCGCAATCAATTCCGCTGGGAAGCGGTCAAGATAGAATTTTAGCTTGACTGGCAAATAATGATGTTTGGGTGATAACCAAGCCTCATAAGTGTCACGGACTTCTGCGGTTTCGCGAACCAAATGAATGGTTTCGACGCTTCCAAGCCGTGTTTCAATCGTACTTTCGCCAACTTTCTTGAAGACGTACTGATTGAGTCCCCGGGCATTTGTCACCCAGATTTCAATCCTGTCATCGGGGGTTTTTAGCTTTGGCGCTTCGACGGCAAGTTGAAACAGGAAACTCTGCGTGTCCTGCAATTTCGGTGGCATGTCGAGTTCACGTGTCTCTGACTCACGCGAGAGTCTGACTTTCCCCCTGGGGCGGTCGAATTCTGCGGTTTCCGGCGGTTTATCGCCCCGACGAATGCTGAACCGAACTGGCACTATCCCGTTGGTCGTTACGGTGCCACTACTTTGTTGCGTAATGGTCCCGGCAAACATGTTTACGAAGAATCCGGACGCCTGAATGGTACTTTCAAACGTGTATTTCTCGGCGTCGCGTTTCCAGGTGTAGTGAGCAACGCCGTCAGCGACGGCGGTCGTGGCGTCGTATGAAATCGATACGCGGCGAGGAAGCTCGGCAACTGGGGCCGCTTCTACAATCGGTGGCGGCAACTCGATTACCGGCGAAGCTGGCGAGGCCGTCAGAGGTATGGGCTCGGAGACGACGGCAGGGGGCGCAGACGCGGGCTGTGTCGCGCTTGCCTCGCCGAGCCCACTTCCAGACTCCCCAGTTGTTGACAGCCCTTCCTCGCGCACAACGCCCGGTAGCCCGTCGACGGCAATGGCGTTTTCAGGAGGACGGAAATTTGCGCTCGATCGTGCCGTGATTCGTGGTTTGGTCACGCGTCGGCGTGCGACGTTCGACGTGGTTGACGCTGCGGGTGGGGTCAAATTGGCGCCGGTAACAATTGGTTCCAACGGAGTCGCAGGCGCCAAATATGCGTCGAATTGCTGTTTGCGGGGCTCTTGCCATACCCCGAGCCAACCAGAGGTGCTGACCGTCACGATTGCGTGAAACATGAGCGACAAGGTCAATGCAAGCACTATCAGTCGCCGGGTCGGCGACCAAACCAGCTCGCGAAGTGCTCTTGGCAGTGCGACGAGCGTCCAGCAAGACATTATCTGGTTTGTATCGAAACCAGCATCTGTTCGAGTGTCGAGCCATTGCCTTCCTCGAACACGATTTTTACCGGCAAAAAATACCTCTCCTTCGCAAGCCAAAGATGGGCTTTGGATTCTCCGGCCTTTGCATCGCGGGCGTAATACACCGTTGGAGTACTTGCGCCATTTACCGTCAGGTTTGCTTCTCCTTGTTTACGATAGCGATAGAACTCAGCTTTTTTACCCTGACTCATCCAGACACTGACCTCGCTCGAAGTAGGCTTGCTGAACATGAACTGATACATCGCTGAAATTCGGTCCTGTGTGTCGGCGGGAAGATCGAAGCTCTCGGATTCTGCTGCATGGTGCGAGAAAATCTGCTGCTTGTTCCAATCAAATTCAGCAAAGATATTTTTCTTCTGGTCATCGCGGCGCACAAACTGATAGCGGGCTGGTTTAAGACCCGTGGATCCCACCATACCTTCGGAGGTAATGGTTAACTGGTCGCGAAGGAAAATACGAAGCGGCCCGGCGGTCTCGGTCTGCGAGACTATTCGGTAATTGTCACCGTCGCGTGTGAATTGTTCTTCCACCGTACCGATGAACAAGCCGGCCTTGTAGATTCGGTAGCTGGCCTTAACCATCGACGGCGTTGCAGCTTCGGCGAGTGTGAGACCTGAGGTACCCGCGGAGCCAAGCAGTACGAAAACTGCTGACAACATTGATGTCGAGAATTTTTTGAACGACCGCATCAAGCTAGTTCTTTCGGTACGAGGAGGAGTTGTTGGCCACTAGCGGATGGAACGTTCAAGCCGCGTATCTCGACGACACCGTTTGCATTTAGCCAGAGGCGATCCGCTGCAAGCCATCGAAGCGTTTGTGGATAAATTAGGTGCTCAGCTGCCAACACGCGACGCGCAAGCGAACTCTCGTCGTCGTCCGGTAGTACCGGGACTGCAGCCTGTACAACGATTGGCCCGTGATCCAGCTCAGGTGTCACGAAATGAACCGTCGCGCCGTGGATTCTTACCCCTGAACCAAGTGCCTGACGGTGAGTGTGCAATCCTGGAAACGCGGGCAAAAGCGATGGGTGAATATTGAGAATTCGCCCAGTGAAACGGCTCACAAAACTATTCGTAAGCACGCGCATGAAACCTGCCAGGACAATGAAATCCGGTGCGAGATTTTCAATTGCTTCCGCAAGCGCAGCATCAAAGCCTTCGCGTGTGGCGTGCGCTTTGTGGTCCACAACCAAAGTGGCGAAACCTCTTTGCGATGCGGCTATCAGTCCTGCTGCGTCCGGACGGTTGCTGATGACGGCTTTAATCTCGAGTCGCAAGCGTGCATCCAGGATCGCCTCCATATTCGAGCCGCGACCCGAAATCAGGATGACGATCGATTTCATTTACTTCGCCCTAAGATAGTGTACAAAGCAAAAGCACTATATTTGGCGAGCACCTCGAGGCAATTTTGCTCCGAAAGGCGCGCCAGTGCTAGTGTTTGCATTTGATCAGGCAACAATTGCCTGGGGTTCACCCGCGGCACGACTTCGTATTTCGCCTATGTCGAATACGATTTCGCCGGCTGCCTGCAAATGCGCCATCGCCACCGCAGCATTCTCACGCGCAACGATCACGACCATACCGATCCCACAGTTGAAGGTTCGCGCCATTTCGGCTGTTTCAACTTGCCCCTGTTGCTGAAGCCAGGCAAACACGGGTGGCGCGACCCAGGCTTTCGAATTAATCTGAGCCACCACGGAATCCGGCAGCACGCGCGGGATGTTCTCCGTCAGGCCGCCTCCCGTTATATGCGCCATACCTTTGACCATCGACGGATGTGCCGCCATCAACGCAAGCAGTGGTTTCACATAAATGCGCGTGGGTGCCAGCAAATCGAGCGCCAGTTGTTTGTTGTTTGTCGCGTGAAGATCTATGCCGGAACGCTCGATAATTCTTCGGATAAGCGAATAGCCGTTGGAGTGCGCGCCGCTGGATGCAAGTCCGAGCACGGCGTCGCCCGCTTCGATGTTGCGACCGGTAATGATGTTTTCCTTCTCGATCAAGCCGACTGCAAAGCCGGCGAGGTCATATTCACCTACGGGATACATCGACGGCATTTCCGCCGTTTCGCCGCCAATTAATGCGCACCCGGCGAGTTCGCAGCCATGGGCGATGCCCTTGACGACATCGGTTGCCACAGCGACATCGAGCTTTCCACAGGCAAAGTAATCCAGGAAGAAAATCGGTTCAGCACCCTGCACCAGAATATCGTTGACGCTCATCGCTACCAGATCCTGGCCAACGGTATCGTGCTTGTTTAAGTGAAATGCTAGCTTGAGTTTGGTGCCCACACCGTCAGTGCCGGATACCATTACCGGGTTCTTGAATTTCTTTGACACCTCTACCAATGCGCCGAAGCCGCCAATGCCCCCAAGTACTTCCGGGCGCATGGTCCGCCTGGCAAATGGCTTGATGTTCTCGACAAGCTGGTCGCCGGCATTGATGTCAACACCGGCTTCTTTGTAGGTCAGGGGAGAGAGGGAATTTGTCATGGCCAGTGCGCCCTAGCCAACACTTCGGCACCAAGCGGGTAATGAGTTACGATGCAGGAAATAAACACTCGAATTTTACTGGAAATGTCTTCTCGCCGCCCCTCCAATGTGCGCCACAGCGCGCCGCCAGATTTCCTCGTGAGATTGCGTGATAAGCGCTCGCCGCGGCCGCCTGCATGGCTCGATTGGAATTACGTGCTGCCAGCGATCGCCATTCTCGGTGTCTCTGCGTTGATGTGGCTGCTCTCACCCATCCTTGCTCCCTTCCTCGCAGCAGCCATCCTCGCTTACATTTTTGATCCATTGGTCGACAGGCTGGAGCTGCGCGGTGTGTCACGCACGCTAGGCACGGTGATCGCCGTCTTGTTATTACTGCTTGGCGTTATTGCTTTGTTGCTGATTATTCTGCCGCTGTTCGCCAAAGAGTCGGCACAATTGACCCAGGAATTCCCGGGATTCGTCGAAAAACTCAAGACCAATTTCATTCCGTGGCTGAATGAAAGGCTGGGAGTGGCTATCGCACTGGATATCTCCTCTTTCCGTCAATTCGTTACTGAAAACGCTTCCGACGCATCCGGCATTGCCAAGAAAATATTCGCCTCCGTAGGTATAGGTGGGCTCGCAGTGGTTGGCTTTCTCATCAACTTGCTCCTGATCCCCGTTGTGCTGTTCTACGTCCTACGTGACTGGGATGTTCTGATTGCGAATATCGACGAGTCGATACCGCGGCGTTTTCATGCGACGATCAGCACTGTATGCCGCGAAATAGATGCCGTGCTCTCTGAATTTCTGCGTGGCCAGCTTTCCGTCATGGCAATCATGGCGATGTTTTATGTCGTTGGCCTCAAGCTGGTTGGCCTGGAGTTGGCGCTCCCGGTGGGTCTGATCACTGGCTTGCTCGTGTTCATTCCGTATCTTGGCAGCGGCACCGGTTTGCTGCTGGGTACCGTCGCCGCCGTCATGCAGTTTCCGTCGATCAACGGCGTTGCATTTGTGTGGGCGGTTTTCACAGTCGGCCAACTGATCGAGGGCCTCGTCGTCACGCCCTGGCTGGTGGGCGATCGGATTGGATTACATCCCGTCGTTGTGTTGTTTGCTCTGCTCGCATTTGGTCAGATATTCGGCTTCTTCGGTGTGCTCCTCGCATTGCCGGCAAGCGCGGCGATGTTGGTCGGGCTGCGGCATGTTCAGGCGCGTTATCGCAAGAGTCGCCTGTATCGAGACTAAGGCTAATCCAAAGGCGGGAGTGAAGTTATTAGTGCAGCGACCTATAGGGCGTGCTTAGAAATTCGCGGTATTCAACAGCTTGATGGCCTCTTCCGTGCTGCGTCGCATGCGATTGAACGCAATGCCAAGAACGCCGATTTCATCCCGGGATTTGAGCGCGAATTCCGGAATTGAAAAGTCACCGATTGACACAGCATCCGCTTGTCGTGCCATCTCTGCGACTGGCCGGACGATCATTCGGTCAAGCATCAAATTCAATACGATAAACACGGCAAGAAACACGGCGCCGATTGAACTCATGAGTGTGGTCAATGCGAGGTTAACGTTCGCGAGAATTGGCACAAGCTCAATGTTTGCAAGACGAATTGAGGTAGCGCCGGTATCGATTGCGCGAAATGTGCGAGCCACAGCCAGGCGCCGTTCACCCGTAGGCGCCGCAATCACTTCGGCAATTTGACCCTGGCTATTGTTTTTAAAGCGTTGAGCAACCTGCGCCTCGATACCACGCAAATTATCGTCAAGAACAAACTCGCGGATTCGCATATCAACGAGCCGGGACCCTAGCCCAGCCGCAATTCTGGGATCCAGCTTCGCAAATCCCGCCGCATCCAGCACCACTAGCGCTGCACGTTGCGCATCATCGATAGCCTGGTGTTCGAGATAGCGTTGCGCAACCACACCAATCGTTGCGAATCCAGCGAAAAAAACAACCAGCAACATCAAATTGAATTTTAGTCTCAGGCCCATGCCGGGCTCCCATTGAATGTGCGTGGTATTCGGATAGCGCTATATGGTCGATGCAGTCAAGCGCCGGGCAAGACGCGCGCTCCAAATGAATTTCCAGCTTCACGAACGTTCGCAAAAAACGTCGCTCGCTCTTCAGACGAACGCAAATGACCCGCCAAGCGCTCAAAAAAATCACGGGAATTTTCCGACGCCTTGGCATACCGCTGAACCAACACGTTCGCCAGCGGACCAATAATAGGCGCCAACGCCGCTTCGCCCCGATGCATTAGTTCCGGCGTAATCGGTGTCGGTGGCCGGCCACCGCTATTTACGTGTTGTGTATTTAGAGGTGTGGCCAAGGGCTGCTTTTCATGGCGAAAATCACTGAGTAAGCGCTTGGCACTCCTTGTAAAGTGTTCGCGCTTGCCGAGGTCATCTATTTGTTGGGCGACCATATGCACCATTTCCAGCGCATCGGACGTGGTTCGACTGGCGCGCTTGACCGTTGTAATAGAGTAGGGTCCCAAGTAAGGCAACAGGGCGCGAGTCAATTCCGCAAGTATTGCCGGGTCGATTTCGACCAAGACTTGGTGCGCATTTGCACCTTGCTGTGCATTTACCGAGTTGTCATTCATCGTGAGTGCAATTTATTGGCATCGGATTAATTCGCAAATCGCCATTTTTTACATTCGCCTTTCGACCAATTACCACGTGTAACGGAGAAAATCTAAACCAGCGTCAAGGGATATCCCGTTCTAAATCACACAACACTTATGTCTCGATTATTGACTTTTGTCGCCGCCCGCGTAAGACCGCACGCCGATCTGCTAAGCGGGGCCAATTCCTAGAGTCGTCCCAGGTTCGTTCTTGACAGGCATTTTCGACAAGTCCAGTCCTTTTGCAAACTCCAGCATGCGGTCAATCGAGCGCTTCGCCATACGGCCAACGTCAGGGTCAACATGTACTTCGTTCCGGCCATTTGTCAGTACATCGGCCAGGTTGGCCAAACCATTCATTGCCATCCATGGACAATGTGCACAACTCTTGCACGTCGCGGCATTGCCGGCAGTCGGTGCCTCAATAAATACTTTACCGGGCGCAAGCGCCTTCATCTTGTGGAAAATGCCTCTGTCGGTTGCGACAATAAACTCACGCGCATCAAGTGTTTGCGCTGCGCGAATAATTTGTGTCGTCGATCCAACCACATCAGCAAGTTTTATGACTGCTTCCGGCGACTCGGGATGGACCAGAACTTTGGCCAGTGGATGAGCCCTCTTCATTTCTGCGAGCTCAAAAGCCTTGAATTCATCGTGAACGATACATGAAGCTTGCCAAAGCAGCATGTCGGCGCCAGTTTCGCGTTGAATGTAATTACCGAGATGTCGATCTGGCGCCCAAATGATTTTTTCACCTTTCGCGTGCAGATGTTCAACAATTTTGAGGCCGATGCTCGACGTCACCATCCAGTCTGCGCGCGCTTTGACCGCGGCACTGGTATTGGCATATACAACCACTGTCCGATCAGAATTTTCATCACAGAATTTGGTGAATTCTGCGGGTGGACAACCCAAATCCAGAGAGCACTCTGCCTCCAGTTCGGGCATCAGCACACGCTTTTCCGGGTTGAGTATTTTTGCTGTTTCACCCATGAAACGCACACCACATACAACCACTGTCTGCGCGCCATGGTCACGCCCGAATCGCGCCATCTCCAAAGAATCCGACACGCATCCACCCGTCTCCTCTGCCAGATCCTGCAAATCCGGGTGCACATAGTAGTGTGCAACCAACACCGCGTTTTGTTCCTTCAGTAAACTCTTGATACGTGCTTTAAGCGCGATTCGCTCGCCGGTGGACGGCTCTTGAAGTACCTTGGCCCACGCAGCGCCAGTGGCAATTTGGGAGCGCTTGATGCCCTGTAAAGGCAAGTCAAAATCAATTCTGATTGGAGCGGTCGTATTCATGGCAGTGGTTTGAGCTCAGTCAAGTTACGCGGTTGCGGGCTTGATGTTTTGCGGCTTTCCATTCCTCGTTTGCCATTACCGCACTTAATTCAATCACTGCGTCATAACAATCGACAAACCGTGTGTACAAAGGCGCGAAACCGAACCGTACCAGGTTCGGCGGCCGGAAGTCTCCAATCACACCCCGATCGATGAGTGCTTGCATAATGGGATACGCATGCTCATGGGCAAACGATACGTGGCTGCCGCGGGCTTTTTCTGCTGCGGGGCTGACACATTCAAGATGATAGTTTCCGCACTCCTGCCGCAGCAATGCGAGGAAGAGTTCCGACAGCGCTTGCGACTTCTTGCCTATTGTGTCCATGGTGACACCGTCAAAAGTGTCGATTCCGCATTCCAATGCAGCCAGCGCAATTACCGGCGGCGTGCCGCAAAGCAATCGCTCGATACCAGCCGCGGGCACATATGTTTCCGAAAACGCGAACGGCGTCTGATGGCCAAACCATCCCGAAAGCGGATTTGCAAAGTTCGTTTGCAAAGCCTCGGCCAGATAGAGAAATGCCGGTGCCCCGGGGCCGCCATTGAGATATTTGTAGCCGCAGCCCACTGCCATTTCGGCGCCGTCACCAGCAAGCTCCAGCGGGACTGCGCCAGCGCTATGACTGAGATCCCAGATGATGTGCGTTCCTGTTTGACTGGCGCGCCTATTCAATTGCGCCATATTGTGTTGCCCGCCAGTGCAGTAATCCACTTGCGTAATGAGTGCCACCGCCACATCGTGGTCAATGGATGCCTCCACGTCTTCTGCCTCCACAAGTCGCAACGTGTACTTTCCACCAAGCATCTTGTTTACGCCATCTACGATGTAAAGATCGGTCGGAAAATTGCCACGCTCGGAGACGATCACGCGACGCGTTGCGACATCCGGCAAGGCCAACGCACCTGCCAGCAATTTGAAAATATTCACCGAGGTTGAGTCTGCAACCATCAGTTCACTCGCACTTGTGCCAAGCAAGCGGGCAAGTTTCACACTCACTCGCTGGGGGAATGCTACCCAGTCATGTTTGTTCCATGACTTGATCAGGCTTGTTCCCCACTCATCGCGCAACAATTCAGTGATTCGCAGAGGCGTGCGCCTAGGTAGCGCGCCGAGCGAGTTCCCATCCAGGTAAATGGTATGTTCGGGCAGGTGAAACCGTTCACGGCATTCGCGCATCGAATCAATCGCATCGTGTTGTTCACACAATGCGCGACTGATCTGCTTCTCTTCAATTTTGATCATTCAAACATTATCGCAGAGCCTCGCTTATGATTGTTGCATGACCGCCGCCGATGAAAGACAGAATGCCGAGCTCGCGCCATCTCAGTGGGTGCTGCGCTTTTCTTCGCTGATTCCCGCGAATGGACGCGTACTTGACGTAGCCTGCGGCAGCGGACGTCACGCGCGTTATTTCGCGGCGGCAGGGCACGCCGTGGATGCTGTCGACATTGACCTTAGTGGGCTAACGCAATGGCCGGCTGGAGTGCGACCACTGCAAGCGGATATTGAGGGCACACCATGGCCGTATCCCAACGAAATGTTTTCGGGGGTAATTGTGACCAACTATCTCCATCGTCCCTTGTTGCCGAGGTTGATCGCCAGCGTTGCTTCTGGTGGCGCACTCATTTACGAAACATTTGCCGCAGGCAACGAAAAATATGGTCGCCCCGCGCGGGCGGACTTTCTACTAAATCGCGGGGAACTGCTAGACGCAGTCAGAGGTCAATTACTGGTAATCGCCTATGAAGACGTCTATGTGGATGCACCCAAACCCGCGATGGTGCAGAGGATTGCTGCGATACGGGAGTGATGGTTGGCCTGTTTTTCGGCGCGGCTTTTGAGCGTCAGATACGCTAAAATGCTCAATTACCGGAATTTCCGCAAAAAGCGCTATGTTGACTGGAAGCCTTGTCGCAATTGTTACCCCAATGTTGCCTGATGGCGCGCTCGATTTTGCACGTCTTAAATCCTTGATTGACTGGCATATCGCCGAGGGAACGGATGGCATCGTCATCGTCGGCACAACCGGCGAATCGCCTACCGTTGATTTTGACGAACACCGAACGTTGATCAAAGCGGCAGTGGAGTACATACGTAAACGCGTTCCGCTAATCGCCGGCACGGGCGGAAACTCGACAAAAGAAGCGATTCATCTTACGGAATTCGCCAAGCTTGCCGGCGCCGATTACGCACTTTCTGTCGTTCCCTATTACAACAAGCCAACGCAGGAAGGCCAGTACCGACACTTCCGCGCAATCGCTGAATCGACCGATTTGCCGGTGATTCTCTATAACGTCCCTGGGCGCACGGTTGCTGATCTTGCCAACGACACCACTCTTCGTCTGGCGGAAATTTCCAACATTGTTGGCATCAAGGATGCTACCGCCAGCATGGCGCGTGCAGCCGATCTCCTGAAGCGGGCGCCGACGGATTTCGGCGTTTATTCTGGGGAAGATGTATCAACCTTGGCGCTGATGCTGTTGGGCGGCCACGGTACGATCTCGGTAACCGCCAATGTCGCGCCACGCCTGATGCACGAAATGTGCGTTGCTGCGCTCAACGGCGACCATGCAAAGGCGGTGGAAATAAATAATCGCCTGCTCGGATTGCATAACCAGTTGTTCCTGGAATCCAACCCTATTCCGGTGAAGTGGGCACTCCATCAGATGGGTCTCATTGAATCCGGTATTCGCCTGCCGCTTACTCCGTTCGACGCAAAATATCACGGCCTGCTGTTGGAGGCCATGCAAGCGGCGGGTATTCACGAAAAATTAAAGGAAGTAGCCTAGATGAGTTCGAAGCGCAACGCGTTTGTCGTCTGTATCGCGACCCTAACCTGCATTTCCGTCAGTGGATGCGGCTACTTTGGTTCTTCCGGAAAGAGTACCGACTATCGCTCGCAAGGTGGAAAAATTCCTTCCCTTGAGGTGCCGCCCGACCTGACATCGCCGGTTGTCGATGATCGATTTGTGATCCCGGACGCCAAAGGGACAACATTTTCCACATATAGCCGCGAACGCGGGGCGCCGGCGGTAACAGGCAATGTCGTACTGCCGAAGGCCGACAATGCGCGTATTGAGCGCGTCGGTGATCAGCGTTGGCTTATCGTAAAAACGTCTCCTGACAAAGCTTGGCCTGTCATCAAGGAGTATTGGACGGAGACGGGTTTCATTATCAAGCGAGAGAACCCTGGCGTGGGAGTGATGGAAACGGACTGGGCGGAGAACCGCGCAAAAATTCCGCAGGACATCATTCGCCGCACAGTTGGTCGTGTCCTTGATGGCCTCTATGATTCAGGATATCGCGATAAATTTCGCACGCGGCTGGAACCAGGAACAGAGCCCGGCACCACGGAGATTTACGTGAGCCATCGCGGACTGGAGGAAATATATACGGGTTCGGACAAGGCAAGCACCGGATGGCAGCCTCGCATCGCTGATAAGGAGCTTGAAGCAGAAATGCTGGCTGGTTTGATGGCAAAGTTTGGTTTTGTCGCCGCTGCCGATAAGGCAACGCCCGCAGTCGCTGGATCGACGAATGCGAATGTCGCGCGCGCGACCTACGCGGCAGACAAAGGTGGCTCGCTGACACTTAGAGAGCCGTTTGACCGGGCGTGGCGGCGTGTTGGCCTTGCACTGGACCGCATCGGATTCACAGTCGAGGACCGTGACCGTTCGAAAGGGCTTTTCTTTGTTCGTTACATCGATCCCGACGCGGAAGCCAAATCCAGCGGCAGCGAAAAAGGATTCTTCGATAAGCTCGCTTTCTGGCGCAAGGATGATCCCGCTTCGAGGCCGCTATATCGCATTTTTGTATCTGCTACGGCTGAAGTTTCGGAAGTGACTGTGCAAGGCGCAGACGGCAAGCCGGAAAACTCCAGTACGTCCAAGCGTATCTTGAGCCTACTGCTGGAGCAGCTTAAATAGGGCTGTAGAGAACTCGCCACTTCTTATGCACCTTTTGTCAAGCGGGCCTGAATCGATCTGCTTTGGGCCCGTTTTAATTGTTGAGCTTGTCCGGTGAGTATGCGATTCGCTTCACTTGGCAGCGGCAGTGAAGGCAATGCGCTGATTGTCCAAGTGGGTCGTACCGTCGTGATGATGGATTGCGGATTTGGCTTGGCAGCAACGGAACTGAGACTCGCCCGCGCTGGCATTACACCCGACGACCTTGACGCTGTTTTGGTTACGCACGAACACTCGGATCACATTGGCGGTGTTTCAAGATTTGCACGCAAATACAAACTTCCGGTATGGCTTACACATGGCACCGCAAAGGTGTTCAATCGGGGCTCTCTGCCTGATGCATTGATTCATTTTGTTGATCCGCATGAAGGGTTCTCCGTGGGCGATGTTCACGTGACGCCGTATTTTGTCCCTCATGATGCCTTTGAGCCGGTCCAGTATGTATTTTCTGATGGCAACGCGAGGCTAGGCATTTTAACGGACACGGGCTCAATTACAGCGCATATTCAAGCTATGCTGTCAGGCTGCAATGCGCTGGTTCTGGAGTGTAATCACGACCTTGAAATGTTGATGAACGGGCCATATCCGGCGAGTCTCAAAAGGCGTGTCGCCGGCAGGTTTGGGCATCTGGACAACACTGAAGCAGCTTCGCTGCTTGCTGGCATCGACTGTTCGCGTTTAAAGCACATACTTGCGGCACATCTATCGCAAAGAAATAATCTGCCGACATTGGCAACTGCCGCACTTGCTGGAGCGCTGGGTTGCGAGGCTGGATGGATTGGAGTGGCTGAGCAGGAAAGCGGTTTTGATTGGCGAGAAATTTAGAGCTGACAACGTTACTCTAGAAAAAATCGCACTTCTGGCGTGACAAGCAAAAAAGCCGACTGATCGTCGGCTTTTTTGTGCGACTCAACCAGAAAGTAATTACTTCTTCGGTGCAGCGTCTTTTGCAGCGGGTGCTGGGGCTGCAGCTGGAGCGGCAATCTTGGCTGCTTCAACTGCTTTGCCGGCAGCGTCTTTTGCATCTTTAGCGGCGTCAACAGACTTGTTGGCAGCGTCTTTTGCATCTTTAGCAGCGTCAACAGACTTGCCAGCGGCATCTTTAGATGCGTCAGCAGCAGCTTTGGCTACATCGGCTGCAGGAGTCGGTGCGGAAGCTGCAGGTACAACGATTTCGACTTTAGGTGCAGCCGGAGCAGCTTTAGGTTCTTCTTTGCCACAGGCGGCGAGGCCGAGTGCAGCGATAGCAACGATGAGGACTGACTTATTCATGTAATTCCCTTGGAGAAAAATTCGATCAAATTTTTTTGACGGTTCACTACGATCCTACATGCATCAGCACAGCCCTTGAAACGTTGCATCCAAAGCTTCGCCAGATACAGTAAGACCATTTCGACCGATCCGAAGTATAGCAGCTTTTGGTGCGGTGCACAATTGAAGCCAGTGCTACGGGCGCGCCTCGCCTTTGAGACCTGCTGCATCGCGTAGCAACGCAACACGATCTGTCCTTTCCCAGGTGAATTCAGGCTCTTCGCGACCAAAATGGCCATACGCGGCCGTCTTGGCATAGATAGGGCGCAGCAGATCGAGCATCTGCACAATCCCTTTCGGACGCAGATCAAAATGTTGCGCGACCAGTTCGGCGATTTTCTCGTCCGAGATGATGCCGGTGCCTTCTGTGTAGACAGTGATGTTCATCGGTTTGGCCACGCCGATTGCGTACGCAACCTGCACCTGGCATTGGCGCGCCAAGCCGGCGGCGACCACATTCTTGGCCACATACCGTGCGGCATATGCTGCAGAACGATCAACTTTGGATGGATCCTTACCGGAAAACGCGCCGCCACCGTGCGGACATGCACCGCCATAGGTATCGACGATAATCTTGCGCCCGGTCAGGCCGCAATCGCCCTGCGGTCCGCCGATCACGAAACGTCCGGTCGGGTTCACCAGGTATCGCGTGTTTTTCAGCCATTCTTTCGGCAACACCGGCTTGATGATGGTTTCGATGACCGCTTCGTGAATCGTCTTTTGGTCTACTTCCGGCGCGTGCTGCGTGGAGAGCACGACCGTATCAACCGAGTGCGGTTTTCCATCGACATAGCGCATAGTAACTTGCGATTTGGCGTCGGGCCGCAACCATGGCAGCCGGCCATCCCTGCGAATCTCCGCCTGCCGTTGTACCAGTCGGTGTGCGTAATAAATAGGTGCCGGCATCAGCACACTGGTTTCGTCGCACGCATAGCCGAACATCAAACCCTGATCGCCTGCGCCCTGATCGAGGTCGTTGTCATGTGCCTTGTCGACGCCTTGTGCGATATCAGGGCTCTGCTTGTCATAGCAGACCATGACGGCGCAGCCTTTGTAGTCGATGCCGTAGTCGGCATTGTCGTAGCCGATATGCTTGATGGTATTGCGTGCCACGCCAATATAATCGACATTGGCAGTCGTAGTGATTTCGCCCGCCAATACAACGAGGCCGGTGTTGCAAAGCGTTTCGGCCGCAACGCGTGAGCGCGGGTCTTGGGCTAAAATCGCATCGAGAATCGCATCTGAAATCTGGTCGGCCACTTTGTCGGGATGGCCCTCTGAAACGGATTCGGATGTGAACAAAAAGTCAGTCATTGGGTAACCCCTCAGTCAGTCAAAAAAATTGCCGCCCATTCAACGCTCGCGGCATCAAAACCAAATACGGCAGCAAAAAATACAATCATGAATTTTAGCAGAAAGGCTGTGCCGTCTGAACTCGACATCGATGCCAGGACGCAGGGTTTGCCGCAGTGAAATGGCTCTTTTGCGCGCTTGGGTGTTTGCCTTTGTGGCTAAATCACCGTGTTGGGTTTGTAGTTGGCTGGCTTGCATGGTGGGGTTCCGGGCGACACCGTCGATTGACTCGTGAAAACGTTGAGCAATATTCGCAATTCAAAAATAAGACCGACGCCAAAGGCCTGCTTCGGAACGCCATTGGCGAGCAAGGGCGCGGAATTACCGAGCTTGCCGTTGCGTGGACGGCACCGCCGGAGAAGTTATACAGCCTGATCCAAGAGGTAAACTGCATCGGCTGGGCGCATGTCGAGGCTGCCCAGGCAAGCAGGCGCCCCATCATTTTTGTGACGCCGCATCTAGGCTGCTATGACATTGCCGGTCGCTATATGGCCGGACGCATGCCAATTACTGCGCTGTATCGGCGTCCCAAGCAAAAATGGCTGGAAGAAATCATGCAGCAAGGCCGGGTTCGAGCAGGTGGAGAAACAGCAGCAACGGACACTGGAGGATTGCGGGCGCTTTTACGTGCGTTGAAAAGTGGTGGCAATATCGTCGTTCTCCCCGACCAAGTGCCCAGCAGCGGCGACGGCGTGTGGGCGGATTTTTTTGGCAGGCCTGCGTACACAATGACGCTATTGCCGAGATTGGCTGCATCAACCAACGCTGCCGTGTTGTTTTTCTTTGCCGAGCGACTTGCGGGCGGTGAAGGCTATCGAATACATATTGAATCCATGACTGAGTCATTTTCACAAGACCGCAGGACCGCCGCATTGCAGACCAATCGAATGGTAGAAAAACTGGTCGCGATGGCGCCAACCCAATATTTATGGGGCTACAACCGCTACAAGCACCCCGCTGGTGCGCCGTTACCGGAGTCGGCTTGATGCGCCTTGTTCTGTTTTTGCTCTGGTGTTTGCGCTGGCTACCGCGAAGCTGGGTGGCGGCGATGGGACGAGGGCTGGGGTCGCTGCTGTTTCATTGGGGGCGTCGTCGGGTGACGTTGATCAACCTGAAATTGTGTTTTCCGCAAGTGAGCGAAGCGGATCGGGAGCATATTGGTCGCGGCGTATTTCAGAATCTCGCCCGGTCCACCCTGGAATTGGGACGCGTCTGGTACAGTCCCGTAGATAGTGCGCTTGAAAACGTCAAACTTCTGGACCAGCAGCACATCGACGTATGGCGCGGAAAAAAGCCGGTGATCGTACTGGCACCGCATTTTGTCGGTCTCGACATGGGCGGCGCTCGATTTTCTCAAGCATACCCGGAAGTATTTTCGATGTATTCCGAGCAAAAGAACAAAGTATTTGACGCGGCTTTGCGCCGTGCGCGGCAGCGCTTCAGCAATGCGACACTAATTACCAGGCAGCAAGGGCTGCGCCCGGTATTGAAGGCGCTGAAGGACATGCAACCCTTCTACTATTTGCCCGATATGGATTTTGGTCCGAAGGACGCGGTATTTGTCGACTTCTTTGGAGTCAAGACTGCCACCGTCACGACGCTTTCACGCCTGAGCGCTATTACCGGCGCGAAGGTCGTCCCGCTGGTGACGCGTCAAACGCGGGACGGCTATGAAGCACGTTTTTACCCGGCGTGGGAGGGTTTTCCGACCGAAGATCCGCTCGCCGATGCCCGCCGCCTGAATGTGTTTCTTGAGGAGCGCATCATCGAAATGCCGGACCAGTATTTTTGGGTTCACAAACGATTCAAGACCCGCCCGCCAGGAGAACGGTCCGTCTATTGACGTCCGTGCATCAATGCCATGGCTGCGATAGGCATTCGAAACGAGCGGAATTGAACAGTATGCGAGAATGCCGAGTATGGTGTGCGAATTGCAGCATTCAGGCGCGTTCGAAAAACTCATGCCAGCCATAACTCGCCGTATATCATCTGGATATGCCCCGCAAAAATGGCGTCTGTCCGACAGGCTGCTTGGCTCGGCCACACGTTTCTGCTGACACCATTTTAGACTTCACTCTCGAAGGTCAAATCCAGTGACGCAGCAGCTTACCGGCCCGAACAGTGAACAACAGCACTTGCCGCTGCATCGGCTCTACCTTGCCGTGGCGTCGTCGGTATTGACCGTAATCATTACGGTTATTGTCGCGCGCTTCGGTTATATCGATTTGTCCGCAGCCGTTACTTTTGTCGGCATGACCGCCCTGGTCTCTGGCATTTTTTATGCCCTCATCCGCACTGGGTTCAACTTGCGCTTTTCCGATCCCAGCCTGACAGCGGCGCAAATCATTACGGCCGGTATTGTCACCAGCTACCCAGTATTTGCAAGCCACGCCGCCCGTCCAGCTTTCATGATTTTCTATCTGACGGCCTTCATGTTCGGTGTGTTTGTGCTGCAAATGCACAAACTGGTCCAGGTCGCACTGTTTCTTCTATTCTGTTACGCCTGTGCGGTAGGTCTTGCGTTGATACTGCGTCCAGACGTCAACGATATTTCGCGCGAGGTGTTTCGCTTCGCCATTCTCGCTGGGTTGCTTGGCTGGCTGACGGCTTTGGGAAATTACGTTCAAATCCTGCAAAAGCGGCTCAAAACGGCTAATGTCGAAGTGACCCGGCTGCTGCGGGAACAGCGTCTCGTCTTTGACACGGCGACGGTTGGCATCATGCTTCTGCGCGAACGCGAGATTGTCGATTGCAATATTCGCCTCGCAACCATGTTTGGCTACTCCCGCGATGAACTGCTCGGCAAATCCCCTCGTCTGCTATTCGCCGACGAGGCTGATTGGCGCGTGGCGACCGACGAAGCAAACAAGACCCTTCTCGCAGGGCAAGCGGCGAAGCGCGCAATTGCCATGCGAACGAAAGCCGGTTTGCCCATTGTTTGCGATGCTGCGATGGACAGTCTGTTTCCTGGCGACCCGGTTCGGGGTGTCGTATTGATTCTCAACGACATTACCGTTGCCAAACTGCAGGAGTCGTCATTGCGCAAAGCGCTATTTGAGCAACTGGCGATTTTCAATAATGCACCGGCTGGCATTGTGTTCGTTCGCAATCGGAACATCGAAGATTGCAACCAATTCATGACCAAGCTGGTTGGCGAACCATACGAGGATATTGTCGGCAAGAATGCTGAACGATGGTTCCAGTCGCGCGAAGCGCGGGAGAAGCGCAGACGCGAAACCAATGCCGCATTCGCGCGTCGGGAATCGTACAGCTATGAAGAGCACTTTGTGCGCAAGGATGGCTCCCGGTTCTGGTGCCGCGTGCACGGTGGTTTGGTCGATGCGAGTGACCCGGACAATCCTTCGGCCGTATTTGTGTTGGTGGATATTACCGAGCGTGTGGATGCCATCGCTGAATTGCGCCAGAGCCGCGAAATGCTCGAAATGGTCATTCGCGCGGCAAAAAGCGGGATATGGGATTTCAATCTGGCCGATCGCAAGATCGTCTTTTCCGCACGCTTTCTGGAGATTCTTGGATATCCCGGCGACACCGATCCGTCCACAGTGATGCCCGTCATCGAGCGCGTGCATGCTGAGGATCGCGAACGAATCGAGCGTTCGTTTCGTGAGCACATTCGTTCGCACGTTCCGCTGCAGGGGGATTTTCGTCTCAAGAAGGCAAATGGAGAATATGTCTGGGTGAGTGGACATGGCGAGGCAACCTGGAACGAGAGTGGTCGCGCGACGCGCGTCGTTGGTTCCATCGACGATATTTCACACGCCAAGGACCGCGAGGAAGAAGTTCATCGCATGGCCATGCACGACGTACTAACGTCGTTGCCTAATCGTCGTTTGCTTGAAGACCGCCTCGACCATGCCTTGGCCACCGCGCGGCGCGAAAACAAACCACTGGCCGTGATGCTGCTCGATCTGGATGGCTTTAAGTCCGTCAACGATAGCCATGGTCATGCTGCAGGCGATATCGTACTTAATACGGTCGCCGTGCGCCTCCGCGCCTGTATACGTGAATCCGATACAGTTGCTCGCACCGGCGGCGACGAGTTCGTTGTACTGGTCGAAAATTTTCAAGGTGGTGTGGCTGTAGCCCGGCTGGCTGAAAAACTATTGAATTGCGTGCATGAGTCTATTTCCGTGGGTGAACATATCGTGCAGATCGGAGTGAGCATTGGCATTTCGTCCTATCCGCTCGATTCCGACCAACCGGCGCAGTTGATCCGGATGGCCGACAAAGCGATGTATCGAGTTAAGGAAACCGGTCGCAATGGCTTCCGATTCCATTCGGCGAAAGAGTGACAGCAAGCTGGAATTACCCCTTCCACTACCACGTCATTCTTGACTACTGAATGCGCCTTGGACGAACCACGCCCCGCTTTTGTGGGCGAGGCCGTTGCGCACGCCGAACGCGGCGGGAGCGAGCACGCAATTCGCTGGCCGTGTCCTGCAGTTAACGCTTCGCCACGTTTGGTGGCGAATTCTGCCCAAGCGGCGCCAGCTAAAGCTACACCAAGCCGAATCAATATGATTAAATGTCAGACATAAGCGGAGCGAAGGGATCACAAACATGGCTCAATTCCAGGTCTTGTTGCGCGGTGAACATTTTTTGCTTGACCGTGGCGGCACGGAAGGTTGGTACGGCTTCATCAAGACGGTTTATGTACAGTCAGAAACGGAAGATTCCGCGTGCGAATATGCCGTCAAGCAGGCAATTTCCGACCCAGAATTTCGTGCGTCTGTGAGAAACCCGCCCGACAGGCCACCGGCGATGAACGTGGAAGATTGTTCGGTCATCGAAAAAGACGCCAGCCTGCAAGATAGCCCTTTCATTTACACCCCAGAATAGAAATCGGCCTCAATTGGTATTGCGCTTCACAAAAATGCATGGCCAGGGCAACGACTTTGTGATGCTCAATGGCATTGCGCAGAAAATATCGCTTACGCCTGCCCAGACCCGACGAATCGCTGACCGGCATTTCGGCATTGGTTGTGATCAGATACTGCTGGTTGAGGCACCGACGCGCAACGACACCGATTTCCGCTATCGCATTTTCAATGCAGACGGGAGCGAAGTTGAGCAATGCGGCAATGGCGCGCGCTGTTTCGCGCACTTTGTCCGCGAACAGGAATTGACCGACAAGACTGACCTGCGCGTTGAAACCATGTCCGGCATCATCGAGCCCAGCATGGCGCCTGATGGCACTGTGACAGTCAACATGGGCAAGCCACGATTTGTGCCCTCCGAGATCCCCTACATTGCGGACAAGGCAGCGCTCAAATACCAATTAGCTGTTGGCGATCACGACATCACAATTGGTGTCGTATCGATGGGCAATCCTCACGCTGTGCAATTGGTCGGCGACGCCGAGACCGCACTAGTGAGTCAATTCGGTCCGCTGATCGAGTGCCACACCAGATTCCCAAATCGCGTCAACGCCGGGTTCATGCAGGTGCTGTCGCGGACGAAAATACGCCTGCGTGTTTGGGAGCGCGGCGCAGGCGAAACACTCGCCTGCGGAACCGGCGCATGTGCTGCCGTAGTCACCGGGATTCGATGGGGATTGCTGGATGAATGTGTGGCGGTCAGCACGCGCGGCGGTGAACTCACGGTAAGATGGGCAGGACCTGAAGCCAGTGTTTTCATGTCTGGTGCGACGGCCAAGGTTTACACAGGTGATTTCGACATCGGCAACGATGTCGATGTCGAAATCTAGCCGCGCGAATCAACATCTTTTTACAGGATAAGCCGACCGTGTCAAATGCATTAAGTGGCGAGCAAATTGCCGATTTTCTCCGTAGCAACCCGGATTTTTTCGAATCCAACGCAGACGTATTATTGACCATCAACGTCGCACACCCGCACGGGGGTAGGACCGTTTCGATACCGGAGCGGCAACTCATCGCCGCACGAGAAAAGGCAAAACTGCTCGAATCAAAACTGTCCGAACTGATTACGTTTGGACAGGAGAATGATGCGATTTCCGAGAAGGTGCACCATCTCACGCTTGAATTGATTGCCTGCACTTCTCAAGAGCAATTGATCGATAGCCTGTATCTGGATCTGCTCGACAACTTTCAAGTGCCGCACGTTGCCATGCGCTTCTGGGATGTTGTCATGCCCGAAACATCCACGCCGGAATTTCAGCCGGTTGCCCCGGAGCTGATGCAATTCGTTGGGGCCATGACGGCGCCATATTGCGGCAGCCATCCAGTCTACGAAACCAACTTCTGGTTTGGCGAACACGCGCCGCATTTGAAGTCATATGCATTGATGCCGCTGCGCAAAGGAAGCACCGGCAGCACATTCGGACTCCTGCTGATGGCATCCGAAAACGCAGAGCGATTTTATGCGGACATGGGCACCGTTTTTCTGACGCGTATCGGCGACGTTTTCGCGCATTGTCTGTCGCGACATCTCAGTGCGATTGCCGCTCCGTCGAGCGAGTAAGGTCACAGGAGCGCGCTGGTGCATGATGCCGCAACGCGTTACCTTGCGTTTATCAGGCATGAGCGCCGACTTTCGCCACTGACCGTCAAGCACTATGGACGCGACCTATTGCTGCTTGAGTCGTTGATCGGCGACGGCACTGGCAAACCTGCCGTACATCCACTTCTCAAACTTTCTGAGACAGAAATTCGTCGCTTTGCCGCGACCTTGCACGGTCGCGGCCTCGCGCCGCGGTCGCTTGCACGTGTCTTGTCTGCTTGGCGCGGTTTTTTCAGCTATGCGGTCAGAGCGGGCCTGTCGGACGCAAACCCGGTAGAGGGCGTGCGTCCGCCCAAGGCACCAAAGCGGCTTCCGGCCACGCTCTCGCCGGACGAAGCGGTACGCATGGTCAGCTTTGCCGATGCAACGCCCGTGGGATTGCGTGATCGCGCTATTTTCGAGCTGCTCTATTCCTCAGGACTCCGCGTGTCTGAAGTCACCAATCTGAATATAGGTGCGATTGATTTTTCCACGCAGGAAGTACGCGTCACTGGCAAAGGTGACAAGACGCGCATTGTTCCTGTCGGTGCGGCGGCCATCAGCGCGCTTTTACGCTGGATGGAATTGCGAACAACCGTGAAAGGGCATGAAGGTCCGGCGCTGTTTCTGGGGAACCAAGGCAGACGCCTTTCACCGCGGGTGGTGCAGAGCAGAATGAAGATATGGGCGGTAACACAGGGCCTGACTGTTGACCCGCATCCACACATGCTTCGACACTCGTTCGCATCCCACGTGTTGCAATCGTCAGGCGATTTGCGCGCCGTACAGGAAATGCTCGGCCACGCGAGCATTGCCTCGACACAGGTTTATACGCACCTGGATTTTCAGCATTTGGCCAAGGTGTACGACAGTGCGCATCCTCGCGCCAAACGTCAGCCAGGCAAATCCAGAGACGCCGGGAAAAATCGTCAGAACAACAAAAACGGAAAATCATGAGAAGACTCTTGCGCGTTGGCGGTCGCTGCCTGCTGGCAATAACAGTGCTGGTACTGGCAATATTTGTCTGCGCCTATTTCATGATGAGGGCGAGCCTGCCGGCGCTCGAAGGCGAGATCAAGTCTGCAGGCGTCAGATCGCCTGTGACGGCAACACGCGATAAGCAGGGTACCGTCAGCATCTCCGCTAAGGACGCGCTGGATGCGATTCGCGTGCTCGGCTTTGTGCATGCCCAGGAAAGATTTTTTGAGATGGACCTTGCCCGCCGCTCTGCTGCAGGCGAGCTGTCCGCGTTGCTCGGCGAGGCCACCATTAATATCGACAAGGAAAAGCGCCGCCATCGACTGCGCGCCCGCATGGCCGCCAAATGGCAGCAAATTTCTGTCGAAGACCGTGAATGGACCAGTGCCTATACGCAAGGCGTCAACGCTGGACTCACCGCGTTTTCGGTTCGCCCGTGGCAGTATTTTGTACTGCGAACTGAGCCCGAACCGTGGCGAGAAGTTGACTCGCTGCTGGTGGTAGGCGAAATGTACTACATGCTCCAATCGGGTGGATTTGATGCGCGCCTAAAAGACATTTTGCTCCGGCATCAAATCGGTGACCCGTTATTCGACTGGCTCCAGCCGGCTGGCGGTACGTGGGATGCAGCGCTCGATGGATCCGTCATCGCACCAACGCCGTTGCCGTCAGCGACGTTACTTAGTGTACGCAAAGATTCGGCACCGGTACAAAATGCCGCCGTTACACCAACGCTGCCATTCGCCGACATCGCTGTCGGCAGCAACAACTGGGCCGTCGGTGGTGCCATTACTTCGCATGGCGGCGCCATCCTTGCCGACGATATGCACCTGGGCATCGGTGTTCCCAATATCTGGTTTCGGGCCCAACTCATGATAGGCGAGGGTGCCTCCGCGCGCCGCATTGTGGGCGTGACTTTGCCCGGCGGCCCCGCGATTGTCGTTGGCAGTAACGGCAACGTCGCATGGGGATTCACCAATGGCTATGGACAGTGGTTTGACTGGGTCGCCATTGCGCCGGGCAGCGAATTGGCCGCAGCGGTCAAAACGATTCGCGAGACCATCGCCGTAAAAGGTGCGCCATCGATTGAGCTTGACGTTCGAGAAGCGCCGTTCGGCCCGATCCTTCGCACCGTCGGTACTACCGACTACGCGCTCGCCTGGACGCTCTATCGCGAAGGTGCCGTGAACGCACAGGCCACTAAAATGATGTTTACCAAGACCATCGACGAGGCGATCCTGGTCGCGCAGCAAAGCGGCATTCCTCACCAGAACGTTGTGCTCGCAGATAGCGCTGGCAACGTTGCCTGGACGATCATGGGGCGCATCCCCGTGTATCCAGCGGGGCCGAATGCGGATTCTCATACGAAGCGCGGTCTGTTGACGGCCACAGAAAAGTTGCCGACCGAGTGGCTGGCGCCCGACAAATACCCACTCATCAAGAACCCTGCGGATGCGCGCCTCTGGACAGCAAATAATCGCCAGCTGGGTGGCGAAGGTGGAAATATTATCGGCGACGGCGGCTTCGATCTTGGCGCCCGGGCCGGGCAGATTCGTGACCGACTGCGCGAACAAAAAAGCTTTGATGAGAAAAACTGTATGCGATCCAGCTGGACAATGAGTCGCGTTTCCTCAAGCGCTGGTCAGAGTTGGCGCTCGTCACCGCGGCGGCCAAACTAAATGAAAAGAGCAGTGCGGTCGCAAAGGAGTTGAAAGCATGGAACGGTCGCGCTGACATGGACCAAACTGGCCATCGCATCGCGCGCGCCTTCAGGCAGCAAATACTCGATCAGCTTTGGAAATCTTGGCTGGCGGCGGCACCTGGGGCCGCTGGCCGCGCGAATAACGCGGCAGGAAACCCGGATTCCCGTTTCGAATATGCAGTCTGGTCCGCCCTGAACGTGAGGCCGGAACACCTGTTGCCACAGCCATTTACCTCTTGGGATGACTTTCTGGCTGCACAGTTGGCGAGCGTGTTTGACGACTTAACCAAGCAGGAAGGTACGCTGGCTGCGGCCACCTGGGGCAGGCGTAACGCCGCCAATTTCCGGCATCCTTTCGCGCGCGCTATGCCTTTCCTTTCCGGCTGGTTGAATATGCCCAAAACGCCACAGGCTGGAGACAACCACATGCCCATGGTGGCCGCACCCACCTTCGGTGCCTCTCAGCGTATGGTTGTTTCGCCCGGTCATGAAGACCAGGCAATATTTGTCATGCCTGGCGGGCAAAGTGGGCATCCGCTCTCGCCATTTTATGGCGCAGGGCATAGTGATTGGCTGGCTGGCAAGCCGGGGAGTTTGTTGGCGGGTGAGACGGTGCACACGTTGAAATTTGTCCCTTAGCAGCCTAAGTCTAGCATTGGCGGGCGTTTCAAACAGTTTTCGCTCTGAAAGCCGCGCCAATGCTTGAGATTTCTGATTAATTATTATGCTACTCAGTTGCAATTGCCACAGCTAGCAGCTAAGATGCAACTCTCCATGAAGCCCGCCTATCTCTCCCATTTGCAAGCCGCCGAGTCTGCCATCCGCGCCACCGGTGAGCGGCTAACGCAGCCGCGCGTTGCCGTGCTCGCCTGCTTGCTCGCCAGCGAGCGCGCGAGTTCGCATCTCGACGTTGCGGCAATGCTGGTCGATCACCACGCTGTTGATCGCGTCACCGTTTACCGCGTGCTCGAATGGCTGGTCAATCAGGGTATTTCGCATCGGATTGCCGGCGACGACCGGGTGTGGCGATTCATGATTAATCCGCAGCAGACATCAGCCAAAACTGTTGCGCATGGGCATCACGCACATTTCGTCTGCGAAGCTTGCCGACAGACATTCTGCCTCGACAAAACCATTCCGAAGTTCGATGTGAAATTGCCAAAGGGTTTTCGCCCGTCGGAAATCGATTTGCTGGTACGCGGACGCTGTGCCGCCTGTGTTTGAGCGCCACGCATGACCGCATCATCGATTACGCCGGTTACGCTTCTCACGGGTTTCCTCGGTAGCGGCAAGACCACGCTGCTCAATCGCCTGCTGCAGCACCCGTCCATGCAGGAAACGGCGGTGCTGATCAATGAGTTTGGCGCAGTTTCGATAGACCACCTACTGGTTCGCGAAGCCAGCGAAAACATTATGGTGATGTCCAACGGCTGCATCTGCTGTTCGGTCGCTGGCGACATGGTGCAGGCATTGCGCGATCTGTATTTCAAGCGGGCCAACGGCGAGGTGCCGGACTTCAAGCGGGTCGTCATCGAAACCACCGGGTTGGCTGATCCAGCGCCGATCATGCATACGCTTATTGAAATGCCGCTAGTGGCTGCCCGCTACTCCTTTTCTGGCATTGTCACCACCGTCGATGCGGTACATGGCGAGCAACAGTTGAACGACCATTTTGAATCAGTGAAACAAGCAGCGGTTGCTGATCGCATCGTGCTGACCAAGACTGACACGACCTCGCGAAAAAACACAGATCAACTGCGCGCACGTTTACTCGCATTGAACCCCGCTGCAAAGGTATTCGAGGCCGTCGACGGAAATGTTGCGCCAGAACAGCTGTTTGACACCGGTCTTTATCAGCCAGCGCGGAAGGCCCCCGATGTTCAGCGTTGGTTGCGAGCGGAGGCATACAGACCAATCGAAGCAACCTCAAACTATTTGTCTCCGACAGCAGCAAAAACACCACGCCATGATGAACGAATCCGTTCCTTCGTCATCACAATCACCGAGCCTGTTGTTTGGCAGGCACTGGTTGATTCACTGGAAATGCTGACCTCCTATCGGGGCGAGAATCTGCTGCGCATCAAAGGAATCGTCAACGCTGTGGGTGAAAAGTGTCCGCGCGTGATCCATGCAGTGCAACACACCATCTACCCCGTGGCCACACTCACGACCTGGCCTGACGAAGACCGAAGCACCAAGCTGGTGTTTATCACCCACGATCTGGCAGAGGCGTTTGTGCGGCAAACGCTGGACAGCTTCATCGCCGACACCACACCCGCCTGAATCCAAATCCATACACAACGACAAATCATCAAGACAATGAAAACCAAATCTGAACCCATTCCCACCACCATCCTCACCGGCTTTCTGGGTGCGGGTAAAACGACACTGCTAAATCGAATCCTTACCGAGCGGCACGGTGAAAAAATAGCTGTAATCGAAAATGAATTCGGCGAAGCGGGCATCGACAACGAAATCCTCGTGCAGAACAAGGAGGAGCAAATCATCGAGATGAATAACGGCTGCATCTGTTGCACGGTACGCGGCGATCTGGTGCGCATTCTCGGCGAACTCGCGGAGAAGAAAAAGACTGGCAAGCTCAAGTTTGATCGCGTCATTATCGAAACTACGGGCATGGCCGATCCTGGGCCGGTGGCACAGACATTCTTCATGGACGACGAGATTCACAACCAATACGTGCTCGACGCCATCGTGACGGTGGTCGATGCCAAACATGCCCAGCAGCAGCTCGACAGCAATGAGCAGGCGCGTGAGCAGATCGGTTTTGCCGACCGCGTACTGATTTCCAAGAGCGATCTCGCTGCTGAGGAGGAAACGCAAAAGCTGATCAGTCGAATGAAGCGCATGAATCCGCGAGCGACCTATGAGCGCGTGAATTTTGGCGAAACAGACATCAAGAAGCTACTCGATGTTCGTGGCTTCAATCTCAATTCGGTACTAGAGATTGACCCGGATTTTCTCAAGGAAGACCATCACCATCACGATGATGACATTCAGTCGTTTGTGTTCACCTCTGCGCGGGCGATGGATATGGAGAAGATTGAGGCTTTCCTTTCCCTGTTGATCCAGACATACGGTAACGACATGCTTCGATATAAGGGCGTTCTGAATATCGAAGGCGAGGCCAATCGAATGATTTTCCAGGGCGTGCACATGACCATGGGCGGCAGTCCCGGCAAGCCGTGGCTTGCGGATGAAGCGCGCGAATCGAAGATGGTTTTCATCGGCCGCAATTTGCCCAAGCGGATCTTTGTTGAGGGGCTTGCCTATTGCGTTGCGGATTCTGCTAAATCGGTTGTAGAAATTAGATAAATGGTTGTCGACATCAGGGATCTGAAAGCCGGCTACGGATCCAGGGTCGTCGTTTCGCTGCCTTCTCTACAGATAGTAAAAGGCAATCACACGTTGCTTCTCGGGCCGTCGGGCTGCGGCAAAACCACCTTGCTGGACGTGATGGCAGGTATTGCCGAGCCAATGGCAGGCCACGTCAACATCAACGGCACCGCACTGGAAACGCTTGGAGCTGGTGAGCGTGACCGTTTTCGCGGCCGAAACATTGGTGTGGTCATGCAACGCTTGCACTTGATCTCGGCGCTGAGCATTTATCAGAATTTGCGGCTGGCGCAAGCGCTGGCCGGTGCAGTCGATGAAGTACGAATATCGGGGGCCGTAGAGGCCCTCGGCATCTCGGGCAAGCTTGACCGGTATCCGCGTGAGCTTTCCCAGGGCGAAGCGCAGCGTGTGGCGATTGCCAGGGCGGTTGTCAATCGGCCAGTCATGATTCTGGCCGACGAGCCGACTTCAGCGCTTGATGATGCCAACTGTATGACAGCACTTGATATGCTGTTCACGCAAGCTTCTGCGTGCGGCGCCACGCTGATCGTCGCGACGCACGACCAGCGCATCAAGGCGCGTTTCAAACATGTGGTGTCACTGCTAGCGCAGCCGTGAAGAGTTTGTCCACCGCGATGGCTCTTGCATTTGCGTATCTGCGCGAAAAGCCTCTCGCCACCTTGCTCAATATCCTGCTACTTGGCTTGGGCGTGGGCACCATCATCGCGCTGGCGCTGACGCTTTCGCAGCTCGACGAAAGGATGGAGCGTGACGCGGCGGGTATTGACCTGGTGATCGGTGCCAAGGGAAGCCCACTGCAGTTGGTTCTCTCTACGGTCTTTCAAGTCGATATTCCAACCGGGAATATTTCGGTGGCAGAAGCTGTGCCTGTTCTTGCCTCACCCATGGTCCGGCGGGCTATTCCGCTGGCGCTGGGCGATAGCCACAGGACCTTCCGCATCGTTGGCACGACCCCCACCTACGTTGACCTTTTTGGCGCTTCCCTTCGCGACGGGCGCATGTGGAACGCGCCGCTGGAAGTGGTGGTCGGCGCCGACATCGCGCGGGCGATCGGCCTCGCGGCGGGAACGAGTTTCGCCGGCGCGCATGGGTTGAATGAAGGCGGAGGCACGCATGCCGAACACCCATACAAGGTAGTTGGCGTGTTGAAGGCCACTGGGTCGGTCATTGATCGCGTCATTCTTACGTCGGTTGAAAGCGTGCGGCTGGTGCACGAACATGCGAAAACACCGTCGCAGTCAGGTAAGCCAGACGAAGACGCGGGCGATCAAGTCACTGCTTACCTGATTCAATACGCCACACCGTTGGCCGCTGCCTCGTTTCCACGCGCGGTCAACGCAAGTGGCGCCCTGCAGGCAGCCGCTCCAGCGATAGAGATTGCGCGCCTGTTCAACTTGGCTGGTGTTGGTATCGTTGCACTGAAAGGCTTCGCATTCGTCATGGTGTTTTGCGCGGCGCTAGGCATTTTTGTCGGGCTGATGAATGCCCTGAATGAGCGGCGAGCCGATCTGGCGCTGCTGCGCTTGCTAGGGGCCAGTCGCGCCACCGTTTTCCTGACGATCATCGCGCAAGGTGCCGCGCTCGGCCTCGCGGGAGTTATACTTGGCGCAGTCATCGGACACGCTGGTACAGAGTGGATAGGCACCGTGCTTGAAAAGACGCATCGCCTCTCGCTAACCGGCTTCACTGTTGCGGGCGAGGAAATCTGGGTGATCCTGGGCGCATTGCTGCTGGCGATGCTTGCGGGATTGGTTCCTGCCTGGCGGGCATACCGCAGTGCGGTGCCGGAACTATTGAGTCGTGCGTAAAGCCGTGGCAATTGACGCAATGAAATTTGAGGGCACACTGATGCAGGCACGCAATACTCTTGTTTTGACAGGGCACCGCACGATGTTTCGTGCACTCGTCGCGACACTGATGTTGCTATGTTGCTCGCTGCACACTACGATCACATTGGCGGTAAACCCACCTGGGCAAATTCCTGACGACAAACTGCTGAGTTACATCGGAAAAGACCCGCTGCCACCTGGAACGCTCCCTTGGCAATTGCTGCGTCAAGTGAAGTTGGTCGAAGGCAAGGCGAAGGGTGCAAAAGCGGCTGCAATGTTTCCGGAGTTCAGCGCCGAATTGAAGGCGCTGGATAAACAGGAGGTCAAGATTTACGGCTATGTGTTGCCACTATCAACGAGCCAGAAGCAGAAGCACTTTCTGATTTCGCCGCTGCCGTCGCATTGCCCGTTTTGTGTAGATCAAGGCCCCGATTCGATGATTGAGGTCGTCGCCAAAAGCGCGGTGGAGTATTCGCCTTGGGAGCCGATTGTGCTTTCCGGCAAGCTTGAACTGGTAAACGATCAATATCTGTTTTACCGACTCACCAACGGCGAAGTTGTCAAGAACTGACCATGGCTACGTCTCCATTCGTACCTGCCAAGCCTGGCCTGCCGTCCAAAGCATCGTCTGCGTCCGCAGCCGCCGCGGCCAAGGCCATGCAAGGTACATCCGGCGTTTTCACCAGCGAACAGTTGTCGCCGGACGCTAACAGTTTCCCAGTGATCTACGAGGCCGCCATTTTGTACGCTGCCGACTACTACGATGCTGCACGCGAAACGCTCAAAGAGCATATGAGAACGGAAGAGGGCAAGGCCAGCATTCGTACCTGGCTGATGCTGTTTGATCTTTTTCAGCTCACGCACAACAGGCGCGAATTCGACGCGCTGTCGATGATGTTCACGGTGCAGTTTGAGCGTTCGCCACCGGCTTGGACTGTTGAGGCCGGCAACACCGATCCGCGCCGTAAGGAAAAGCGCGAACGCAAAGATTTATTCATCATGGCGCCAGACGCCAATGGCGCGTTACTTTCGGAGATTGATCGGCTTGAAGTCTTCGCCAGGGAGATCGGCACCTGCCGAGTGGATTTCAACAAGGTGAAGTCGATTCAGGCAGAGGAAGCAGAGCTTTTCTCGCTGGTTTTCCAGCGTCTGCGGCGTTCCAAAATTCTGATTTGGTTTAACGGCCTAAGTGAATTCGCGGCCATGCTTAAAGCCAGTATCAACGAGGCGAGTGGTGCTCCGCTTGCCGAAAGCCAGGGTTGGTGGTCGCTGATGTTTGAGTTGATGATTCTTGACGGACGCATCGATGAGTATGAAGAACTTGGCCTCGAATACGCTGTCGCCTACGAAATATCCCCGCCGCCATGGGAGGTCGTTGCACGACCAACGGGTGTCGCAGACAGTGTGCCAGATGCAGCCGGCGCTGATGCGGCGTCTGTGCCCGGCACGAGCACGACGCTTGGTTTTCCACTGAACGGTGTGGTTGGCCAGAACAGCCGTGAAATGCTGCAGCAGCTATCCATCTTTGCCACGACCAGACAGGAAGTGTTGGTTGATATGAGCGGCTTGTTGCGCATTGATTTCGCTGCCGCCGGACAGTTTTTTGAATCGATTCGCTCTATTCAGCTGTCGCAAAAACGCGTCATTCTTTCCAACTTGAACGAGTTGGTCGCGGCGCTGCTGGAAGTCTTCGGCATGTCCAAGCACGCGATTCTGATGAGGAAGAAATTCGTCTAAACGCAGTATTGGCGCGCCTTACAGGCCAAAAATGGCCGGAAAATGGCGTCCTTGCTTGTGTTTATCCTTTAGGGTTTATAACGGGTTGGCAACCGCATGCAGACTGAACAGTTTCACGGCACCACCATTCTTTCGGTCCGGCGTGGCGACAAGGTCGCGATGGGCGGAGACGGACAAGTCACGCTGGGCAACATCGTCGTCAAGGCAACCGCGCGCAAAGTGCGGCGCCTCTACAAGGATCAGGTGCTTGCGGGTTTTGCGGGTGCCACGGCAGATGCATTCACGTTGTTTGAGCGCTTCGAATCCAAGCTGGATAAACATCAGGGCCACCTGATGCGCTCGGCGATTGAGCTGGCCAAAGACTGGCGCACCGATCGCATACTGCGCCGTCTGGAGGCCATGCTCACTGTCGCCGACCGGACCAGCTCGCTGGTCATCACCGGGACGGGCGATGTTCTAGAACCTGAGTTGGGCCTACTCGCCATCGGCTCGGGTGGCGCCTATGCCCAAGCGGCGGCGATTGCGCTGTTACAACATACCGAAATGGCACCGGCCGACATCGTGAAAAAATCGCTGACCATCGCCGGGGATCTTTGCATCTATACCAACCAGAATCACACCATCGAAACGCTGGATTGACATTTTCCCAAGCGGCCCGGCAACTAACAAATATGATGACGCCAAAAGAAATCGTTTCCGAACTCGACAAACACATCGTTGGCCAGCAGGCGGCTAAACGAGCCGTAGCTGTCGCGCTGCGCAATCGCTGGCGGCGCATGCAGGTGCCGGAACCATTGCGAAACGAAATCACGCCGAAGAATATCCTGATGATCGGGCCAACCGGCGTGGGCAAGACCGAAATTGCCCGCCGCCTGGCAAAGCTGGCCAACGCGCCGTTTCTCAAAGTGGAGGCGACCAAATTTACCGAGGTTGGTTACGTCGGGCGCGATGTGGATTCAATCATCCGCGATTTGGCCGAAATTGCTGTCAAGCAGGCTCGCGAGCAGGAGGCGCAGAAAGTCCGCCATCAGGCTGCTGATCACGCCGAAGAGCGGGTGCTTGATGCGCTGCTACCGGAGGCTAGAGGCTTCGATTTCTACGGCAAGGGCAAGGAAGGCGAATCGGCCGACGGTGCGAGCAGCGCGGATAACACGACGCGGCAAAAATTTCGCAAGATGTTGCGCGAAGGGAAACTGGATGACCGCGAAATTGAAATCGAAGTCGCAGCGGTGGCCGGCAATATGGAAATATTCGGCCCGCCTGGCATGGAAGAATTGACCCAGCAAATCCAGGGCATGTTTCAAAATATGGGCAACACACGCAAGAAAATCCGCAAGGTCCCGGTCAAGGAAGCGCTCAAATTGCTGACCGATGAAGAGGCGATGAAGCTTGTCAACGACGAAGAAACCAAGATCGCCGCGCTGAAGAATATTGAAGAGAATGGCATCGTCTTTATTGACGAGATCGACAAGATCGCCAGCCGTTCGGAGCATCAGGGCGCCGATGTTTCGCGGCAGGGTGTGCAGCGCGATTTACTGCCATTGATTGAAGGCACCACCATTTCCACCAAGTTCGGCATGGTGAAGACTGATCATGTCTTGTTCATCGCCTCTGGTGCGTTCCACCTCGCGCGGCCGTCCGATCTCATTCCGGAATTGCAGGGGCGGTTGCCGATCCGCGTCGAACTTGCCTCGCTGTCGGTCGATGATTTTGAAGCGATTCTCACCAAGACCGACGCGTGCCTTACCAAGCAATATCAGGCGCTGCTGAAAACTGAAAATGTGGAGCTCTCATTCCCGCCCGAGACGGTCAAGCGCATCGCTGAGATCGCATTTTCGGTCAACGAAAAGACCGAGAACATCGGTGCACGTCGCTTGTACACAGTGATGGAAAAACTGCTGGAGGAGATTTCCTACGAAAGCGCGGCGCAGGGAACGCCGTTCGCGGTTACCCCGGAATATGTGAACAGTAAACTTGGCGAGCTCGCCCAAAGTGAAGACTTGGCGAGATACGTGCTGTAGCAGCTCGTTGAAGAGCGTCGCAATCAGTTGCGCGGAATCGGGTACATTCATCGCTTGACTGCAGGTCAGGCACTGCGGCCAATCTCTTAGAGTTTGTCGAACCTTGAGGAACCGTTCATGCGCAAATACGCCTTGTGTGCGGCGACGCTTTGTACCGCGATGATCACGTCCGCTATCGCTGCAGAATTCACCGCCGTGGATCTCGCAAAAGAAGAGGGAAAATTCGCCGCGTATTCGGTCAAGAGTGGGATGCGCGCCGCGTTCCTGGAGTTCTTTGCGGCGCAATCCTGGTTGCTGCGCCCGGAGCCGGTGGACGCACAGGCCTGGATACGCGGCAGGCCCGATCCACCCATCGTGCTCGACTGGCGATCACAACTTACGATATTGTCCGCCTCGGGTGATCTGGGCTTTTCGACCGGCCCCTCCATCTATCGCAGCGAGGCCGACCCAAAAGCGCCTGCAGCGCACGGCGAGTTCTTCTCGGTATGGCAAAAGCAACTTAACGGCGAGTGGAAGGTATTCATCGATCACGGTATTTCTCATGGCGCGAGGTCAACGCCAGATGCCTTGCCGACCACCCCGTTGATCGCGCTTGACCTGGCCGCGTTAAAAGCGGGATCGTCGGCATTTGACGCTGAACGAGACTTCGTCGAACGAAGCAGCAAAATGGGTTCGGCTGCCGCGTACATCGCCAGTGTCACCAACCACACAGTATTGCTGCGCGAGGGAATATTGCCGATCAGTGGCCAAGGCAGAGTCGCCGAACACGTGAATTTAAAAGATGGCAAATGGGCGTGGAGCCCAAAAATGCAGGGAACCTCACACGCGGGCGATTTTGCCTATGTGGTCGGTCGCTACGATGGAACCACCAGAAATGGCGAAACCGCCAACGGGCAGTACGTTCGCGTATGGGTTCGGGACGCGAGCAATGATGCGCAGGCGCGCTGGACGATCGCCGGTGACATCATGACGCCGCAGCCGCCCCCGAAACCATAAGCACCGTCGTCAGCCGTATCGCGAATTAAATTACAAGGCCCAGCATTCACGCGCATCTTCCGGCATTTTCGGTCCGACGGGCGCGCCAATAGTCGTGTTTACACTTTATACGGGCGGGCGTTCAAAACATCGTAACAACATCGTATTTAATCGGCCCTCTAACTCTTAACGGCTTCATAGAGCCGGGTCACGCGCTCCATCACTTCCAGAATATTGTCACAAGCCTTCGAAACATGCTCCAGCTCGGTGACCGATGTTTTGTTGGCGTTCAGCCGTTCGATCGCCTGTTTGAGGAAAATCCACTGCGTTTCAGCTAGTGCGAGCTCACTCTTGACCTGATCGGTATTCTGCGGGGCCTTCAGCAGCGCATCGAAATTGGCCCGGTAGTCGGCTTCGGCCTTCTTCAGATCATTGACGATGACCTCCGAACGAATTCCCCAGCTGCGGAACAAGTAGAGCTTGGCAATCCGCTGGGTGAGGGTGCGTATTTCACCGGCTTTACTGATCAGTTCAGTACGAGCTGACTTGCTGTTTTGCTGGAAGAGCTGCGCACCCTTGGTCGCAATCCAGACCAGTTCCTCATTTTGCTCCGCCAATACCTTCGCGTTTTCCAGATTCGCCGGTTTGGCCTTGATGCCTTTGAATTCGTCAAACAACTGTTCAAGCAATTGGTAGTTCTCGCGGATTTCCGGTGTGGGTGCCGACGCCTGCAACATCTTCAAACCAGATTCGAACTCCTTGATGGAGTCAGCTAGCTGTCGACGTGCCGGCGATTCAAGTACTTTCTGGCCGATCAGCGAGAACGCTTTGGTGATGCGCTCGGCAAGCATCGGCTGGCGGGCAGCAGTATTTAGCGCCGCTGCAGCTTCCAGCTTGTTTGCTGGTTTGGGTTTTTGCTGTGCGCTGGCAGTGCCTGCCAGGAACAAGCAAACAAAGGCCGTGAACAGCCACCATGGCCGACCGGTGCGCGTGGAAATAGCAAAATGCATGTGCGTGCTTTCAGGAAGATCGATAGTGATGCTAGCACACCGTTTACGCATGTCAGGGCAAAATAGTTTCAATGCTTCACGCAATTGGCAGACCGAGCCGCGACTTGATCCACTGGTCGACGGACAATTTACCCGAGCCAAAAAATGCGATGACGAGAATCATGGTTCCCCAGAGGATTTGGTCTTTAACACCCGATTCGCTGATGTCTGGGTAAGCCACGACCGCAATAATGTTAAACACGAATAACGCCAGTGCCGTGGGCCGTGATGCGAATCCAAGCACCAGCAGGGCTGGCAATATCAGCTCTGCTACAGTGCCTGAAAAGGCCGCGAGCGTCGGCGAAACCAACGGGACTTTATATTCGTTTTCGAACAGCGCCACCGTTGAAGAGAAATCCTGAATCTTGGTTAGTCCGGACTTGAAAAACAAGTTCGCCACGTAGACGCGTAAGCCAAGCAGGAACAGCGGCGAAAACCAGCGCATGGCTTGATCAGTCAGAACGACCGGAGCAAAAAAATCTTCTTTGAAAGGTCATGGTTGATCCCTGGTGAAGTCGATGATGACGCCAGATTGGACGGATTCCAGCAGGAATCCTTGCAAATCAAAAGCAGCATCAATACCGAACGCGGCGGTGGCCGCGTCTTCAAGGTGCGCACGCTGCGCCAGCGCCCACAGAAAAGCGTAACCCGCCTCGCTTACCCGCTTGATGACGACGCTGACACCATCGCCGATGTCGCGATGGATCAGCAGGGACTCGGTAGACACGTCCCAGACCACTTCGATGTCACCTTCAAAATCGGGCTGATTGACTTCCCAAATCCGCAGAATCGGATAGCGCGATTGAATCATTCGGGTGGAGGGATGCAGGGCAAACTGCAAGGCGCCATGCTCTTCCGGTGGTACCGTTGCCAGCCGTTGCAAGTCGAACGATGGCGCATCGGCCGCGTGAAACGCCTCGTGCCAGGCCCATTCGAGGGCTGCGACGTCTCGCAGGTATGGCAGTGCAGCTGCATGCGGGTAACCGGCAAGAAATGACGGCCATGCGCCACCGAATTCATTGAGGTCGCCCGAGCAGGAAGGGTGAGCGCGAACAAACTTTTCTGATGCGTGCTGAAAGAATGCGTCGTCGACAATGGCCAGCACGACGGGAAAGATATCCTTCAGTACACCACATAAATTCGTCAGCACGTTAAATCGGTATATCGCCAGCCGCCGCACTGCGGATAGCTTGCCAGCGCGTATCAGGCCGGCGCCGGCGATGGCGGCCGAGGCGTCAAGTTCGAGCACGGACGCCGCGAATACGCGCTGTGTTTCACGCAGCATGGCCGCACCGCAGTTCGTTTGATGCGAGTAGCTGGTTGGCTTTTTGCGCTTCGTCCAGCAGCACTGGCAACGTCGGGATATCGGTGTCCCACTCAATCAGCGTCGGCAGATTGCCAAAGCGCTGGAGGGCGTGCTGGTAGAGTTTCCAAACCGCGTCGCAGACGGCAGTGCCATGCGTATCGATGAGTATGTCCCCCGCGTCTTGAAAGCCGCCAAGGTGAATTTCCCCAACGCTGCCCAGCGCTATCGAGTCCAAGTACGTCAGCGCGTCAAAATCGTGATTGACGGCGTTTACGTGGATGTTGTTCACATCCAGAAGGATTTTGCAGCCGGTGCGGCGGGCAACTTCGCGGACGAACTCCCACTCAGGAATGGTCGAATCCGCGAACTCAAGGTAGCTTGAAACATTTTCAACGAGAATCGGGCGCTTGAGAAAATCCTGCACCTCGTTGACGCGGGCGACCACGTGGTCAAGCGATTCTGCGGTGTAGGGCAGAGGCAACAAATCATTCAGGAAGCGCCCATTGACCCCTACCCAGCATAAGTGCTCCGAGACCAGTATCGGCTCGATCAAATCGACCAGGCGTTTAAGCTTTTTCAGGTGTGCAGGCGAAAGCGGGTCGGTCGACCCCAGGGAAAGGCCCACCCCGTGAGTGCTGATCGGATAGTCCTCGCGAAACCTGGTCAAGTATTTGAGGGGTTGGCCGCCGTCGCCGAAGAAATTCTCGCTATGCACTTCGAGAAAGGAAACCTTGGGCATCGCATCAAGAATCGCCCGATAGTGCGGCGGCCGCAAGCCGATGCCGGCAAGTCGCGAGAGTACTGCCGTCTCTGAAGCCATGTCTTGTTGAGGTCGCCCCAAAAAAATGCCCCCACGAATTACCGCGGGGGCATCAATCTCAAGGGGACTACTGTTAACTCGTGCCCGCTGCTGCGCTTAGTAGGTCGTCTTTGGCGCGTCGGCACCAGGCTTCTTCAGCGAACCCTTCATGGATACGCAAGTGCCTTTGGCGACAAATTTCCATTCTTCGGGCATGTTGTCCGAAGCTGCCTGACCGGCGCAGGAATGCTTGGCAGTACCGCAGTCGTTCGCACTTTTCTTGGCGATACCGTAGCACTTTTCCTTTTCTGCTTTCTTGTCCTGCGCAATTGCGGCACCGCTGGCGGTGCCAAGAGCGACAAGCCCGGCGATGGCCGATGAGATAATCAGTTTGCTGTTCATGGTGAAATTCCTTTCAACGATTTTTAAGGTAATTATGACGGCACGGTCGCGCACTTGCTAACCTGCAGCCGTTTCCTGAACTACATTGTCCATGCGAACGGTGCAGTGAACAACCTACGTGCTTCAAGTAAGGTTAGATTCAAACATTCTACACAACTGCCATGATAGTTTCTGCGATGCATGGTCACAGTGGGTCGTCTCCGCACGGTGGTCCTTCGCCACCATATCGACTTGCAAGACGTCGCAGGAAACCCAGCTGCGCATTGAAGTTGCGGCAGCTGAGGCATACAAACAGATGACTCTTCAGTTCCTCGGTCTCGCCGTCTGACAACACGCGGTCCAGCTGATGGCTCATCAGCCGAGCCGCTTCCTGGCAAGACAATACGACATGTTCAACGCTCACGATTTATTTCCCTGGAACCAGGTGCGATCTAGGCATTCCCGCAACGCCACTCTCGCACGATGCAACATGACCCAACAATTGGACGTGCTAATGGATTCTTCCTTACAGATTTCGTCAGTGTCAATTCCCATCACTTCCCGTTTGAAAAATACCCGGCCTGCTGCAGGAGGTAATTTATCCATACAGCGCTCAAAAACCTCGAAAAACTGTTTCTGCTCCAACGCGCCATCCGGGTTTGACCAGGCGGACAGTCTTGGCTGCCAATGACCGGTGTCGTCGAACAGCTTGTCAAACCACTCCGGATCCGCAGAATCGTCCGCCTGTGGTGGGCTCACAAAGTGGGCCCGCTCGCTGATTACGCGCCGCTGAAAATCAATGATCTTGAATTTAAGTATGGACGTAAGCCAGGTCCGCAATGCCGATTGGCCGGAGAAGCTATCTATCCCGTCGAGCGCGGCCAGTAGCGCCTCCTGCACGACTTCTTCTGCCTGTTCGGCATCGCGCAATTTTGCCGTTGCAAAGCGCAGCATGTAGCCGCGATGAGATTCGACTTCAGCAAAAAGTACTCGCTGTTTGTGAAGGGGGTTGTCCTTTGTACCAGCGCCCATAAATACCTTCTCTTGTTCGTTTCGGCAGTCTATAAGAATCTTGCCTTCCGCAGCGCGAGGACTTGAAATATCGCGGCGCGACCCGCAGTTACTGTGCACACTTCGCAACAACACTTGAGGAATAAAACATGAACACGCTAGTACGTTTGAACAAGCGTTTGGATCCATCCGCCGCACTTTTTTCCAATCACCTCGATGAGCTGTTATCGGGCTTTCTCAGACCACTTCCCGGTGAAGCACGCAGTACGGTGGCGCCGATCAAAATTGAAGTGAGCGAGGATGCTGCTGCTTATCGTGTAAGCGCGGTTATTCCCGGCGCCAGGAAAGAAGACATACATATCGAAGTCGACCAGAAAGAAGTCTCCATCGTGGCCGAGATCAAACGCGAAGCAACTGCGCCCGGAGTTGATGGTGTGATCGCCGACAAGGATGCAACGAAGAGTGCTACGCAACTGTTGCATTCCGAGCGCTACTACGGCAAAACCTCACGACTCTTCAGTGTAGCGCAAGACATTGACGAAGCCGCCGTTGAAGCCAGGTACGCCGATGGTGTGTTGTCGCTGGTGCTACCAAAAAAAGCCCCAGTGAGCGCCAAACGTGTGACTGTTCAGTAGTCACCTCTGTTAGTAGCCAGTGCCAGATGCGCTGGCTGCTAACTTCCACCAAAATCATTTTGCCGCCAGGCTTCGAAGATTATTACGGCAACCGAGTTCGATAAATTCAAACTGCGATTGTCCGGCCTCATTGGCAACCACACACGCCTCTCGGCGGAAAACTGATCCATGAGATCGGCCGGAAGTCCCGCCGTCTCCTGTCCGAATACGAAGCTGTCCCCTGGCTGATATTCAACGGTGTCGTACCGGGCTCCGTTACGCGTCTCCACGGCAAACATTCGTGAGCCAGATAGCGCCTCGCGACATGCAGCCCAACTCTGATGATGCTGCACGTTCGCGAATTCGTGGTAATCGAGACCTGCGCGTTTGACGCGGGTGTCATCCCACTCAAAACCCAGTGGATGCACCAGATGCAGGTTTGCGCCCGTGTTGGCACACAGTCGAATGACGTTGCCGGTGTTGGGTGGAATCTCCGGGCGATAGAGAACGACATTAAACACGGCGCTCATTCGATGGGACCTTCAAACCGGCGCGTTTGCGAGTCGACCGCCACTGGGGCGTCGTCTCTTGTCGCACGGGCGATAACCCATGCGCTCACGTGAACCGCCCCGACTTTCTTGAGAACCTTCGCCGCCTCGGAAAGCGTGGCGCCGGTCGTCATTACATCGTCGACAATGGCCACGTGCCCATCCAGTCGTTGCGTACAGTCAAACGCTCCGCGCACATTCTTCAGCCGCGCTTCGCGGTTCAAACCGGTCTGCGGGGGTGTTTCGCGTACGCGCAGCATGCCACGCGCTTCAAAACGCAGTCCCAGAATCTTCGACACTTGCGCCCCGAGCAGGGCCGATTGGTTAAATCCACGTTCAGCCAATCTCTTCGGCGCCAGCGGTAGCGGGATGACCAGCACTGGCCCGCGCTGCGCATTACCTGCACCAACGGCGCGCGCAACGGCCTCGGCAAACAACGGCAACAGACCAAGGTTGGCGCTGAACTTATATGCCTGCACCAGTCGGTCAAGCGGATAAACGTATTGAAACGCACTGACGGTTTCATCGAAATGCGGCGCATCGGCGAGGCAGGCGCCACAGACTTGCGTCGACCGTGAGGGCGCCGCGCACCGCGGACACTTGGCGACGGGGGAAGCAGGTAAATCGTCCCAGCAGCCTGCGCACAGTGTCCCGGGCGCAGAGACACCGCAAAGCTGGCAATCCTGCGACAGCAGACTGTTGAAACCTGCGGGTTTGGTACGGAGGGGAATGGGAAGATTCTTGTGGCGAACAGGCGAAAATGATTCTAACCTGCGGAATCCAATGTGCGACTTCGCGTTGCTGTCGCAGCGGCCATTGCACCGCATCTCATAGTTTGTTGGGATCGCGGCGACGCTGTATTGCAGCCCATGGCGAGCACCGCGGCAGCGGATCGAAATCTTGCCGTCAAATAGTTTCTATTCGCGGCTACCGAACACCTTAGATATCGCCTGTTTTGTGTGCGATTGTCATTTTGAGTGATTGAGAAAGTTGACATATGTGCAGCGTTTCGCAATCATGCGGAGCTGCCTCAATCCCCATTTTCCACCGGACCCATCGATGACGCAAAATTTCACCAAAGTTGCTTCTGCTACAACGCCAATCAGTTTGCCTGCCTCATGGACGAAGGCGGCCAAGCCCGCCGCATGGGCGTTGAGCGACGTTGAAGCACTTTTCAATTTGCCCTTTTCGGACCTGATTCATCGTGCCCAAACCTTGCATCGAGAACAACACGATCCAAACAAGGTGCAGCTGTCCACACTGTTGTCGATCAAAACCGGCGGCTGCTCGGAGGATTGCGGCTATTGCCCACAAGCCGCCCGCTATCACACCGGAGTAGAAAATGAAGCGCTGATGGATGTTTCTGCTGTGGTCGATGCCGCAAAACTGGCCAAGGCCAATGGCGCGTCGCGATTTTGTATGGGTGCGGCGTGGCGCGGACCGAAACAGCGCGATCTCGACCCGGTGCTGGAGATGGTGCGCGAAGTCAAAGCGTTGGGGTTGGAAACCTGCTGCACGCTGGGCATGCTGAAAGATGGCCAGGCGGAACAATTGAAGAGAGCCGGACTTGATTACTACAATCACAATCTCGATACCGCGCCCGAAGTCTACGGCGACATCATCACCACCCGCGAATATCAGGATCGCCTCGACACGCTTGAGCGCGTGCGCGGTGCGGGGATGAACGTCTGCTGCGGGGGGATAGTCGGCATGGGCGAATCGCGCACCGAACGTGCTGGGCTGATCGCACAGTTGGCAAATCTCGATCCGCATCCGGAATCGGTGCCGATCAATTACCTTGTGCAGGTAGAGGGCACGCCGCTGCACGAAAAATTGCATGGTGAAAAAGTGCTCGACTGGACCGAGTTCGTGCGCACCATCGCGGTTGCGCGCATCACCATGCCCAGCAGTTTCGTGCGCCTGTCGGCGGGCCGGCAGGAAATGAATGAGGCTACGCAGGCGATGTGTTTTCTGGCAGGTGCCAATTCAATTTTCTATGGCGAGAAACTGCTGACCACAGGCAACCCCGATGTGGATCGGGATCGGGACCTGTTTAACAAGCTGGGAATTACGCCCCTTTAGCAAACACTAGCACTGGCGCGCTTTTTCAGGCATTTATTTCCTGAAAGCCGCACCGGCGCTAGTGTTTTTGTATTGGTCCGCATTCATGTCCGTTCACGATTTTTCCCTACAACTCTCCGAACTCGCTCAGGCGGACCAGCTGCGGGCGCGCCGAATTATCGACGGCCCGCAGGATGCCTCGATGCTGGTCGACGGCAAGCGTGTAATGTCCTATGCCAGCAACGATTACCTGGGCCTCGCCAATCACCCGAAGGTGGTCGCAGCGGCGTCGCGCGCGCTGAAGCGTTATGGTCTTGGTGCGGCAGCATCGCATATGGTGTCCGGCCACATGCGCGCGCACCACGAGCTGGAAGAGAAGCTTGGCGATTACATCGGTTTGCCCAAGGCGCTGCTGTTTTCGTCTGGTTATATGGCGAACATGGGAATCCTCACCGCTCTCGCTGGGCGCGGCGATACGATATTTGCCGACAAACTTAACCACGCCTGTCTGAACGACGGTGCGTTACTGTCCCGCGCCAATTTCAAGCGCTATCCGCACTGCAATCTCGTCAAGCTCGAAGCCATGCTGGCCGAGTCAAAGGGGGCCGGTCGCAAACTGATCGTCACCGATGCTGTCTTCAGCATGGATGGCGATATTGCCCCGCTGCCCGAACTGCTGAAGCTAGCCGAGACTTACGATGCCCTACTGGTCATCGACGATGCACACGGCTTTGGCGTGCTGGGCTATCGCGGCAAAGGTTCGCTTGAACACTTCAATCTCAAGAGCGAGCGCATCGTCTACATGGCAACGCTGGGCAAAGCCGCCGGTGGCTATGGCGCGTTTGTCGCGGGGCATGAAGATATCGTCGAATGGATTCTGCAGTCGGCTCGCACCTATATTTTCACCACCGCGACGCCGCCCGCCATCGCTGCAGCCATGCAGGCCAGCCTGGAAGTGATGCAGGAAGACCGCGAGCGGCTGAAGCATCTGCGCATGCTGATCGATTTTTTTGGCGACTCGCTCAAATTGCAATTTGCAACATTGCCGTATTCGCAGACCGCCATTCAGCCGATCATGATCGGCGACAACGCGACCGCCATGGCCTTCACCGATGCACTGCGGGAGCGGCATATGTTCGTGCCCGCCATTCGGCCACCGACCGTTCCGCCGGGTACGGCACGTCTGCGGGTCTCAATCACGGCATCGCATACGGCAGACGACTTGTTCGATCTCATCACAGCGCTCACCGATCTGGATGTCGAACTGATCGGCAATGCCGGACATCTACGCAAATGAGCGTGTTTGTCGAGGTCGTCGGACGCGGCCCCAATCTGACGCTTCTGCACGGTTGGGGGCTCAACGGCGCCGTGTGGAACGGGGTTCGTGATGCGCTGGCACAACGCTACACATTGCACATTGTCGATTTGCCCGGACACGGCCTCTCCAGTGGCGCCACGGTGGCGACAATCACCGAAATGGCCGACGCGGTGGCGGCAGCGATGCCGCCGCGCTCGCACCTGCTGGGCTGGTCACTGGGGAGCTTGGTCGCGCAGGATCTGGCGCGCCGTCACGCTAAACGCATCGATAGACTCGTTCTTGTCGCGACCACACCCAGTTTTTTGCAACGTGATGACTGGCCGCATGCGGTGGAGCCCACAGTGCTGGCCGATTTTGGACGTCGGCTTTCAAACAACTACGCGGCGACCATCAAGAGTTTCCTGGCATTGCAAGTACTCAACACGCCCAATGTCCGCGATGCGGTCAATACGCTTCAACGGGCAATCACCTCTCGCGGCACCCCAAACCTTGCTGCGTTGGCCGCGGCACTGGATATCCTGCGGACGACCGATTTGCGCGAACATGCTGCAACACTCTCGCAAGCAGCATTGGTCATTCAAGGCGACCACGACGCCCTGACGCCGGAGCCCGCTGCCTGTTGGCTGGCAGAACAGATGTCGAATGCACGCTACGCGATGATTCCGCACGCCGCCCATGCGCCATTCATGTCCCACCGCGACGAGTTCATGTGCGAACTTGATGCGTTCCTGAGCGCATGAGCGACAATCAGAGCCTCTTTCCGCCGAAACCGGCCGTGCGCCGGTCTTTCGGCAATGCCGCGAAGTCCTATGATGGCAACGCCTTTCTGCAACGTGAAATTGCGGACCGCCTGTTCGAGCGGCTCGACTACATCAAGCTGAAGCCAACCAGCGTGCTCGATATTGGCTGTGGCACCGGCTACGCGACGGCTAAATTGCGCGAACGCTATGCCGATGCCGACATCATTGGTCTGGATTTGGCGCCGCCGATGCTGGCCGCAGCCCGTGCGCAGGCGAAGACGGCAAGCTGGTTGAAACGCCTCACCGGCCGCGCACCGGCGCTGTCCTGGCTTTGCGGCGACGCCGAAGCACTGCCACTTAAGACAGAGAGTATCGATCTGGCTATGTCGAATCTCACTTTGCAATGGTGTGACCCGGAACAAGTCGCCAAGGAAGTGGCCCGCGTACTGAAGCCAAACGGCCTGTTCATGTTCACGACGTTGGGCCCCGACACGTTAAAAGAGCTGCGTGCTGCCTTCCGTGCCGTGGACGATAAACCGCACGTCAATAAATTTGTCGATATGCACGACATCGGCGACATACTCGTCCACGCGGGATTTGCGGATCCGGTGATGGATCAGGAAATCATCACGCTGACTTATGCCGAGCTAAAACCATTGCTGCAGGAGCTCAAAGGTATCGGCGCACATAACGTGCAAGACGGTCGTAGAACCGGGCTGATGGGACGCGATCGCTGGCAGCGCATGGTGTCGGCCTACGATGCGTTTCGCAAAAACGATCGCCTTCCCGCGACCTATGAAGTGGTTTACGGCCACGCGTGGAAGCCCGAGTTCATGAAGCGAAAGACTATTGACGGGCAGCAGAGCATCGATATCCATGAGTTCAAGCGCATGGTCGGGAAGTCATGAGGAATTTCTTTATTACTGGCACCGACACTGATGTCGGCAAGACCTTTGTGACCTGCGCCTTGCTACAGGCCTTCGCGATGCGCGGACTGGTCGCCACGCCGATGAAGCCGATTGCAGCGGGGATGATCGATATTAATGGCGTGCAAATGAACGCGGATGTCGCGGCACTATGCGAAGTCTCACAGACCAAGGCTGCGATCGCCGACATCAACCCCTACTGTTTCAGAGAGCCTATTGCCCCGCATCTGGCGGCGGTGCACGAAAAGGTGGTGGTGGAGTTGGAAGTCATACGCGCTGCATTTGATCGGCTTTGCGTGGAAGCCAACACTGTGCTTGTCGAAGGGGCGGGCGGATTTCTGGTGCCGCTGTCCGCGACTCAATCGATGGCAGAAATTCCGCGTGCCCTTACCCTTGAGGTGATCCTCGTCGTCGGCATGCGTCTGGGTGTACTGAACCATGCGCTGCTCACGGTCGAGGCGATTCAAGCACGCGGTTTGACGCTCGCTGGTTGGGTCGCCAACATGCCGCTCGCTGGCGACACGATGATGTTTTTGGATGAGAATATTTCAACACTCTCGCGGATGATTTCTGCACCATTGCTCGGTATTGTGCCGCATGACAATCAATCAAATAGCGCGCGCGAAAGTGCGCAACGTGCATGCCTTTTACTGGATATCAAACCACTCATGGACGCTTGAAAGGAAACAAATGAATTTACCAATCGCAAGAAACGTCGCCGCGAGTTTAACAATGGCCTTGGCCACAATTATTTCGGCAACGCTTGCCCATGCGCAGCCGAGCGTATCAGCAGTCGCGGCACCGGTGGTATCGGAATCCTGGATCAAGACCACGATACCCGGTAGCGCCGTGTCGGCCGCGTACATGCAGATCAACTCAGCGATCCCGTTCAAACTCATCAAGGTAGAATCGCCTGCCGCTGGACTCGTTGAAATTCACGACATGAAAATGAACGATGGCGTGATGGAAATGAAAGCGCTGGACGCGATCGATGTTCCGGCCAATAAAGCCATCACATTGAAACCGGGCGGCATGCACGTGATGCTCATGAATGTGAAAAAGCCGATCAACAAAGGCGACAAGATACCGATGATGCTGACGTTCGAAGGCGCAAACAAGAAAGCTGTACTGGTCACGCTCGAGCTCGTGGCGCGGGAACACGCGGCTGCCGGGCATTGATCTTGAACGTATTGCTTGATCTGGACGGTACGCTGACCGATCCAGCTTTGGGCATCACCAACTGCATTACCTATGCGCTTTCCCGCCTTGATGCAGTGGTGCCACCGGTGCGGGCGCTGCATTTCACTATTGGACCTCCCTTGCGAGGCTCTTTCGCGACCCTGCTGGCTACCGATGACGCTCAACTTGTAGAGCGCGCGATGGTGTTGTATCGAGAGCGCTTTGTGGACACAGGCCTGTTTGAAAACACGCTCTACGACGGCGTGCCGGAAATGCTCGCCACCTTGCAAGCGCTGAACCATCGCCTGATTCTCGCCACTGCCAAGCCCCACGTCTACGCGCGTCGCATCCTCGACCATTTCGGCATGCTCGCGCCCTTCGATGCAATCTACGGTAGCGAGCTCGACGGCACGCACCAGCATAAGGGTGACTTGCTCGCATACTTGATCGCGCGCGAAAACATTGACCCGCAAACCGCAGTGATGGTGGGCGACCGGCATCACGATATTGATGCAGCGCGTATCAACGGCTGTCTGGCCATCGGTGTGACTTACGGCTACGGAAGCGTAGAAGAGCTGTCACAGGCCAATCTGCTTTGCGCATCCCCACTTGGTATTGTCGATGCCGTTGCCAAAGTCCGCGCATAGATAATTGCTTGGCCACACATGCTGAAATGGTGCATGGAGTTATTTGCGGCACCATAACCGTGCGCATCGAACAATATTAGTGCCGGTGTGGTGCGTGCCGCAATGCGACGCAATCCAAATATCAGCATGGCATGCAACTTGCGAATAGACCCGCGACCAAACCAACCGGGTAAGCGCATGTCCATATTCAGCAATGATCCATTCAATCCCGCAACCACCTTTCGTGGTTGTGATTGCGGGCGACACACCTCACAAACGGAGCACGACGCACTCGTCGTCACGGCCAGCGAGGATAGTCTGTTCGAACGTTCCATTCGGGGCGGCATCCTTTCGGCATTGTTTCCCGATGATATCCAGCGCCGGCAATTCCTCAAAAGCGTCGGTGCCTCGACCGCGTATGCCGCCATCGCCAGCCTGTTTCCCTTGAGCGCATTGAATGCGATGGCGCAGGACAAAGCGCCGTTGGAAAAGAAAGACCTGAAGATCGGCTTCATCCCGATCACCTGCGCCACACCATTGATCATGGCGCATCCACTGGGGTTTTATGAAAAGCAGGGTCTCAATGTATCGGTGGTCAAGACTGCCGGTTGGGCATTGATTCGAGACAAGGTCATGAACAAGGAGTACGACGCCTCGCACATGCTGGCACCGATGCCGCTGGCGATTTCATTAGGCGTGGGCGCTAACGCCTTGCCGATGAACGTGGCGACCATCCAGAACATCAATGGGCAAGCGATCACGCTGGCCATGAAGCACAAGGATAAGCGCGACCCGAAGCTCTGGAAGGGCATGATCTTCGCCGTGCCGTTCGAATACTCAATGCACAATTTCCTGCTGCGCTATTACGTCGCAGAATACGGCCTTGACCCTGACAAGGACATACAGATTCGTGTCACGCCGCCACCGGAGATGGTGGCAAATCTTCGGGCGGGCAACATCGACGGATTTCTCGGCCCCGATCCTTTCAATCAGCGGGCGGTATACGACGAGATTGGCTTTATCCACATCCTCACCAAGGAAATCTGGGATGGTCACCCCTGTTGCTCGTTTGGCGTGCGCAGCGAGTGGGTGAAAGAGAATCCGAACACGTTCGCTGCACTGTTCCGGGCGATCCTCAATTCGGCGCAGATGGCGACGAACCCGGCCAATCGCACCACTATTGCAAACGCGATCGCCCCGGCCGCGTATCTCAATCAGCCGGTCACGGTAATTGAGCAGGTACTGACCGGCAAATACGCTGACGGACTCGGCAGTATCAAGACGGTTGCCGACCGCATCGATTTCGATCCGGTACCGTGGACCGCGATGGGCGTGTGGATCCTCACGCAGATGAAGCGCTGGGGCTATCTGAAAGGCGATGTGAAGTACAAGGACATCGTCGACAAAGTCTATCTGCTCACGGACGCGAAAAAACGCATGAAAGAAGCGGGTATCCCGGTGCCTGAGAGGCAGGCGAAGAAAATTATCGTCATGGGCAAGGCATTCGACGAAAACAAGCCCGACGCCTACGTCGACAGTTTCAAAATCAAAAAGATTGCCTGATCAATGATGAAATCGTTACCAGCCAAGGCTGCATTGCTGAGCCTGGCTCTGCTCGGTGTGTTTCTGCTCGTCTGGCACGCCGCCACGCTGCCAAAGGCCAGCGCGCAAACAGCTGACAGTGAATACGCCAAACTCATGGGCGGAGGTGCACCCAAAACGACCGGGCTGCCCACACCGTTGCAGATTGGCGAAACGTTATGGACGCAGTTACGCAACCCGTTTTACGATAACGGGCCCAACGACAAAGGCATCGGCATCCAGATCGCTCACTCACTGGCGCGCGTCCTGTCGGGCTTCCTGCTAGCCGCACTGGTGGCGATTCCGGTCGGGTTTCTGATCGGCATGTCGCCCCTGATTTACCGCGCGCTCAATCCTTTCATACAGATCCTCAAGCCGATCTCACCGCTGGCGTGGATGCCGCTCGCGCTCTACACCATCAAGGATTCGGCGACATCATCGATCTTCGTTATTTTCATCTGCTCTATCTGGCCGATGCTCCTCAACACCGCGCACGGCGTGGCCAGTGTTCGGCGCGAGTGGCTTAACGTCGCCAAGACACTTGAAGTCGGTGTGTTGCGGAAAGCCTTTCTGGTGGTGCTACCCGCTGCAGCCCCGACCATTCTCACCGGCATGCGTATCTCCATGGGCATTGCGTGGCTGGTCATCGTTGCAGCCGAAATGCTGGTAGGCGGCACTGGTATCGGCTATTTCGTCTGGAACGAATGGAACAATCTCTCGCTCACGAATGTGATTTTCGCGATCCTCATGATCGGCGTGGTAGGCATGCTGCTTGATCTCGCGTTCGGCGTGTTGCAGCGTGCCGTGACTTACGTGGAATAACCATGAGCTCGCAATCCTTTCTGCAAATCCGTCAACTCGCCAAATCATATTCGGATGCGCCGGGCACCAAGCCGGTATTCCACGCTGTCAACGTCGATATCGAAAAGGGCGAGTTCGTCTGCATCATTGGCCATTCAGGCTGCGGCAAGACCACCATCCTCAATATTCTCGCAGGACTCGACGAAGCGAGCGCGGGTACGGTGGTGATGGCCGGACGTGAAGTATCCGGGCCCAGCCTGGATCGCGGCGTTGTCTTCCAGAGCCATGCCCTCATGCCGTGGCTGACGGTGCAAAGCAACATCGCCTTCGCCGTCAAATCGCGTTGGCCGGATTGGGATGGCCAAAAAATCAAGGCGCACTGCCAGAAATACATCGATCTCGTGCGCCTCACCGGCAACGAGCAAAAGAAACCTTCGCAGCTTTCCGTCGGCATGAAACAGCGCGTAGGCATTGCGCGCGCGTTCGCTATCGAACCCAAAATGCTGCTGCTCGACGAGCCCTTTGGCGCGCTCGATGCGCTGACACGGGGCACGATTCAGGATCAACTGCTGTCGATTTGCGCCGAGACGCATCAGACCGTCTTCATGATCACCCATGACGTCGACGAAGCGATTCTGCTGGCCGACAAAATCATGCTGATGTCCAACGGGCCTGAGGCGCGCATCGCCGAAATCGTCGTCAATACATTACCGAAAACACGCACCCGTGCTGATATCCACCACCATCCGCAGTTTTACAAGATACGCAATCACCTGGTCGATTTTCTGGTCAATCGTTCAAAGCTTGTGCAGCAACAGGCGGTGAAGGACACCAGCGGTTTTGAATTTCCACCGCTCGTCATGCCCGGCCTCGCCGAGGATGAAGTGCTATCCGAAATGCCGCAGGCGGCAATCTTCAAGCAAGTCAAATAACCATCAACAAGGAGAAAACATGAATCGTTCAGACGTTACCGAAATGATCCTATCAGCCAAGCGAAAAAAAGGACTCAAGTGGGTCGACATCGCCACCAAAATCGGCCACAGCAAGGAGTGGGTCACGGCAGCCATGCTTGGGCAGATGACGCTGACCAAGATCGAAGCCGAGAAGGCGGGCAAGCTTTTCGGGCTCGACAAGGAAGCGGTGCTGATCCTGCAGGAAGTGCCGTACAAAGGCTCGTTGCCGACGGCGGTACCAACCGATCCACTGATCTATCGCTGGTACGAAATCGTCAGCGTTTATGGCAGCACCATCAAGGAATTGATTCACGAAGAATTCGGCGACGGCATCATGAGCGCGATCGATTTTTCCATGGACATCGAGCGTCAGCCCGACCCCAAGGGTGATCGCGTCAAGGTGGTGCTGTCAGGCAAATTCCTGCCGTACAAGACGTATTGATCAATGCAGCACTAATCCGTTTCACAAACAGCGTAAGCTGGTCGCTCCACTAAAGGACCGAGAGGAAGAATATGGACCGTCGTAAATTTCTGAGCCGCGCCACTGTCGTCGGCGGCACGCTTTCCGCCGCAGCCGCTACACAGGCCGTCGCGCAGGCACCAGCACTGCCGAACATCAAATGGCGTTGCGCGTCGAGCTTCCCCAAGAGTCTGGATACGATTTACGGTGGCGCGGACGTGCTGTCGAAGCGCTTGAGCGCGATCACCGGCGGCAAGTTTCAGATTCAGGTTTTCGCCGCAGGCGAGATTGTCCCTGCGTTTAGCACTGTGGACGCGGTGCAAAACGGAACGGTTGAATGCACCCACACGGCCAGCTATTACTTCGTCGGCAAGAACAAAGCTTTTGCCTTCGACACCACATTGCCCTTTGGCCTGAACCAGCGTCAGCAGAATGCCTGGATTTATTATGGCGGTGGTCTGGCGCTGGTGCGCGAGTTCTTCAAGGACTACAACATCATCTCCTTCCCCGGCGGTAATACAGGCGTACAAATGGGTGGCTGGTGGCGCAAGGAAGTGAAGACCGTTGCCGACCTGAAAGGCATCAAGTTCCGTATTGCCGGCCTCGGCGGTGATGTGCTGGCCAGGCTCGGCGTGATCCCGCAACAAATTCCTGGTGGCGATATTTATCCTGCGCTGGAAAAAGGCACCATTGATGGTGCCGAATGGGTTGGCCCGTACGATGACGAGAAGCTCGGCTTCTACAAAATAATCAAGAATTTCTACTATCCAGGCTGGTGGGAAAGCAATTCGCAGTATTCGTTCTTCGTCAACACCAAGGAATGGGAAAAGCTGCCGAAAGAATATCAGGCGGCATTTGAAGCAGCAGCTTATGAAGCCAATCTGGACATGATGGCCTCGTATGATTACAAAAATCCGATCGCGCTCCGCAGCCTAGTGGGCAAGGGCGTGCAACTGCGTTCATTCTCCAGCGAAATCATGAAGGCTTCACAAGCGGCCGCGTTTGGCTTGTTCGAAGAGGAGGCGGACAAGAATCCGGCCTTCAAGAAAATGTACGTGCCATGGTTGAAATTCCGCGAGGACATCAACCTCTGGCATCGCGTGGCCGAGCAGACTTACTCGACATTTGCGGCGGCGAATCCGCCGCCGAAGTCGAAGCAGTAACGACTACGTAAGCTCAAAGACGCCCGCAATTGCGGGCGTCTTTTCACAAGGTCCATCATCGGCGCGGCGAATGGGCACAAATGCCCTGAAGATGCCCATCGAATGGCGATCTAGCGCATTCAGTGCGGACGCTTCAGTAGCTGCTGAATTAGCGGGTGCTGTACTTTTTTCTCGGCAACAATCAAGTAAAAATGCTCGTCCACGCCCTCGCAAGGGCCAATGCGCTTGACACGGTATCGTGCGACCAGTTCGTCATGCGCTATTTCGGCAGCGGGAAAAACGCCCATGCCGCTGGAACCAAAGGTTTTCAACAAAGCGCTGTCCTTGAACTCCCCCACCAGCCGCGGCCTGATCGACATGCGCTCAAACCACTGATCCAGCCGCACGCGCACAGCGACCTGGGTTGTCGGCAGTAGCACCGGGGTGGTTGCCAGCGATTGTGGGAAGCCTTTTTTGACCGCGGCGAACAGCGATGCTGGCGCATACCAGGCAAGTTTTGAAACGCCGACCGCATGGCTGTATAGCTTCAGGTTGTGATTTTGCGGCGCGGCGCGGTCGGCTAGCACGGCATCAAATTTGTGTAACGCGACATCGCCCAGCAGATCGTCGAACTCGCCTTCATCGCATACCAGGCGCAGTTGCGGCGATTGCAAAACCGGCTGCATCAGCGCGAGCACAACCAGCTTCGGCAATCCCTCGGAAATGCCAATGGCCAGACGAATACCGGATGAACCCACCGTATCGCTTAGTACACCGGGTAACAGCTCGCCGAGATGAAAAATCTGGTCCGCCTGCCGCATCGCCGCCATGCCCGCTTCCGTGAGCACCAGTCTTCGGCCCGACGGCTTGAGCAGGGAATGGCCGAGAGAGCGCTCGAGTTCACGCACCTGTGTGCTCACGGTTTGGACTGCCATATCCAGCCGTCCGGCCGCTCGCGTGACGCTGCCCTCCTTGGCAACGACCCAAAAATAATAAAGATGCCGGTAATTGAAGGTGAGGCTCAATGTCATGTATTTCAGAAGTAATAGTTCGCTATTATCTGCTTTTACAGAACTAACCAGCGCGGTATCCTCACACTCGGTTCAACTCGGACCAATACGCAAAACTTCAAAAACCATGCAGAGTCTGATTGATCCGGCCATCCTGTTCTTTGTGTTTGGCATCCTCGCTGGCGCACTCAAGTCCAATCTGGAAATCCCCCCGCAAATCTCACGTTTCCTGGCGCTTTACCTGCTGATGGCGCTGGGTCTCAAGGGAGGTTTTGCGTTAGCCAAATCCGGGCTCACCAGTGAAGTCGTACTCAGCCTTGCATTGGCCATCGCGCTCGCGGTCATCGTGCCGGCGTTGGGCTATGTGCTGCTGCGACGATTCCTGAACGGCTTTGATGCCGCCGCCATCGCGGCCACGTACGGGTCAGTCAGCGCCGTAACCTTCATCACGGCGGTACAGTATCTTGATAGCCGGGGTTTGCCGTATGGGGGGCACATGGCTGCAGCGATGGCGCTGATGGAATCGCCCGCCATTATCATGGCCGTCCTGTTGGCAAATCTGACGCGTAAACGAGAAATGGCGGGCAAACAATCGCTGTCCGCTAGTGCGCAAAACTCGGCGGCTTACAGTACGGGCCATGACATGTCGTTGGGTCGGCTGCTGCACGAATCGTTCACCGATGGCGCACAGATGCTGCTGCTTGGTGCAATGGTGATTGGCATCCTCACTGGTGAATCGGGCAAGGCCGTCATGCAGCCTTTCGCGGTTGATCTCTTCAAAGGGATGCTCGCGTTTTTCCTGCTGGATATGGGCCTCCTGGCCGCGCGCAACATGGGCGAACTGAGGGGTAAATCGCCATGGTTGCTGGCTTACGCGATTGGCGCGCCTGTCGCGCACGCCGGGTTCGCGCTTGCGTTTTGTTTGGTGCTCGGGATACCACCGGGCAATGGCACGCTGTTGATGGTCCTCGCAGCCAGCGCCTCTTATATCGCCGTCCCCGCCGTTATCCGGCAGGCAATCCCGGAGGCGCAACCGTCGCTTTATTTCGGTATGTCACTCGGGTTGACGTTTCCACTCAACATCCTCTTCGGTATTCCACTTTACGTTTATGTCGCGCACCGATTGTTGTAGCGGGACGGCGGCGGGCTAAGCGCGGCGATGAAGAATGAAGAATGAAAAACACGCGCATCTCCAGAGGTTTTAGGTTGAAGAGGCGTACGGAATGGCGCTTTACGTTTTTATGACACAAGCCCACGCTGCATGGCAATGCCATGCGCGCCGTGCGTCATAGCTTCTATCAAATCACTCTTCGTCAATCCACCCAGCGCGTAAACAGGCAACGGAGCTGCTTCCGCTATCCGGAGAAATTTCTCCCAGCCGATGCCCGCTTCTCCTGGATGGGTGAGTGTCGGCTTCACCGTACCCAGCACCACGAAATCGAGTTTCAATTTCGCAGCGCGCTCGATGTCTTCACGGCAATGCGCGGAAGCGGCGATCAGGCCGATATCAGAGCGACTCACGCATTCGTGTAACTGCAACGAAGTTAGATGCAAGCCATCCGCACCAACCTTGCGAGCGAGATCGATATCAGCGTTGATGAGCACTTTCGCATCATGTGCACGCGCTCTTGTCACGACCTCAGCGGCAAAGGTCTCCAGCAAATTTTTTGGCAAATTCTTTTCACGGACTTGCACTAGCTTCAACCCCTCCTCAAACGCCTTTTCCAGCTGTCGCAAATACGCCTTAGTGCCCATCTCACTCGCATTTGTGATCGCATAGACGTGCGGCAGCGCCAGCGCCTTCAATATCGGCGCACATCCCGGTAACGTGGGCGCGACTGTGATGGCATCAAGCCGCTGCCACTCGAATTTCTGCCCCTCCAATCCCCGCATATCACCCTGCCATTCGCATACCCGCCAGCAGTGCAGGTGCACCGTCGCGTGGGTGTAGTGCATCATGAAGCTGAACCACGGTGCGGCTTTGGTAATGGCGACGTTGAGCTCTTCCATCAGCTCGCGTTTCAGCGCTTGCAATACCGTTTCGCCGGTTTCTATTTTGCCGCCGGGAAATTCCCAATAACCGGGATAGGGTTTGCCTTCGGGTCGCGATGAAAGCAGGAAGCTACCGTCTGGTTTGATAAAAACAGCGACGGCCACTTCGGTGATTTTTTGCGTCATTTCCGACGCGACACCTTTGGCTTTGCGGCTTGCTTTATCGGGCTGTGTGCACCTGCCCAGTCGCGGGCAAATTGATAAGCGACGCGACCGCTGCGCGAGCCTCGTTCCAGCGCCCAGAACAACGCTGCCTTGCGCAAAGCGTCGCCATTTGCGACGGCGTGTTTAGGACCCAGCACCGATACCCAATGGTTCGCAATCTCCAGGTACTGATCCTGATCGAATGGATAAAAGGATAGCCACAATCCGAAGCGTTCCGACAGCGAGATTTTTTCTTCGGTAGTCTCACCCGGATGGATTTCGCCATCCTCGGTGTGTTTGGTTTCGAGGTTCTCGCTCATCTTCTCGGGCATCAGATGGCGGCGATTGCTGGTCGCGTAGACGAGCAGATTGTCATTGGTCGCCGAGATGCCGCCGTCGAGCACCGACTTCAGCGCCTTGTAGCCGGGGTCGTTAGCTTCAAACGAGAGATCGTCACTGAAAATAATAAATCGTTCTGGTCTTCCGGCGATCAGATCAGCAATGTCGGGCAGGTCAACCATATCGCCGCGATCCACTTCGATCAATCGCAATCCGCGCTTGGCAAATTCCTGTAGCGCTGCTTTCACGAGCGAGGACTTGCCGGTTCCGCGCGCACCGGTCAGCAACACGTTGTTGGCAGTGTGACCCAACACAAACTGGCGCGTATTGGCCTCAAGCCGCGACTTCTGGTCGCCTATATCTTTCAGGTCGGCAAAGCGGATGACGTGGGGGTGCGCCACGCCCACCAGTGACCCGCGGCGGCCGAGCAATGTCTGCTCGCGTCGCCAGCGATAGGCGATAAATTTTTCCCAGTCCGGTTCAATATTGCCTGGCAAATGTTGCTCGACGCGTTGCAGCAAGGTCTCGACGCGTTCAAGCACCCGATCCACTTTGGAAAACATCACGAACGGTAATCCGCGTTGATCTTGACGTAATCGTAGGAAAAGTCACAAGTCCATACGGTCGCGACATGCGCCCCTCGTCCCAATTCGACGCGCACCAGAATTTCGCTCTCCTTCATCACCGCCGAACCGAGTTCTTCGCGATAGCTGGCCGCCCGCCCGCCGTTCTCGGCGACCAGTACATCGCCAAGATAGAGCTTGATGAGGTCGGTATCCAGATCATTCACGCCCGCATAGCCAATTGCGGCCAGGATGCGGCCCAGATTCGGATCACTGGCGAAGAATGCCGTTTTCACCAATGGTGAGTTGGCGATGGCCTTGCCGATCTTCATGCATTCAGCGTGGGTTTTGCCGCCCTGAACTTTTATCGTCATGAATTTGGTTGCACCCTCGCCATCGCGTACGATCGCCTGTGCCAATGCAATGGCAACTTCGTTCACAGCAAGTTGAAGCTTCACATATTCGGCAGTGCCTTCACCATTGACAGGTGGGTTGCCCGCTTTGCCTGTGGCGATCAGGATCAACGAGTCGTTCGTCGACGTATCACCGTCAACGGTGATGGCGTTAAACGATATTGCCGCCGCTGTCTTGACCATATCGGCCAGGACATCCGGGCCGACGACTGCATCGGTGGCAATAAAACCCAGCATGGTCGCCATATTCGGCTCGATCATGCCGGCACCCTTGGAAATGCCGGTGATCGTGACGGTATGTCCATCAATATCGAGCTGGCGCGACACGGCCTTAGGTACAGTGTCGGTGGTCATGATGGCGTGCGCGGCATCAAACCAGCCGGTGGCGGATAGATTGGCCACGCACTGCGGTACGCCAGCCAGAATTTTGTCCATCGGCAAGTGCTCCAGGATCACGCCGGTCGAAAATGGCAGCACCTGGTGCCGCGTGCAACCTAGCGCTTTGGCGACTTCGTCGCAGGTCGTTTTCGCCAGAGCGAACCCGCTTGCACCGGTGCCCGCATTTGCGCAGCCGGTATTGATCACGAGGGCGCGAATATCGGAAGTCTGCTTCAGGTGCTCCCGACATACCAGCACAGGTGCTGCGCAAAACCGGTTCTGCGTAAATACACCAGCCGCCAACGAACCCGGTGCCAACGAAATGACCAGCATGTCCTTGCGGTCAGGCTTCTTCACATGGGCTTTGGCATAGCCCAGTGTCACGCCAGCGATTGGCAGCAGTGTTTCCGGGGTGGGTAACGAGTAGTTGACGGCCATAAAATATTCACAATTCGCGAGAGGAGTCGGGCAAAATTATGGCACGGATCGTCTCGCAACCATTGATATTTGGCTTATGAAAACTGCCTACGCGGATATCGCCTCATTCGTCACCAAGGACGGTTCCATCATCCGTGAGTTAATGCATCCCGTCTCACATGGGTGCGGGCGGATGAGTTTTGCCGAGGCGATTGTCAAGCCCGGCGGCACGACGCTGAAGCACCTGCACCGCGATGCCGAGGAGATTTATCACATCACGCAAGGCACTGGCAAGATGCGAATGGGGCAGGCCGAATTTGCCATCGCCAGTGGAGATACGATCACCATTGCACCGGGCACTTCACACAACGTCACCAACACGGGCAGCGACGAGTTGAAGATTCTTTGCGTTTGTTTTCCGCCCTATGCGGACGCTGATACCGTTTTGCTTTGATGGGCCCGCCTCATTGAACCGGCGCAATCAGGCTCTGAGCCGGTTCCCCTCACCCCAACCCTCTCCCAAGGGAGAGGGTGAGAAATGCGGAACGATAAACTGAAACATCATCGTACCGGATCAGTCGATGCGAACGACGACCGCGTCCTGCCCGTTCCAGAACGCAAGTGTCTTGTAAAAAAACGGTTCGCCCCCGCATGCGACGGCCACAGTGTCTTTGACGAATTTCCGCGTGGTGAATGTCGTGCCGTACGTTTGGGCATCGATTGATGGTGACTCACTGCTGGCGATGAAATGCGTTCCGTTTGCGTCAAAGACAACGCCGATTTCTTTCGCAACGTGCTCATTGTGAACGCTGAAGATGAGCAGGCCGCCGGGCTTGACCATGCATTTGAGCGCACGCAGCCAAGGGGCCCACATGTGAATGGGAAGGTGCGTGAACATCGATAGTACGAACACCAGTTCGTATTGACCCGAATGAGTGATTTTTTCCGGATTGTGCGACGATTCGAACGTTTCAACACCAAACTGATCCTGAAGGAACGCCACGCTCCCGGGCATGACATCGCTACAGGTAATGTGACCGGGCAACGCCTTGACCAGATGGCGGGTGAAGCGGCCGAAGCCAGCAGCAAATTCAAGCACGCTCGCCGTTTTCGATAGCGGCCTATCCACGCTTTCAAGAAGCAGCATCAGCTCCGAGAGCGTGCGCCAGCCATCAGAAAGATATTCTCGGATCGGATTTTTTGCGATTTCGTGATTGGCGAAAAAGTGAAAGATGTCGTCGGCAGGATCGATCACGCAGTTGACCAGCATCCAGCGGCCATAGGCTTGCGGGGCCTTCATGCGTTCAAGCGAATTGTGGGCAGTCAGGTTTGCGGGCTCCATTGCGAGCACGTCAGCATAAAGTTGCGCGGCTTCCGCCGGTTGGCTAGCCTCAAGTTCCTGAGCGCGGCTCAGCATAGATTCTTTGGTCTGCATGACTTATCTTTGTATGTATTAGGCCGCGTCGCGCAGAATCGCGTTCAGATCACCTGTCGATTTCCAGTGATAACCGCAAACGTAACGCGGTATTTGCCAACGGTTCGTCGCTCTGGTGGCGGGCGCAGGTTCGGTGGAAAAGGCGGCAGTCACAAATGGCAGGTCGCTTTTCGACTGTTGCGGCAGATACTCTTCCAGCAAATACGGGTTGCTGTGGCCATAGGGATAGGCAAACAGACTGACGCCGGGATTGGGTGCAATGCGGGCGATTGACGCGGCCGCCGCTTTGATCTGCAGGTCCGCATCAGCCAGCGTATCTACACCGACGAAGGTCCCTTTCATTTGGTCACGCTGCGCGATCACCGACAGTGAATCGTGGCAATGGTCCCAGCTGTGGTTGGCGATATGAAAAAATCCCGATTCAACCGCCGGCTGCCACCAACAGTCGCTCATCCATCCGCGACCGAGAATGCAACTGCTATCCATCGTGTCGCGCGCTTCCTTGGATGCGATGACGAAAGACGTTGCATGCAAGGTCGGTTGCGCACCTGGAAATTTTGCCGCGAAATCGCGCATGATATTGAGCATGCTGCGCTGCTTGCCTGCCGAAGGATGCGGCAGGTCTTCATAGTCAAAATTGGTGCCGTCGTCGAACGTGATGGCAACACATTTTTCAGGCCAGGGTGCGGCAGGTTCGGCAAGTAAATGTCCAATGTCGAGCGCTGGAATTATTCGCCAACCGAGCGCATTCAGCAGTCGCAGGTCTTCGCGAAACGCGACGTGATCATTGCCGAGATAGTCGTTGCCATCTATGTTCAGCGAATGGTAGGTGAGGATGGGGATGCTGGACACTAGAATGGCCCAATCCGCGTGACATCATCGATCCACGCCTGCATTTGCGGAGCTGGTAAAGTGCGCATCCATTTGACGATGAGATAGGGATGCGCCGTACGAACGTAGCCCACACGTAAATCCACCTGTAGCGCCTTGGCGTCTCCGCAATAGCCGAACCAGGCATCGCAGTCGGTCAATTGTACGGCGGCTGTTTCCATCACCATTTGCGCAATGCCGCCGAGGGCGGAACACTCAGCAAAGTGCCCTTTTGGCAAACGCCGGTAAAAGGATTTCCGCACGGCAAGTCCGCCCTCAAGATACACATCCTTGTAGCGAATCCAGTTGCAAAAGCCAACGCATTCCTCAGTGCCGTCGGGCCAGGTGTAGATGGCGACAAACTGGCGCCAGTCTGGAGGCTGGATCTGTGTATCCAGAATCCGGTATGCCACTGGCACGGGGAAAGCACTGTTGAAGGATTCCTGAAAGAGCGCACCGGCGCAGGTGGCGGCATCCTTCGATTCAAACACCCTCAGCGCGTTGTTGAATGCGGTCATGTCATCTGCGTTGTCAGGCTGCATGGCGGTATACGCGGCAGCATTTGTTACCTGATCAAATCTCTAGCACCGGCGCGGCTCTGCAAGCAATAATGCCTGAAGAACCCCGCCAAATGGCTTTCTGCGCTATACGTTGTACGCTCAAACTTAACTCAGCTTGCCGTGACAATGCTTGAACTTCTTTCCCGAGCCACACCAGCAGGGGTCATTGCGACCGACCTTGACATCGTTACGTACATACGGCTGCGCAGGCTCAGGGGCGGCAGCTTTGTCGTTATCAGCCAATGCCTCATCGTAATCGGCATGATGGTACTGCACGTTTTGGGCAGCTCTGTTGGCGGCATCTTCGGCGGCTTTTTCGGCTGCCGCGACTTCATCGGATGAACGTACCTGCACACGAATCAGCAACTGAGTGACCTCGCGCTTGATGCCGTCAAGCATGCTGCTGAATAACTCGAAGGCTTCGCGCTTGTACTCTTGCTTGGGCTGCTTCTGCGCATAGCCCCGCAGGTGAATGCCTTGCCGCAAATAGTCGAGCGAGGCCAGATGCTCACGCCAATGCGAATCGATCGCCTGCAGCATGATTGAGCGCTCGTACTGGTGCAGCAATCCCTGATCCACATCCTTGAATTTCGCACTGTAGTCGGCGTTGGCCTGTTCAATGATGCGCGCGGCAATTTTTTCGTTGTCCAGCTCGGCTTCGGATTTCAGCCAGTCTGCGATCGGCGCTTTGATGTTGAAATCCGCCTCCAGTGTCGTGACGAGAGCCGGAACATCCCATTGCTCTTCAACCGTTTCTGGCGGCACGAACTGGCTCACGACACCGGCGATCACCCCGCCGCGCATGCCGACGATGGTTTCAGAGATATCGTCAGCATCGAGCAACTCATTGCGCTGCTGGTAGATGACCTTGCGCTGGTCGTTTGCGACATCATCGTATTCGAGCAGTTGCTTGCGCATATCAAAGTTGCGCGCCTCAACTTTGCGTTGCGCGTTTTCGATTGATCGCGAAACCATGCCGGCTTCAATTGCCTCACCTTCAGGAATCTTCAATCTGGCCATAATCGCCTTCAGCTTGTCGCCGGCGAATATCTTCAACAGCGGGTCTTCAAACGACAGAAAGAACCGTGATGAGCCCGGATCGCCCTGACGACCGGCGCGTCCACGCAACTGGTTATCGATGCGTCGCGATTCGTGGCGCTCGGAACCAACGATATGCAGACCACCCGAAGCGACGACGGTCTTGTGCAGGTCATCCCAATTTGTCTTGACTTCATTGATGCGCAGTTCTTTCTGCGCTTCCGACAGCGATTCATCAGCTTTGATGATCCGAATTTCCGGATCAGGATTGCCGCCCAGCACAATGTCCGTACCGCGGCCGGCCATGTTGGTGGCAATGGTAATTTGCTTGGGCTTGCCAGCCTGGGCGACGATGTCCGCTTCGCGCGCATGTTGTTTGGCGTTCAGCACTTCATGAGGCAGCCTTTCGTTTTTCAGCAACTCTGAGAGCAGTTCCGAGTTCTCGATCGAAGTCGTTCCCAGCAGGACTGGTTGGCCGCGCTCATAGCACTGCTTCACGTCAATGACGATGGCGTTGTGCTTTTCCTTGGCGCTGATGTAAACCAGATCGTTGGTGTCCTTGCGCGTCATCGGCTTGTTGGTCGGGATGATCACGGTTTCCAGGTGGTAAATGCTCTGGAACTCAAACGCTTCGGTATCTGCAGTGCCGGTCATGCCGGAAAGGCGGCTATAGAGGCGAAAATAATTCTGGAAGGTAATGGACGCAAGCGTCTGTGATTCGTGCTGGATCTTGACGCCTTCCTTGGCTTCAACGGCCTGATGCAGGCCCTCGGACCAGCGGCGGCCTGCCATCATACGACCGGTAAACTCATCGACGATCACGACCTCACCGTCCTGCACCACATACTGCTGATCGCGGTGGTAAAGCGAGTGGGCGCGCACCGCTGCGTAGAGGTGATGGATCAGCATGATGTTGGTAGGGTCGTAAAGCGACGCGCCTTCCGGTAGCAAGCCATTCTTCACCATCAGCGCTTCGGCATGCTCGTGTCCGGTTTCAGAGAGCATGACCGTGTGCTGTTTCAGGTCAACCAGATAATCGCCTTCGGCCTCTTCATTGGCCTGGGCCGTCAGAAAGGGGACCAGTGCGTTGATCTTTACGTACATCGCCGCCGAGTCTTCGGCCTGGCCGGAAATGATGAGTGGTGTGCGCGCTTCGTCGATCAGGATCGAATCGACCTCGTCGACGATGCCGAAATTGAGGCCGCGCATGACGCGTTCGGATTTGTTCGTGACCATGTTGTCGCGGAGGTAGTCGAAGCCGAATTCGTTGTTGGTGCCGTAGGTGATGTCGGCTTTGAACGCGACCTGCTTGGCATCGTGCTGCATTTGCGAAAGATTGCAACCGACGGTGAGGCCCAGGAAGTTGTGCAGACGGCCCATCCACTCGGAATCGCGTTGTGCTAGGTAATCATTTACTGTGACCACATGCACGCCTTTGCCGCTGAGTGCATTCAAATACGACGGCAATGTTGCGACTAGCGTCTTGCCCTCGCCGGTGCGCATTTCGGCAATCTTGCCGTCGTTCAAGACCATCCCGCCAATCAACTGGACATCGAAGTGGCGCATGCCGAGCGCACGTTTGCTGCCTTCCCGCACCACGGCGAAAGCTTCCGGCAGCAGTTGTTGCAGGGTTTCGCCCTTCGTGACGCGACCCTTGAATTCGTCGGTTTTGGCTTTGAGCTCGGCGTCCGTCAATTTCTCCATTGCCGGCTCGAGCGCGTTGATCAACACGACGGTCTTGCGATATTGCTTGAGTAGTCGTTCGTTGCGGCTACCGAAAATGGATTTCAAAAATGTGTCGAACATGTAAGGCTTTCTGGTTTGCGCTGCGCGATGGCAGGGGTTGGTTCAGGCAAAAACGGGAATTTTTGTGACTCTCATCCTGCGTTGTTGACCTGCAAGATGGGGGCGAGTCACTGCGATCACAATCGCCTTCATTAGGAAGGTAATTGCGATGTGGCCGGGAGGGGAAAATTACGGGGCGCGGGCGGATTTGGTCGCAACCGCCGGTTCCTGCGCTTTGGCGAAGGATAGGAAGCGGTTGGGGTTGAGCGGAACGCTGTGCTCGCGGACTTCAAAATGCAGATGCGGGCCGGTGGCGCGGCCGGACTGCCCTAGATCGCCAACTCGTTGGCCCTTCAGCACAACATCGCCGATCTTGACCATCATTTTTGATAGGTGGGCGTAGCGAGTGGTCAGGCCGTTGTCGTGGTCGACATCGATCATCTTGCCGTATTCGGGATGTTCTTCAGCTGCTGACACGACGCCGCCAGCTGCCGCCACCACAGCGGAACCAGGTGCCGCGATAAAATCGACACCGGTATGAAATGCCTGGCGCCCGTTGAACGGGTCTATCCGGTAACCGAAATTGGAAGAGTAATAACCGGTGACGACTGGCAGAGTCGTTGGAATTGCCTTTGCCGCCAACCGGCCGGCCATCAAGACCGAGTCGAACATACCAAGCTTGTCGCCGCGATCATCGAGCGAACGGGAAATTTCACTGAGCTTGGTCTGGAAGTCTTTGAACGAAATTTCTTCAGACATGGAGTCGGATGGTATTGGCCCACCGCGACCAGGCGTTTCCGAAAAGCGGAATTCTTCGGGCTTGATGCCGGCGGCTTTGCCAAGACGCTCGCCAAAAGCGTCCAGACGCATCAGTCGCGCCTGCAACTCACCGAGTTTGACCGCAAGCGAATTGAGTTGCTCGCGCATTTCCTTTTCGGCTTGTTGGGTTTTTTGTAGCGTGAGGGTGGAGATAAGGCTCTGGATGAACGGGTTTTTAATGTCGACCGCATATTTCATCGTCACCCAGTAGGTACCCAGTGCAAACACGAAGCCCGCACTGATGAATCCGCACACTGCCATGATAATCTGCGACTGCGAGATCGTAACAATGCGGCTTTTGGCCAAACTGTCCGATACAAGAATTATATTCATCCGATACTCCTGCCTAACCTGAGATGCCTGCCATGGCGCCCACGACACCCGCGAATCTGAAATCGCAACCCGGCGCTAAGCCGATTCGTGCCCTGCTGCGCGAAAATGAGACGCTGTTGCCCTTTCACCGGCGGCTACGCCAACTTTCCAAGCTTCAAAAAACATTTGTCGACGCTCTACCGTCCGGCCTGAGTGAATCATGCCGCATTGCTACCGTAGAGGGATCAACGATTATTATTGCGACGGCCAATGGGGCCGTGGCGGCAAAACTGAAACAAATGTTGCCGCGACTGCTAGAGAGATTTCGTGAAACGATTAGCGAAAATAAAACGCAAGATCAAGAGGTTACTGGAATTTCTGTGATCGTGCAACCCGAGTTTTTCGTCGCCGAAAAAACCCATAAATCTACGGCGCCGCGAGAGCCGTTGCCCGTTGAAAAGCTGGTCGAACTGGCTGAATCTTTGGAAGATTCTCCGTTAAAGACGGCGATTCAGAACATTGCAAACAAGCGTCAGCGTGCACTAACTAACAAACAAAAAACTCGCTAGCAACGTGTCAAAGAAACAAGACGCGTTCGGCGACATAGATAACCGCAATCGCCGCCGCAAACAATAACGTCACCGTGATGATGTTTTTGGTGAACCGCAGAAATCGCGGGTTTCGCGTAAACAAAAAGCCCAAAAAAGCAGCCGAGGCAGCGATGACGGCGACCATCAATAATAGCCTCAAGCCGATGAGCATTGCCTCAATCCCGCGAAAATCAGGCAGCAGCGAGCGCCATATTGCCGAAAGCTGCCGGCAACTGATCGCGCTTGTCGAACGTCACAAATTCGAACGAGGTTTCGTCGGCTAGCAGAGCACGCACCAATTGGTTGTTCATGGCGTGACCGGACTTGATCCCGTGAAAAGCACCGATCAACGGGTGGCCCAGCATGTACAAATCGCCGACCGCATCCAGCGCCTTGTGTTTGACGAACTCATCGTCAAAGCGCAGACCCTCGCTGTTCAGCACGCGAAAATCATCGATCACGATGGCGTTGTCCAGCGAGCCACCACGTCCCAGACCCATTTCGCGCAACATCTCGACATCGTGAGTAAACCCGAACGTTCGCGCGCGCGCCACTTCCTTCGCAAACGACACATCGGCGAAGTCGATCTCCACGTCGGACGCGGCTTTCTTGAATACGGGATGGTCAAATTCGATCGTGAATTTGAGCTTGAAACCGTTGAAGGGCGTAAGCGAAACGTAGCGGTCCTTTTCCTTAAGCTCCAGCGGCTTCTTTACGCGAATGTAACGCTTGGTTTTGCCCTGCTCTTCGATGCCTGCCGATTGCAACAGGAAAACGAATGGCCCAGCGCTGCCGTCCATGATGGGCACCTCTTCGGCCGACAAATCCACGTACGCGTTGTCAATCCCGAGCCCTGCAAATGCGGACATCAAATGTTCAACTGTCGCGACTTTGGCACCCGACTGCGGATTCTCGATCCGAGTAGACATGCGAGTGTCATTCACGTTCAGCGCGTGAGCTCGCACCATCGGGCACCCAGGCAAATCGGTTCGACAAAATACGATGCCCGTATCCGGTGCGGCAGGACGAATGAGCATCTCGACCCGATTGCCCAAGTGAACGCCAACGCCCGTCGCACGAATTTTGTTCTTGAGAGTACGCTGCTTGATCATGACAAAAAATGTTTGCCGGGGAAGCTAAGAAATGGCGTCGATTTTAGCATTTGCAAGTCGCGTGCATGTCCTGCCCGCGATGCAGCCCGGGAAATGATGCTACCTTTTCTTTGCCTTCGCAGTCTTCGCAGCCTTTGCAGCCCTTGCAGGCTTGCTGGCCTTTGACTGCCGCTTGGCGGTGCTTGGCGCGGGATTGGCCTGCTTTTCCACTTCCCCCGGCTTTTGATCACCAATGATTCTGGTCGCTGGACAAATCTTGAAGATCGGGCACTTCTTACAGCCGACTGCGATTGCAACAGGACAGATGACCATGAATATTTCCTCTACACGCGGTGTGGACAAATTGATGATACAGACAATCCGTTCGCCCCTTCCCAAATAGCGAAAGCGCTAAAACGCGCGAAACCGGTGGTCGTTTGCGTCGAGTTCGATTTTCAAGGCGCGATAATCAGGGCACATGCGCTCGACTTCCTGCCAGAACGCTGTCGAGTGATTCATGTGCCGGAGGTGCGCCAGCTCATGGCAAACGACATAGTCAATAAGAGCGGGCCGCGCCTTGATGAGCCGCCACGAAAAGCGAACCTCTCGCCGTGAATTGCAACTTCCCCAGCGGCCGTTTGCGCTCGACAGAAACACCCTGGGTGGTATCAGGCCATGGAGTTTGGCGTAGAAAAATGCGCGTTGCGCAAATTGCGGCAACGCTCGCTTGCGATACCAATCAATTACCGCCTTTTCGATCAGTGCCGGTTCAGCAGACCGACCGCGCACAAACAGACGGCCCATTAGTGGCTCGACCAATGGCTTCTTCCTCGTGGAATCTGCGGCAATATCGAGCATCAGGATCAAGTCTTCACCCATGAACGACACGGTATCGCCGGTCTGCCAGTTTTGCGGCACGATCCGCCGATGCGACCATTCCCCGAGCTTCTTCAACACCCAGGCTGCGTTCTTGCCGATCATTTCATCCACTGCAGACAGTGGCGTTGACAGCGAAGCGGCCACTGTCATTCCCGTGCCGTCGACCTTGAGACCAACACCGCGTCGTCCGCGCCGCCTCACCAGTTTGTAGTCAACACGATGACCCTGCAATGCAATGCTGCACTCGGAATCTTCCTCGAGCACGCCAGCCGGCGATGTTTTTTTCAGCTTGAAAAACATGCAAGTTCCAACAGATTAAGCATGCGCTAAGGTCTTAGCCGTTAACCGGCGGCAGATTGAGCATCTCGCCTTCAATCCAATTCTCAACGTCGGCGATAACCTCCGCGGGCTCGCGGCCCACAGTAACAATCGGCGGGCCAATGCTGACCGTTATCTTGCCCGGATACTTGAGGAATGCATTGCGCCGCCAGCATTCTCCTGCATTATGCGCAATCGGTAATACCGGCGTGCCAGTCTTGGCCGCAAGCCAGGCGCCACCGATGCCATACCGCCCGCGCTTGCCTGGCGCGATGCGCGTACCCTCCGGAAAAATGGACACCCAGAGGCCCCGACCGATTCGATCGCGTCCCTGCTCCTCAATCTGATCGACAGCGCGTTTGCCACTTTTGCGATTTATGGCAATCGACTGCATCCCATACAGGACCCAGCCAATGACCGGCACCCACACCAGTTCTCGCTTGATGATCCACACCGCGCGCGGCAGCAAGGTAAGGATGAAAACCGTTTCCCACGCCGACTGGTGTTTGGCCATCGATACACAGGGATGGGACGGCATGTTTTCGCGACCTTGCACCTGATAGTCGATGCCGCAAATCACTTTCACCAGCCAGAGCACGGCTCGGCCCCACGCCTTGGCAAGGTCGTACCCCGTGTTGTAATGAATGAACACGAACGGCACGACGAAGATCCCGTAGGCGACCGTGGTTACGATTGCAGCGAAGAAGAAAAGCAATGAACGAAGGAAAATCATATCGCGCGTTTACCAGGCCGACGCGCGCGCAGGATCTGCGACCAGAACGCTCACAGCCTCCGCCAAATCGGCATAGGTTTTGGTGCCGCGCGGCAGTCCGCCCTTTTCCTTGGTCTTTTTGCCCTTTCCGGTCAGCACCAGAATCGGTGCACAACCCACCTTGGCGGCAGCTTCCAGATCGCGCAGTGAGTCCCCGATGGCGGGTACGCCAGTAAGGCCAACATGAAAGCGTACCGCGATATCTTCGAACATACCGGTATCCGGTTTCCGGCAGTGACATTGCTGCTCAGCCGTGCAAGGACAAAAAAAGATCGCGTCGATTCGGCCGCCTTGCCGGAACACCAGTTCCATCATTTTGTCGTTAATCGCATTGAAGGTTGCCATGTCAAACAACCCTCGACCGATACCGGATTGATTGGTGGCGACTACCACCCGGTAGCCATTCTGGTTCAGGCGGGCAATGGCTTCCACGGCGCCATTGATCGGCTTCCATTCGCGCGGCGACTTGATGAACTGGTCGCTGTCAAGATTGATCACGCCGTCGCGATCGAGAATAACGAGCTTGAGTGGAGTTGTCATGAGTCGGATTCTACGTGATGAAAACCAGCCGCGCAGTCTGTCAAAATCGGTTCCGGGCAAGGCGAATAATTTGGGTGGAATATCCAGAGTATCGCGCTGACTCTTTTCGTCATGCGGCCAATTTGGACAGGTCGGCGACTCTGTTCATCAGGCTGTGCAAATCGGCGAGGAGTGCAAGGCGATTGGCGCGCAACTTTGGGTCTTCGGCGTTGACCATGACGCCGTTGAAGAAGGCGTCTACCGGTGTTTTCAGAGGCGCGAGTGACTTCAGGGCACTCGTGTAATCGCCCGCCGCGAAGTGTTTGTCGAATACTGGTTTGGCAGCTTGCAATGCTACGTACAGACTGCGCTCAGCGGGCTCGACAAACAGGCTGGGGTCTGCGTTGGTAAACTGCTGTTCGGATTTTTTCAGGATGTTGCCGATGCGTTTGTTGGCGGATGAAAGTGATTTAGATTCTTGCAGTAACGTGAAGGCGCGAACCGCATTCAACCGATTGGCAACCTCGCAAAGTCGATTTGGATTAATTGACAAAACTGCCTCTACCTCAAGCGAGGTGTAATCTTGCTCGCGTAGCAGTCCTGCAAATCGCTCGAATATGAACGCCGTTACTTTCTCGGCCGTCTCATCTGAAATAGCATATCCAGAAGCTGAATCCGCCGAATTCTTGGGTTTCACGGTGGGCAACACGCCACGCGAAAAAAACACATCGCCGAACGCATCAAGCACTGCCGACAAGAGCTCGGCAAGGCCAATTTGTAAAATCCGTTCCACCAAAATACGGATTACGCCAATCGCGTGGCGACGCAACGCAAATGGATCTTTATCACCGGTCGGAAATTGTCCTATGCCGAACATACCAACAATCGTTTCCAATTTGTCTGCGAGCGCAACGACCACTCCGACGTCATTTCTCGGCAGCGTGTCACCTGAGAAGCGAGGTTTATAGTGATCCTCGATGGCCTCGGCGACATCGGATGCAATGCCCTCGTGAATTGCATAGTACTTACCCATCGTACCTTGCAGCTCGGGAAACTCACCGACCATCTCCGTCACTAAATCGGCTTTCGCCAGCCGCGCTGCTTGCGCAGCAGAAGTTGCAAGTGCGGGCTCGTTGCTCACCAAGCGGGCAATCGCCTCTGCGATTTTGCCTAACCTTATGATGCGTTCACCCTGTGATCCCAGCTTGTTGTGATAAACGACCGATGACAGTTTTGGAATCCGGTCTACCAGCTTCGTCTTCTTGTCGGTCTCGAAAAAGAATCGCGCATCGGACAGCCTCGGCCGCACCACGCGCTGATTGCCTTCGATGATGTTGTGCGGATTGTCGAGCCGCATATTGCTGACGATCAAGAAGCGGCTGGAGAGCCCGCCTTCCGAAAGATAAAGCGGAAAATATTTCTGATTAAGCTTCATCGTCAGCACCAGACACTCCGCTGGCACTTCGAGAAACTCGGCTTCAAACTTGCCTGCGTATACCGTCGGCATTTCAACAAGCGCGGTTACTTCGTCCAGCAAGGCAACATATTCGTCGCGCTCGCCCAGCGTGTCTCCGCCTTGCTCGGCATGTATGAACAACAGGCGTTCAATCTCGTGGCGGCGCTTCTCAAAGCTGGCGATGACCCCGCCCTCTGTCTCCAGACGCGTTTCGTATTCGTCTGCGTGCTTTAGTTCGATATCAGCCGCACCTTGAAAGCGGTGACCGTGGGTCATGCGGCCAGCCTTGAGGCCAAGGACGTGCACGTCAATCACGTCAGCGCCATGCAATGTCACCAAGCCATGCACGGGCCGCACGAATTGAACGGTCGTCACGCCATCGGCAAGTTGATAGCTCATCATTTTTGGTACGGGCAAAGTAGCGATAGCCTCTGCGAGCGCACTCTGCAATGCCACTTGCAGCGATTGACCTTTGGCGACACCGCGATAAATCAATTGATCGACTTTGCCGTCACTTTCGCGCAGCAAATCCTTGGGCAGCAGGTGTCCGAGTGATTTAGCAGAGAGTTTCTTCTGCAAGGCCGGTGTCGCATTGCCGTCTTTGTCCAAACCGACACTCACGGGCATGAGTTTTTCGGTAAATGCTTCGTCGGCACCATCGTGCAGCACATTTGTAATCTGTGTGGCAAGGCGGCGCGGCGTGGCAAACATGACGGCGCTGGCACCTGCCTCCAGCAAGCCGCGCTTTGACAAGCCTTGCTGGATGGTTGACGCAAAGGCGTCGCCTAATTTCTTCAGAGCCTTCGGCGGCAACTCTTCAGTAAACAACTCAACGAGTAATGTCGCGGTACTCATGCCGCGACCTGTTTAGGCACATGCAACATCGGAAATCCCAGCCGCTCCCGCGATTCGTAATAGCTCTGCGCCACACTACGCGCCAGATTGCGTATGCGACCGATGTACGCCGCACGTTCCGTCACCGATATCGCGCCGCGTGCATCGAGCAGATTGAACGTATGCGCGGCTTTCAGGACCTGCTCATATGCTGGCAACGCTAATTGCGCTTCCATCAACATCTTCGCACCTGCTTCATAGTCAGCGAAATGCCGAAGCAGCGAGGCGGCATCCGAATACTCGAAGTTGTAGGTCGATTGCTCAACTTCATTCTGGTGGTAGACGTCGCCATAACTCAGTTGGCGGTCGATCCCGTTTTCTTTCCACGTCGTCCACACCAAGTCGTAGACGTTTTCCTTGTTCTGTAAATACATGGCAAGGCGTTCAAGCCCGTAGGTAATCTCGCCCGTGATGGGCTTGCATTCGATGCCGCCGACCTGCTGAAAATAGGTGAACTGCGTGACTTCCATCCCGTTCAGCCACACCTCCCAACCCAAGCCCCATGCGCCCAATGTCGGGTTTTCCCAATCGTCTTCCACAAAGCGAACGTCGTTCTGCTTCAGGTCCAGCCCCAGCGCTTCGAGCGAGCCAAGATACAGCTCAAGAATATTGAGCGGGGATGGCTTCAACACCACCTGAAACTGGTAGTAGTGCTGCAAGCGATTCGGATTTTCGCCATAGCGGCCATCTTTGGGGCGGCGCGAAGGCTGCACGTAGGCTGCGCGCCATGGCTCGGGCCCGAGCGAGCGCAAGAACGTGGCAGTATGCGAAGTGCCAGCACCGACTTCCATGTCGTAGGGCTGCAATAGTGCGCAGCCTTGCTGATTCCAGTATTGCTGGAGTTTGAGAATGACTTCTTGGAAGGTAATCATGAATCGGCGGTTTTTCTTGCGCTAAACTCTCAATTTTACGTGGTTAGCTTCGCACCGCGAAAAATTCATCCGCTTTGATTGCCAACATGATGCCCTCCTCGATTCCTGCTCAACCTGCCGCAGTTGCTTCCTCAGAGGCGCAATACGTTTGGCAAACCTGCCTCAATATTACAGATGCGGCTGCGACACCGTACCAGCAGCATTTCAATCCGCAACTGCTTGACGTGCTGGCGCATGCGCCACGCACATTACTTGATGTCGGCTGCTCGTCCGGGAATTTGGGTGCATACGTGAAAAGCCTGCATCCATCCTGCCGCACCATCGGTATTGAGCCCAATCGCGCGACGGCCGAGATGGCGGCGCAACATCTCGATCAGGTACTTTGCGGAAAATTTGAAGACCTTAAGCTTGAGGACGAGGGCATCGCGCTCGGCAGCGTCGACACGGTCGTGATGGCCGATGTCCTCGAACACATGTACGACCCGTGGAGTGTGATGGTGCGACTGAAGCCCTACCTGTCACCGGACGCGCAACTTATTCTGAGCATTCCCAACACGCGTCATCTCGGGCTCATGCAGGGCTTGCTCGACGGCGGCGCATGGACTTACGTGGAAAAAGGTCTGCTCGACATTACGCATATCCGCTTCTTCACTTTGAAGGAGATTGCCAGGTTTCTTGCAGAGACTGGCTACCGTCTGGAATTCGTCAATTACTTTCTGGACCAGGGGCTCGCGCCTTTTTACGAACAGAACAAGTCCAATCCGGATATCAATGTGCGGCTAGGGCGCATAGCGTTGGAGCGAGTGACGCCGAAAGAACTCGCCGAACTCTGCACCTGGCAGTTTTTCATCCGCGCGCGAGTTGCCTGAGAGAACTTCGCCAAACTCCTTATCCGGCGGGCCTTTCAGGTTATTTTTGCTCTGAACGCCGCGCAGAATGGCGTTCTGCACTTTTAAGTGCGCATCCTGCTGCCAGCGCCACCAGTAGCAATCCCAATGCGGGCCAATCTTTCCACATCACGTACGGCGTTGTCCCGGTCCGTGGCTGAACGTCGACTTCGAGTGTGCCACGCTCGAATTGCGGCAGCGCCTTTACGATCTCGCCCTTTTCGTTAATCGCTGCGGTCACGCCCGTATTGGTGGCGCGCAGCATCCAGCGGCCGGTTTCAAGCGCGCGCATCTGTGAAAACTGCGTTTGCTGGACGGCCGCGTACATGTTGCCGAACCATGCCATGTTGGACATGTTCACCAATAGTTCCGCCTCAGGTAGTTGACGTGCAATTTCGGCGCCAAAGGCATCCTCATAGCAAATGTTGACTGCGACAGCGTGGCCGGCAATTTGCAAAGGTTTCTGATCAGCCTGGCCTGCTGTCATGCTCCCCAGTGGAATTTGCAGCCAGTTGTAAACCCATGACAACAGCGGCGGGATGAATTCGCCGAACACAACCAGGTGTTGCTTGTCGTATCGCTGTGATGGTGATTTTCCGAGGGTAACGGCGCTGTTCGAAACCCTGTATGGGGAAGCGCTGGTGACGCCGCGCTCGATGACTGAAGCGCCAATGATCGCGTCACCGCCGTTCGATTCGACATGACGTTTGAGCACGGCGAGGTAGTCCGCAGGCACGTCATTTAGTACGAGCAAAGCAGTTTCGGGCAGAACGATGAGCGGGGCTTTGGTCTTCTCGACCAGTTCTCGGTAATTTTCAAGCGCCGCCAATCGCTGGTCTTCCCGCCACTTCATGCTTTGTTCAACATTCCCTTGCAGCAATGCCGTTTGCAGGGGGACGCCGCGAGGGACGCTCCAGGAATACTGGTGTAAAGCGCAGCCGACCACCCAAACGGCAAGTGTCATCCCTAACATGGCTATTGTGCCGCGACGCGACCAAATGAGGCCACCGGCAAGCGGTACCAGCAGCATACCCACTGCAGCGGTTATCGCGAGCAACCAGGAAATGCCAAAAACACCGACGATGGGCGCGTACCCTGCCAGCGGCGGAAACGCAAGTCCCCCAGGTGTCTGCGAATAGCCGAATACCAGCCACGGAAATCCGGAGAAGAACCAGCCACGCACGTATTCGCCGATGACAAAGCACGCAGGCATGACCAAGAGCGCTGAGGCGACGCCAGATACATTGAAGCGTGCTATCAACTTGCGATGCAACGCACACGCCAGCGCGGGAAATATCGACAAATAGCAGCAAAACAGGAAAGTGGCGAGGACCGCAAGGATTGCCGGCATGCCGCCGTAGACGTGCAGGCTCACATAGACCCATGGCACGCCAAAGACGAACAAACCGAGGCCCCATGAATAGCCGATGGCAAATGCATGCCATGTGCTCTTGGCGCGATGCCACAACGCGAAAAGGAAAAACAACGAAATCAGCGCGACAGGCCAGGCATAAAATGGTGCGAAGGCCAACAGCCCGGCACCGCCCGCAATAAAAGCCAGCCCAAGTTGAATTGCGAGTCTTGCGGCCGGCAACGTGTCGCGCTTCATGGCGCGCCGATGGCAGGCATGGGTATCTCTATGGCGCGACTTCCTTGTTGGCAAGCTGGCCTGGACCATCCGCTTCTGGTGCGGCAATGCGTTCGACGATTAGCGAATGTACTTTTCGGCTGTCGGCACGCAAAACGGAGAATTTGAAACCGTCAAACGTTACCGATTCGCCCCGCTTAGGTACACGACCGAAGCGGTTGATCACCAGCCCCCCAACCGTATCAAAATTCTCATCGGAACAATGCGTCTGAAACGCCTCGTTAAAATCGGCGATTTCAGTGATCGCCTTTACGCGGAAGCGTCCTGACTTGTCTGGCAGGATATTGTCCTCGGTTTCGTCGAAGTCGAATTCATCCTCGATGTCGCCGACGATTTGCTCAAGCACGTCCTCGATAGTGACCAATCCTGCAACGCCGCCATACTCATCGACAATGATGGCGATGTGATTGCGGTTCTCCTTGAACTCGCGAAGCAGAACATTGAGGCGTTTGGATTCCGGCGCAAACACGGCAGGGCGCAGCATATCGCGGACATCAAATTCGTCAGCGTTGGCGTAATAGCGCAATAAGTCTTTGGCCAACAATATGCCGATGACATTGTCTTTGCCGTTCTCATAAACCGGGAAACGCGAGTGCGCCGTTTCGATGACAAAGGGAATGAATTTGTCCGGACTATCGTCGACATCGATCATGTCCATTTGCGAGCGCGGGATCATGACGTCACGGGTCTGCATTTCCGAGACCTGCATCACACCCTCGATCATTGAGAGGGCCTCGGCGTCCAACAGATTTTTTTCAAATGCGCCGTGCAACAATTCGACCAGTTGGCCACGGTCTTCGGGCTCCCGCAGGAGCATGGAAGAGACGCGCTCAAGTAGCGAGCGCTTGGGGGATTCGTCCATTGATTGTGTGAGTTATTGCAATCAAGTTACTCTAACACAAGGCGAAAAATCGCCGATGACCGCCGGGAGAGGGAAGTCGTCGTCAATCGCCATCGACGGCATAGGGATTTCCGTAACCCAGCTTCGCCAGCACGGTGATTTCCGCCTTTTCCATCGCCGTGGCGGCGCGCTTGATTTCGTGGTCCATACCCGCGAGATGCAAAGCGCCGTGTACTGTCAGATGGGCGTAATGTGCCTCCAACGATTTGCCCTGTTCGCGCGCCTCGCGCGCTACCACCGATGCGCAGAGGACGATATCGCCGCTCAACATCGGCGCTCTCTTTTCGTGGTACGTAAACGTCAGCACGTTGGTCGCGTAATCTTTGCCGCGGTAGGTGCCGTTCAACTGGCGTCCCTCGGCGCCGTTGACCACGCGAAGCGTCAACTCAGCCAGCTGCGGCAGTGCGGCAATTAACCATTTCTTGAAGTCGAGTGGGCTCGGTATGCCTTTGAGTCGGCTGACAATCTGAATTTCAATCTGATGTGACTTGCTACCCATAATGTCTAGCGCATGCGACGGTGGGCTTCATAGGCCGTCACAATGGATTGCACAAGCGGGTGGCGCACGACGTCATTGGCCTGGAAAATGGTAAAAGCAATGCCGCGAACACCGTGAAGCACATTTCTAGCATCAATGAGCCCACTGGTGGTGCCATGCTTCAAGTCCACCTGCGTCACATCACCCGTGATGACCGCTTTGGTGCCAAAGCCGATGCGGGTGAGGAACATTTTCATTTGTTCCGGTGTTGTGTTTTGCGCCTCATCCAGGATGATGAAGGAATGGTTGAGCGTACGTCCGCGCATAAAGGCAAGTGGCGCGACCTCGATCTGCTGGCGTTCGAACATGCGGCTCACTTTGTCGAAGCCGAGCAACTCATAGAGCGCGTCGTATAGCGGCCGAAGGTAGGGGTCAACCTTCTGCGATAAATCACCCGGCAGGAACCCGAGCCGCTCGCCGGCTTCAACTGCCGGGCGCGTTAACACGATGCGCTTGACCAGATCGCGTTCGAACGCATCCACCGCACAAGCGACCGCCAGATAAGTCTTGCCGGTGCCAGCGGGACCGACGCCGAAGGTAATATCGTGGGTCTGTATTTGCTTGATGTATTGCGACTGATGGTCAGTTCGCGCTCGCAGGTCGGCCCGTTTCGTCTGCAAGGTCACTTCTTCTGCAGCCGTCGCATCGGCAGGCTTGGGGTTCTTGACATCACGTGAATGGCTCATTTCGACGATGCCCAACTGTATTTCTTCGATCGACAGATCTTTGTGCGCTTTGGCGTAGAAGCGGTTGAGCACTTTGGCGGCCAGTTCAATTTTGTCGCGCTCACCGGCGACCGAAAACTTCTCGCCACGGCGTGCGATAGAAACAGCGAACGCAGCTTCAATTTGCCGAATATTGGCATCCATCGAGCCGCACAGCGATGCTAGCCGGTGGTTGTCGATCGGCGTGAATGAAAACTCCAGCGTATGCGTCTTCATGCGCTATTGAACCGGCACGAAGAAATCTTGAGCCGGTTCCCCTCACTTGCAGTGCGCGCATTCCGATGCAGCGGAATGCCGTTTGGTGGGCGCGGAGCACGCCCCGCGAATCCCCCACCAAACCCCCTGCCCTCTCCCAAGGGAGAGGGTGAGAAATGCGAAACGATGAGTAAAGCCATCATCGTTCCGAATCAACAGGAGGAAATGGTTTCGGCAATTTTGATCTCGCCACGCAAAGTGTAGTGACTGACGCCGGTGATCAAAACATCGACAAATTTCCCGACCAGTCGCAACGCGTCGTGTCCGACGATGGGGAAATTCACCACGCGATTGTTGTCCGTACGCCCCATCAATTCCAGCGCATCCTTGCGTGAGGCGCCCTCGACGAGTACGCGCTGCGTGCTGCCCACCATTGCATTGGAGATGGCATGCAGCTGCGAATCCAGACCTTTCTGCATGCGATGCAAGCGTTTCAGTTTCACCTCGTACGGCGTGTCGTCGAGCAGACTTGCCGCCGGTGTGCCCGGGCGACGCGAATAGATAAACGAAAAGCTACCGTCGAATTGAATATCTTCGATCAGTTTCATCGTTCGTTCGAAATCGTCTTCGGTTTCGCCCGGGAAGCCAATGATGAAGTCACTGGAGATGGAGATATCCGGCCGCACTGCACGTAATCGGCGAATGATCGATTTGTATTCCATCGCGGTGTAATTGCGTTTCATCGCAGCTAGCACCTTGTCCGAACCAGACTGAACGGGCAGATGCAATTGCGAAACGAGCTTCGGCAGCTTTGCATAGCAGTCGATCAAACGCTGGGTAAATTCAAGCGGATGCGACGTCGTGTAGCGGATGCGCTCGATGCCCGGGATGGCGTGCACCGCCGCTAATAGAAGTGCGAAATCTGCCGACTCGCCGTCGGACATTGCACCGACATATGCATTTACGTTCTGGCCGAGCAGGGTTACTTCTTTGACCCCCTTCGACACAAGATCGCGGATATCGACCATGACGCTGTCAAACGAACGCGATATTTCCTCACCACGGGTGTACGGCACCACGCAAAAACTGCAGTACTTCGAACAGCCTTCCATGATCGACACAAATGCGGTCACGCCGTCGACCCTTGCCGGCGGCAGGTTGTCGAATTTTTCGACTTCTGGAAACGAGATGTCGACCTGTGAATCACCGCTGGTGCGTTTGGCCCGAATCATTTGTGGCAGGCGGTGCAGCGTTTGCGGCCCGAAAACAAGATCCACATACGGCGCGCGCTTGACAATAGCAGCGCCCTCTTGAGAAGCCACACAACCGCCAACACCGATCAGCAGCTCTGGATTTGCCAGCTTCAATTCGCGGATGCGTCCCAAATCGCTGAACAGTTTTTCAGATGCTTTTTCGCGAACCGAGCAGGAGTTATAGAGAATCACGTCCGCCTGTTCAGGCTTGTCGGTCTTTTCAAAGCCCTCAAAGGCATTGAGAACGTCAGCCATTTTGTCCGAGTCGTACTCATTCATCTGGCAACCGAAAGTCTTGATGAAAACCTTCTTGGGTGTATTGGGGGCGGACATTTTTGTCTCCTGGAAACGGGGAATAACCCGGGCAGGTAGTGCATTCTGTGGAAGCCATCAGAAACGGGGCGAAAGGCTCCAAGTTGGCAACGAGCAGCGGAATCGTACTGTTGTACGATGAGCAGCGGAGTCGCCAAATTGGGGCTTCGCAGCCCGTTTATGGTGGCTTAACGAGAAAAGGCCAGCAACGCTGGCCTTTTCGAGTGTCCTGGTGGCCAATCCCTGATTCGAACAGGGGACCTGCGGATTATGATTCCGTCGCTCTAACCGGCTGAGCTAATTGGCCTTTTTTGATAACTGATTTCCCGGCTCCCCGGAAAAGGCGCGAAGTATGGCCCGAAGCGGGCTTTTCGTCAAGGCTAACTGGGCGCAAAATTGCTATTGCCGGGGGATATTGCACCGCAGCAAAAAGAGGGCTATCCTTGGCGGCCACTGAAGTTTACCAAGCTGGTTGCAAGCCGTTCGGCAGCCCAAAAACTAAAGCAAACTCAAACAGGATCATATCGATCAACTTCTGCCGTCATCCCGCGATTTGCCGCTTGATTGCCCGGCCACGTTGTCGACACCATCCGAATGGAATCCTCTAAAAAGAAACTAAGTGCGCTGACGATCGGTGCCATCGGTGTCGTGTTTGGCGACATTGGCACCAGCCCGCTATACGCGCTAAAGGAATCGTTCAACCCCGAGCACGGCATTCCGCTCAATGAAGGCACCGTGCTGGGAATCCTGTCGCTAATGTTCTGGTCATTAATGACATTGGTTACTGTTAAGTACCTGGTGTTCATGATGCGAGCGGACAACCGGGGGGAGGGTGGTATTCTTGCGCTGACGGCGCTCGCGCAGCGCTGTTTTCGCGCCAGTTCGCGCGGGCGCTGGATTGTCACCTCATTGGGGATTTTTGGTGCTGCCATGTTTTATGGCGACGGCATCATTACGCCCGCCATGTCGGTCATGTCAGCGGTGGAAGGACTGACTCTTTATGCGCCGGCGCTGGAGAAATTTGTGTTGCCGTTGTCGATCGGCATTCTTGTAGGCTTGTTCGCGATTCAGCGCCACGGGACCGCCGTGATCGGTAAGTTCTTTGGCCCCACCATGATTGCGTGGTTTGTAATTCTGGCCGTAACGGGTGCTGCACAGATTGCCAAGAATCCAGGTGTGCTTGCCGCTATCAACCCCTATTACAGTTTCGCGTTCCTGATCGAACACAAATTTGCTGCATTCATAACGTTAGGTGCAGTGGTGTTGTGTGTCACCGGTGGTGAGGCGCTCTACGCGGACATGGGACATTTTGGAAGAAAGCCAATCCGCATGGCCTGGTTCTGGCTCGTCTGGCCGGCTCTCCTGCTGAATTATTTCGGGCAGGGGGCGCTGTTGCTGACCAATCCGGAAGCCGTAAAAAACCCGTTTTACTTGATGGTTCCAGAATGGGCTTTATTACCGATGATCGTCCTTGCTTCAGTTGCGGCGGTAATCGCGTCTCAGGCGGTAATCTCAGGTGCCTTCAGCCTGACAAAGCAGGCAATTCAGCTTGGCTATCTACCGCGATTTGCGATCAATCACACCAGTGAACGGGAGGAAGGCCAAATCTACGTTCCGTTTGTCAACTGGTTCATGCTGGCGGCGATCGTGTTGCTCGTGCTGGGCTTCAAGAATTCGAGCAATCTCGCCAGCGCCTACGGTATCGCTGTGACCATCACCATGTTGATCGATACGCTGTTGCTGTTTGTCGTGATGACGCGAATTTGGCGCTGGAACAAATATCTCGCACTCGGGCTGACGGGCATCGTCGTGGGCAACGATGTCATGTTCCTCAGCGCCTGCCTGACCAAGGTGTTGGACGGTGGCTGGTTCCCTCTGGTGCTGGGCGTGGTCATGTTCACGATCATGAGCACCTGGTGGCGCGGGCGCCTGATCGTTCGCAAGCATTCAAACGAGGGTGCAATGCCACTCAAATTGTTTGTCGATTCCCTTGCATTGAGTCCGCCTCACAAGGTCCCTGGAACAGGGATCTTCATGACCACCAGTCCGGATGGGGTACCAAACGCGATGCTGCATAACCTTAAGCACAACAAGGTGCTACACGAGCGCGTGATCATTCTCTCGGTCGTGATTGAAGATATTCCATTTGTGCCCAAAGAAGATTACGTGTGGATCGAAGACCTCAACAACGGATTCTGGAAAGTCACTGGACATTTCGGCTTCAAAGAAACGCCGGATATTCCCGTCATGCTTGCCGATTGCAAACTGCAATCGATGAGCTTTGACATGATGGACACGAGCTTTTTCATCAATCGCGAAACGCTGATCGCGACCCCGGGTGGCGGCATGGCGCTTTGGCGCGAACATTTGTTTGTCTGGATGTCCCACCTGGCGGCAAAGGCATCCGACTACTTTCAGATTCCGTCAAACCGGGTGGTCGAACTCGGTTCTCAAGTGGAAATTTAGACAAAAGTCTAGCAAGTACGGGCGTTCGACGGCATTTTGTCTGAAAAGCCCCGCCGCTACTGGGGTTTGATACCTAAGCGGGGTCTACAAGATCTTGGCCAAGGGCAAATACAGATTCACGCAGGTACCGCCGCCCTTTAGCGTCAAAAATTCAAGTTCACCGTGCAATTTTCCTGCACGAATTTTCATGTTAGCGAGTCCGCGCCCTGTAGCTTCGCTGGAGTTTGCGCCGACGCCATCGTCAGTGACGCGAACAAATAACCGGGCGTTGGTGTAGTCAACTCCGGTTGAGAGAGTTATGCGCTTGGCATGCGCGTGCTTGAGTGTATTGGTGAAGGCTTCCTGCACGATGCGCAGTATGCTGCGCACATTTTCAGGGTCAAGATATGCCAGAGGCGGCAAGTCGCTGACTGCCCACTCCAACGAAATGCCTGCGGCGCGCAAACGCGGCTCAAGGCGGTAACGCAAATTTCCCAGCACCACCAGCAGATCGCTTTCCACCGGCTCCAGCGAGTCGATGGTGAGCTTGAGTTCGTCGATGCAATCGGTGAGCGTTTCTTCTATTTGATGCTGCGAGAGCGTGCTCACCCGCGCCAGTGCCAGCGTCGACATCAGGTGTGAGCCTATGCCGTCGTGCATATCGCGCATCAGCCGCTGCCGCTCCTCGGCGGTGGTGCGTTGCTGGTCCAACGCCCGCAGACGCTCGTAGCTCAGCGCCAGCTCACGCTCGCGATCATAGACACGTGTGGCAAGCTCGGCGTTGAGGGATTCATGTTTTTGCAGCACGTCGACAAAACGACGTATCAACAGGATGGCGACCGCAAACAACAAGAGCGGCCCGCCTAGCGGCAACAGATACAGCGTGTCGAAATCAAGCAACTCCTGATAATTGATCAAGTCGTGCATCGCTAGCAGGAAATTGATCAGCAGCGCCGCGAGGAGGGTCAGGTTTTCGAGTTTCGCGTCGCGGGTAAGCGCGCGCGCCAGTACGACCAACACGGCCAGTGAGACGAGGGTGTTGACGACAAATACCGCTGCCACAACGGCTAGGCTCGATGCCAGCATCAGTAACGCCGTTGCTGTGGCGGCAAAGATCGCGACGATGCGTTCGAAGCGCGGCGAAGATTGATTGCAGAAGCGAAGAACAAAATAGGTCTGTGTCGCAATCATCCACGACAGCGACGGTGCTGCGAATACCCAACCCCAGGATTCAATGTCGCGCGTAAACGTATGCCACAGGCGCGCAATGGTCGCCAGACATAGCAGCGCAAAAAAGCCGAACACAGCCTCCTGGCGCCGGCTTGCCCATAACGAGGCCGACAACAGCGCCGTCAACGCGAGCAATGCCGCGATGAATTTTGGTGCGGTGGATTGGTAGAAAAAGCGATTGTCATACTGGTGGCGCGTGCGCATTTCGTCGCCAACATAAATTCGCGACAGCCCCGCGCGAACCAGGCCATCAGGATGCAGCCGAATCAGAATCTCGTTGCGTCCGGCTCTGAGCATGCCTGGCGGCACCACGAATAGTTGAGCGACGTTCCAGCTTAACTCGCGTTTTTCAAGATTGCCGCTGACCCCAAGTAATACATCGTTGACATATAGGGCAATATTGTTCGTGATGCGCGGAATGTAGATCGCTTGCGGTGCTTCGGGAACTTGCGCTAGCTCAAAGTACAGCCGATACCAGCCCGGGCGATCGCGTACACGTGACTGCTTGCGCCAGCTATCGGGCAATGCCACCGGCTCCCATTTCGTCGCTATTTCGGGTCTGCGTATTTCACCGGTCAAAGCGAATTCTGCTTTGGTCAATTCAATGTCAGGACTGGGGCCAGATTGTTGTAAAGCCGGGCTCGCGGGCGGCACTATCTGGCAATGGGATATCGACGCCGCTGCCAGCGAAACGGTAAGCAGAATCGACCGGAGCGCGCGGCTAGTGTTTAGTTGCATAAGTCTGCGTTCCACCGAGAATCGTTTTGCGCCCACGGGATTAGGCGCGCAGGGCTGCAATGAGCGCAGTAATAGCAACGCTATTGGAACATTTGCAGCGACATCGCGTGGGATGCAAAACGATTCGAACGTAGCAAGGCTTACGCAACTAGACACCAGGCAGCGTGGTCAAACTACAGAGTACGGATGAGACCCATCCGGTTGGCCTCGAATACCGCTTCGCCACGCGAGTGCACCGCAAGCTTGCGGTAGATTTTTTTGACATGGCTGGTTACGGTGTGCGGCGAGATGTTCATCAGTTTACCCATTTCCGGATAATTGAAGCCCTTGGAGGCAAGTAGCAGAATCTCGCGTTCGCGATCCGACAACGCAACGCTATCGCCACCATCATCGGTATCCACCGTAATGCTGGCGGCAGCCGGCTCGGCTTGAAATCGCTTCAACAGGCGGCGGGCAATGATTGGACTGATCGGAGACCCGCCGTTGATCAGTTCCCGAATGCCTGAGAGGAAGCTTTCCTCCGAGGCATCCTTGAGTAAATAGCCTGCGGCGCCCGCCTCAATTGAGGCCAATACATGCTCTTCATCGCCAAAAACGGTCACCACCATGCACTCGCATTTGGGCAGCGTTTGGCTGGCGTGGCGAATGACCTCAATACCACTAATGTCAGGCAATCCCAAATCCACCAGCAGCACATCGGGTTTTCTTAGGTCCAACATCGCCAGACCCTCCGCACCGGTCGCGACGCTGGCCACGACTTCAAACGAAGGGTCGTTGGCCAGCATCGCTGTGTAGCGGGCGCGAAAGGCGGGATCATCTTCAACGATTAGTACGCGGGGCATATTGTTCTTGTGTGCTGGTCGAGTCCCGATTGTAAGCCGGTACGCTATGGCACATGCATCCCCTGATCGTGGTACCAATTACACACATGTATGACAGGTTGTTCTCGTTATGGATGACGCCAGGTGAACGACACCGCTCGGCGACTTGTCGACTCTCCGTAACGTCGCGTCTGGCGCCGCGAGTTCACCGTCGAACGTGCATGCGTTTGTAGAGCAGCATGCCGCAATCACTGTTACCAGCGCATTCTCCATCGTAGATCGCCATTTGGCGGTACTTTCCAGGCGTTTATGGTCGAAGAAGCCCGCCAATGCTTGAGTTTGTATCTTTGATAGAAAGTCCCGCAACGTGGGGCTTTCACGTTACGCACCTAAAACACGCACTCAATCCAGCTTGATGCCCTTCTTGATGACGATCGCTTTCATCTTGTCGTATTCGACTTTGATGTCTTTGGCAAACTCTGCCGGGGTGTTGGCAACCGGGTCGGCACCCTGCTGCGCGAGTTTCGCTTTGGTTGCAGGATTGTTCACAGCTTTCACCGAAGCCGCGAACAGCTTGTCGACGATTTCTTTCGGCGTCTTGGCGGGAACGACCAAGCCGTACCAGGCCGGATCGTTCACTTCCGGCATGCCGAGCTCGGCGAAGGTCGGTACATTCGGATAGGCTGCGAGTCGCTTCGGCGCAGCGACGGCGAGCAGACGCATCTTACCTGCGTCAATTTGCGCTTTCGAGGATGGCAGGTTGTCGAACAACACCGGTACCTGTCCGCCGACGACATCGATCACTGCCGGACCGGCGCCCTTGTAGGGGATATGGACCATGTCGGTGCCACTCGCATTAAGAAACAGCTCACCCATCATGTGGCTGATGCCCGCCGTGCCAGATGTGGCAAACGCGTATTTACCCGGATTCTTTTTCAGAAGCTCGACAAACTCCTTGAAGTCTTTTGCCGGTACGGAAGGGTGTACGCACAGCACATTTGGAACGGCCACGAACTTAGTAACAGGGATGAAGTCGGTAAAGTTGTTGTATGGAATCCTCGGGTTCGCGGCAGGATTGACAGCCATTGTCGAAACAGTAGCGACGCCGAGTGTGTAACCGTCAGGCGCAGATTTGGCAACCACGTCAGCGCCGATTGAGCCGCCGCCGCCGCCGCGGTTTTCAACGATAACCGTTTGGCCCAGTTCTTTTGAGAGCTGGTCGGCGACGATGCGCGCGACGATATCAGTGGTACCCGCAGGTGCAAACGGTACGATTAACTTTATCGGCTTATTGGGGTAACCCTGAGCCAGGATAACTGCCGGCAGGAGTGCGAACGCTGTGCCGACGGCCATGAGGTAGCGGGTGAAAACTCTTTTGGACTCCATCAAATGCTCTCCTTATTATTACGCGTGTCGTGATGCGAAAATGCGGTGATCGAAGGCTGCGATCTCAGGGAATAAACACCGTCGAACCAGTGGTTTTGCGTGCTTCCAGATCCCGATGCGCTTGCGCAGCGTCTTTCAGTGCGTAGGTCTGGTTGATTTCTATTTTGACGATTCCACGTGCCACCACATCGAACAGTTCATTGGCGGTCGCAAGCAACTCTGCGCGTGACGCCACATGGGTGTCAAGCGTGGGCCGGGTGACGAACAACGAGCCTTTTGCCGCAAGCAGACCAAGGTCGAGCGGCTCGACCTTGCCCGACGCATTGCCGAACAGAGCCACCAGACCGCGCGGCCGCACGCAGTCCAGCGATTTCATGAAGGTATCCTTGCCGACGCCGTCGTAAACCACTGCGCATTTCTGGCCGCCGGTGATTTCGGCAACCCGTGCGACGAAGTCTTCGCTGCGATAGTTGATGACGTGGTCACAGCCATTGGCTTTTGCGAGCACGCCTTTCTCTTCACTGCCGACGGTGCCGATGACTGTGGCACCCAGATGCTTGGCCCATTGGCAGAGGATCAAGCCAACACCGCCCGCAGCAGCATGAAACAGGATAGTGTCGCCTGGCTTGACGGTGTGCGAGCGGCGAATCAGATATTGTGCGGTCATGCCTTTGAGCATCATCGATGCAGCCTGCTGGTCACTGACGCCATCGGGAATTTTCACTACCCGATCGGCAGCAATCAACCGTACTTCTGCATAAGACCCAATCGGCGCCGATGCGTAGGCAACGCGGTCACCAACTTTAAAGTCGGTGACACCGGCACCAACAGCCTCAACCAAGCCAGCACCCTCCCGGCCGATGACGCTAGGCAGCGCGATTTTGTAGAGACCGGTGCGGTGATAGGTGTCGATGTAGTTCAATCCAACGGCGGTATGGCGAACTCGAAGCTCTTTTTCGCCGGGGTTGCCAACGTCAATTGCTTCCCATTTCAGGACTTCCGGACCGCCGTGCTCGTGAATTCGAATGGCATTTGTCATGCTGCTTTCCTTTCTTCAATGAATCGTTGTAGTTGTTCAAGCTTGGCACGGCTGATCGCACCAGGAATATCGTGAGCATTTGCTTTTGCGATGCTGCTGAAATCAAGTGTCTGCAAATTCGACAATGCAGCAAGCAAAAAGTCCTTCTGCGGGTACGGCGTATTTTCAAAACCCAGCCGACCGTAGTGATCGCAAACGCAAGCCGCGACGAAATCGCTGAAACGCGCAGGACGGCGCAAGGCATCGGTTGCGTCAAACATGGCCAGCAGTTTTTCGGCACTCATCTGTGCGGCAGCGTGCGCTTCACCGTGCCAGCGGGCCGTCATTTTTGCGAGGTCGCGGCACTCGCCGGGAATGCGCAAGCGGTCGCACAAACCATCGACCAGGTTCACGCTACTTTCTTCGTGACCAGGATGACGTGGCCAGAATTTCTGCGGCGTTGTGCCCTTACCTAAATCGTGCCCCAGCGCAGCAAAGCGAATCGGCAGTGTGTGGTTGCTTGACGCCGCATAGTCCAGCACCATCATGACGTGAACACCTGTGTCTATCTCGGGGTGCGATTTTGCCGGTTGCGGTACGCCAAATAGGCGATCCACTTCCGGGAGCAGCCTCGTCAATGCTCCGCAATCGCGCAACACATCAAACATTCTTGATGGCGTGGCTTCCATCATCCCGCGTGCCAGCTCCTGCCAGACGCGCTCGGGTACCAAATGGTCAAGCTCACCGGACTGCGCGATAGCCTGCATCAAAGCTTTGGTCTCAGGCGCGATTTGAAAGCCAAGCTCGGCGAATCGTGCTGCAAAGCGCGCAGCGCGCAGCACACGCACCGGGTCTTCCACGAAGGCCGCGCCGACATGGCGTAGCACATGCGCATGGATATCGGCGACGCCACCATAAAGATCTATCAGCGTGCCGTCGGTGTCGCGCGCAATGGCATTGATGGTGAAATCGCGACGGGCGAGATCCTCCTCCAGCGTGACATCGGCTGAGGTGTGAAATACAAAGCCCTGGTAACCGGGCGCGGTTTTCCGCTCAGTACGCGCGAGAGCATATTCAGCGTGCGTGTCGGGGTGCAGGAATACGGGAAAATCAGCACCGACCGGCTTATAGCCCAGCGAGACCATCTCCTCCGGTGTGGCGCCAACGACAACGTAATCGTGATCCTTGCTTTGCAGTCCAAGCAGCGCATCGCGGACTGAACCGCCAACTTCGAAAACCTTCATTGCAGAGGCTTACGCAGGCGCGGAGGCGTACGGCTCGTCGAAACCCACAAACTCGGTTTCAAGGCGTGCTTCAGCCATCCATGCGGCAATACCCGGCGCGGCTTTCATGGCTTCGCAATATTGCAGCGTTGCTGCTGCAAGTGGTGGCGCGTAGGTATGGAAGCGCATGACCACCGGTGCGAACATCGCGTCGGCAGCACAAAACTGGCCAAACAGAAACGGCGCATCCGTGTGCGAGCCAAAGCGTTCGCGCGTGGAAAGCCAGATCGCTTCCACGCGAGCAATATTCTCGGCGACACCAGCCTGCATGCCTTTGCCAGGGTACTGACTGCGAATATTCATCGGCATACTACTCCGCAGCGCCTGAAAACCGGCGTGCATTTCAGCAGAAATCGCACGCGCCAAGGCCCGCGCTGCAATATTTTTAGGCCAGATGTCAAATTGCGGAAAGCACTCGGCAATGTATTCGATGATGGCGATGGTTTCCCAAACTGCAATTGCGTTGGCAGCCCCCGGCTCCCCATCCCACAGCGTCGGCACCTTCCGTGTCGGTGCTAAACGGGCGATGCGCTCGTTCCATTCGCTACTCTCGAACTTGAGCATGACCTCGTCGAAAGGAATGCCAAATTGTTTCAACAGTACCCATGGCCGCATTGACCAGGATGAATAGTTTTTATTGCCGATGACTAAGATGAGTGACATGGTGGCTGGCTAGCGTCCTGCGGCGTCGCGAAATTGTTGATACTTATTGCGGCTGCCACCGGCATCGCGCCCCAAGTATGTCGGCACCACGCTTTCCATTGCCGCGGCACGACCGAATAGAGCCGGAAATGGTTGGTCTGAAGTGCTGGGCAGGCTCATTGACCGCACGTTGTCGGGGGTTATCAATTTTCCAGGCAGCATGCCAAACACGCTAGCTTGCAGCATGGAGAGCGTAGCGCCCAAGCCAATGAGAAGGCGGCGCCTGGCTGTAAGGGCGGCGACAAACTCCACTAGCGCGCGCAAGGTGTAAACGTTCGGGCCAACGAGAACATAGGTTTGGTTGCTTGTTGCCAGCGAGTTGATGCTGCTGACGAGGGCGTGGGCCACATCTTCAACCCATACCGGCTGAAACCTGGCGTCCGGTGAGCCCAGCGGTAACACCGGAAAAAACTTCAAAAGCCCGGCAAACAGATTCAGGAATTCGTCGTTTTCGCCGAAGACAACAGACGGTCTGAACATCGTGACTTTAAGTGCCGGATTCGCTTTACAAACGCTCCAGACAGCCGCCTCACCACGGCCACGCGAACGCAAGTACTCGCTGGGACCATTAATGTCCGCGTTGAGTGCGCTCATATGTATCAAGCGGGCGACACCGGTTTTTGCGCAGGCCTCCGCGACCATTTTGGGAAGTGTCACATGGACGCGTTCAAAATCGCCGTGAAGAATACCGACCAGATTGATGACTGCGTCATGGCCACTCACCAATTGCTCAAGTTGCGAGGCATTGAACACATCTGCTTCTACAACATCGACCGTCGGCAGCAGGAAAAGATGTTTGCCACGCTCGCGTCGACGCGTTGGAACGGTGACGAAAATTTCCTGCCGCGCCAATTGTTCAGCGACCGATGCACCGATAAAGCCTGACCCACCGAGCAGCAGCACTTTGTTGATTATCATTTTGTGTTCCAGTTCGTCGTGGAGTTGGCGTCGCCCGCACAGATTATTGCAGAGTGCCTTTCACTGCGACCAGGCTGCTAACGCCACCCCCCCCTTCGCTGCTCCCCGGCACAGTACCCATCATTTCCTTCAGGCGGCGTGTGGTGGCGCCAGCCTGTTGTGCGTAAAACCACGCATTGACCATCACTTTTTTGACGTAGTCACGGGTTTCGTTAAAAGGAATCGATTCGGCATAGATCGCGCCTTCCAGCGCTTGTGTCGCTCGCCAGCGTCTAGCCCGCCCGGGTCCGGCGTTGTAACCCGCCGTTGCCAGCACGGGGTGGCCTAGATCATCCAGAACATGGCGCAGGTAAAACGCGCCAAGGTTGAGATTTACCGGCACATCGGTGACCCTGGCCAGCGAAAAGCGCTCCATGCTGACTTTTTTTGCCGCCCAGGTTGCCGTTGCCGGCATCAATTGCATCAAGCCCATCGCGCCGGCCCGTGACTTTGCGTCAGCCATGAACCGGCTTTCCTGCCGGATCAAGCCATACACCCAGGCCTCATCGAGACCTTGCGCCAGTACGCGTGTAGCCAGGTCCGCGCGATGGGGGGTGGGATAGCGCTGTGCAAAGTCGTGCACCGCAAGGGTTTTTTCGGCAGTGTTGATGGCGCGATCCGGAATATTCGCAGCGCGCGCAGCCTCGGCAGCCGCAAGCAATTGCTGATCATCCATATCGCGAATGCCGTATAGCCATTCCCGTAGACCTTCGGTCCTCAAGTCGAGCCGGTAGAGTGCCAGCGCGCGCGCGATCGCTGGCCGTTGAATGACTAAATCGACTTCGGCGCGCGACGGCTTCCAACCCTGCCAGCTGGGGCGCGTCGACAAGCCGAGCTCCTCGGAAGAAAGCACGCCATAAAAATTATTTTCACGTGCCAACGGTTCGCGTAACGCGCGGGCGCTCTCGATGTCGCCGGTTTGTTGCGCAGCACGCGCCAGCCAATACCGCCATGTGGATTCGCGCCGCTCCGGCTCTGACATGGCACCGATGGCGGCGCGCACATTCGCCCAGTCGCCTGCCCGCATTGCGGCACGCGCTTTCCATCCCGCCTGCGAATCATTGAGCTTGGACCCGGCACGTTCAAACCAGCCGATTGCACCAACATCATGCTGCATCGCACCGTATAGACCGACTTGTGCCCACGCATAGGCCTGATCGCCAGCGGCAAGGTTTTTTCCGTGTGCATCCAGCAACGTTGCCGCGCGATCAGCATCAGTGCGCGCGAGACGCGTGACAGCGAACAGGAATATCTCTACAGAGCTTTGAGACGCGGGTTGCGGCTTCTCGCTCTGCAAAAATTGCGCTGGGTTCTGGCCGACGAGAGCGGTATTGCGTTCAAAACTGGTCGGGACATTGGGAATCAGCGCCGCGCTCTTCCGCGCGTCGGAAAGTTGATTATTTTCGAGCAAGGTTCGGACTCTCAGCCAGGCGTCGCCCGTAGATATTGTTTTTTCAGAAAACAGGCGCGCAAACACGTCGTCACAAGCACTGGGAGCAGGGCGGGCAGCGGTCCAGAATGCTTTGGCCTCAGTTAGCGCATCCCGGTCGCTGCGGTTTAGCCGGTTGCGCCATTGGTGACAGGTGATTTCAGCGTCGTCGCTGTTGAGCAAGGGCGCCTCAGCCGCAAACAGCTCCCATTGATCGAGCTTGCCAAGAATTTTCAGCCAGTCGCGGCGAAGACTGTCCGAAACAACTGAATTCGGATTGGCCGCCAGGAAGGCGCGAATTTCAGCCGCGTTGGTGACGGCGAATGCGCCTGCCTGTGCCAGATTTGCCGACAGCCACCAATATTGCGAGTACGACGCGAGTGTATGTAAATTGGCGGACGGGTTATTCAACCTGTCTCTTGACGACGCCAGCGATTTGAGGTCACGCCGTTCAAACGCGGCACGCGCAGCGAGCACGTCTTTGTCGCCAGCGGAAACATGTTGCGCGACTGCCGCAGCACCAGGTAACGATTTTGTAATCGACGGCGCTACCGAGGCGACGGCGGTCGATGAAAGAGCAACTGCCGCATCACTGCGCACTGGCTTGTTTACCGGGATGAACGGTGCCGACTGCGCATGCACAGGGCCAATCTTGCCGAGCATCAATGTAAGCGTGAGGAGTGAGGCGTAAAAACGATTCACCCGACGGGGGACTTTTGTGTGACGGTCTACAACCATGGCAGGACGGTTTGTATGCATATAACAGCAATGTTTATCACCGAGGTCCGGATGACTTATTCTATCGCCTCAACGAGCCGGATGCATGGCTGATCGCTAACCCGAACCGAGAATCGACTTCATGGATATCCTGACCCCGCTGTTTTGGACCGCTTTGCTGAAAATCATTGGCGTAAACATTATTCTTTCCGGCGACAACGCCGTCGTCATCGCCCTCGCAGCACGTAGCCTGCCGCCGGAGCAGCAGAAGAAAGCCATTTTTTGGGGCAGTGCCGCTGCCATCGTCATGCGGATCATATTGACGATTTTTGCCGTGGCGTTGTTGCAATTCGCCTGGCTAAAGCTGGTGGGTTCAGCTTTGCTGCTATGGATTGGCGTGAAGCTCCTGTCCGACGCGGATGAAGGTGACGACGGCATAAAGACTCACCACACGATGTTTGATGCGATCAAAACGATACTGATCGCTGATTTGGTGATGAGTCTCGACAATGTGATTGCCGTTGCGGCTGCGGCCAAGGGGGATTGGTTACTCGTCATTATTGGTTTGGCCATCAGCATCCCGCTGATCATTTATGCCAGCACCATTCTCATCAAGGTGATGGAGAAGTATCCAGTCGTCATCACGATCGGTGCCGCGCTGATTGGTTGGGTGGCGGGTGAAATGGCGTGGGATGAAAAGGTCCTCAAGCCTTTTACTTCGCAATATCCGCAGTGGTTTGAATATCTGGCTGCTGCAGCCGGCGCCATATTCGTGGTGGGCATTGGCAAAGTATTGTCGGCGCGGCAACGGCCTTCCTGACCGGGACGCTACGCAGGGTGACAAACGCACTCTGCTGATGAAATCCAGTCGCCACGGCGTACCTGCAATTGTCGACCATGCACGCGAAACTGACCCACGTCATGGCGACCGTCGTCTGAAAGGAGAAATATCGAGCTTGTAGTGCGTACAGACGATATTGGTCGTGGTGCGCTGCAGCAAACGACATGGAAGAGCGGGATACATCGCTCGCCACGCATTGAGGATCCATTGCCAGTTACAACGCAAAGGACCACCCAAAAAAATGTTTTATCGGAGGAAGTGAAATGTCAATCGAGAATACCGCACAGGTCGATCTTGCAAAGCAAACGCTGGGGCCGATTGTTGGCAACCGGTGGATTCAGTTGGCGGCCGGTGTGATGGCGATGGTTGTCATCTCAAATTTTCAGTATTCCTTTACGCTCTTTACACCGGGGTTGAAGCAGCAATTCCCCGGCGTCGAGTACAAGGATATTGCGCTCATTTACACGCTGTTCATTCTCTTCGAGACTTGGCCGGTGCCGGTTGCGGGATACTTTATCGATAAGTTTGGCATCCGCAATCTGATGCTGATCGGGTCGGTGATGATCCTGCTTGGCTGGACACTAGGCGGGATGTTTGCAACCTCGGTTTTCCATTTGTACATGTATTACGGCGTGCTTGCCGGAACCGGCGCTGGCATTATCTATATCGCCACCGTCGCTAATGCCATCAAATGGTTCCCCGACAAGAGGGGACTGGCAGCTGGACTGACTGCCGCCGGGTTTGGCGGCGGATCGGCGCTGACGCTGATACCGATCAGCGGCACGATCGCATCCATGGGCTGGGCGGGTGCCATGACCGCGTGGGGTATCGGCCAAGGTATCGTGGCAATCGCCATGGCGTTTATCCTTCATCATCCGCCGAAAGGCTGGTTGCCCGTCGACTGGGTGCAGCCCAAAGCTGTGGCGCAGACACGGAAAGATTTTTCCGCCAAGCAGATGTTGTCGCAAAAAGAGTTTTACATCATGTACTTCATGTTCCTCATGGTCTGCACCGGCGGACTGATGACCACCGGCAACATGTCGCAAATCGCCAAGTCACTAAACGTCGCGGACGCAACATTTTTCGGGATCGCCATTGTTCCCCTCACCGCCACGATTGCCGGCGTGACCAATGCGTTTGCCAGGATCATGTGGGGTGCGATATCCGATAAATTCGGCCGTGAGTACACAATGGCCTTTGCGTTTCTGCTCGAAGGTATATTGATCCTGCTGATGACGCAAATCATGGGCATGCCGATTGCATTCATGATCCTGATGCCATTCGTCTTCCTGGCCTGGGGCGAGATATATGCCTTGTTCTCCGCGATTACTGGAGACGTCTTCGGACCGAAAAACGCGTCCGGCAACTACGGAATACTGTACACGGCCAAAGGGCTGGCTTCGATCATGGCCGGCTATGGTGCCGCCGCGGTGGCGGCCTCCTATGCCGGCTCCTTCTCGGTGCCGTACTACATCGCAGGTGCGTTCGATGTACTCGCGGCGTTCATGGCACTGTTCATTCTGAGGCCGATCATCAGAAAGCGAATCGCAGGAGAAGTGTAAGTACACTTTTTTGCGCCACTCATTGTCGCTGCGCGCATTGCTATTTGCTATGGGTGCTGCAAACGATTTATCCGTTGGCGCGTGAGTGCAAGGGCAGTTTGCAACACCTGTCAGCAATCGACTATTTATCGAGCGAGAATCGCCTGAATCTTGCCCTTTTGCTTCAGGCGCGAAAGCGTTTCAGCGGACAGATTCATGTACGAGGCCAGTTCTTTCATCGGCACCCGCTCGTAGAGGTCCGGATGTTTGCGTAGAAATCGCTGGACGCGTCCCTGCGCGTCCAGCATATGCAATGTGATGGTGTGCGCCATGACTTCTGACATCAGGTGCATGACTTCGTATTCAAAGTCGTCCTTGATTGAGTGGTGCTTTTCGAGGAACTCAACCCACTGTTCCATGGGCAATTGCGCCACGCGCGCTCGCATCACCGCGCGGATCGAGTAAGGCGCGGGTGTACGTAGCCGCCAGGCCGCGTAGCTGGTGTCCATCTCGTCCTCTTTCGAGAAGCGCAAGATCATTTCCTTGCCTTCCTGATTCGCGACGACACGTTTCAGGATGCCATCGAGAATGAAGTACTGGGCCATGTCGTGATCGCCCTGGCCCAGCAACAAATCTCCTTTCTTGTGGTCGGTGATCGACAAATATTTTTCAAGCTCGGCGAAAGCGCGCGGCTTAAGCGTACGCAGGACAATATTGCGCGCTAACTGGGTACGAATGAGCTCGCGTTGAGGGTGAGCAGAAAGCAGTGTCATGGCAGTTTCCGTTGACTATTGACAGGCATCAAGGCGACTCTATTGTGGCATTTTTATGATGCGTACTCACAAAGCGTAAGTCGCGATTCTTGCGGCTTGATGCAAGTCAACAAGTCGTTCGTGTCGCTCAACCTTGGCAAAGAATTAACCCATGATTGCGTCGCAACATAAAAATTATTTTGAGGAGAATGGTTTGAGTACAGAAAACGCTCCCTTTAGCGCGCCCACATATCCACAGGTGAGCGCGATACATATTTTATCGAGTACTGAGGCATTCACCAATTGAGTGGAGTCCGATTGGCTTTACTTCCCGGATCGTAACCAACAAAAAACTACTGGCTCAATTGACTGCCTGAATTGACCGAGAAAGCGCGAGGCATCCCAGCATGACACCTGATGCACAATCCCCGGAACTGACCGATGGTTTTCATCTGGTTATCGACGCTCTGAAGCTCAATGGGCTAAATACCATTTACGGCCTGCCGGGAATACCGATCACGGACCTTACGCGTAAGGCACAGGCTGCGGGAATGCGCATGATCTCATTCCGGCACGAGCAGAATGCTGGTAATGCTGCAGCGATCGCGGGGTTCATCAGCCAGAAGCCGGGTGTCTGCCTGACCGTTTCAGCGCCCGGATTTCTTAACGGGTTGACCGCGCTGGCGAACGCTACCACTAATTGCTTTCCGATGATCTTGATCTCGGGTTCCAGTGAACGCGAGATTGTCGACCTGCAGCAGGGGGATTACGAAGAGATGGACCAGTTGGCCATCGCCAAGCCGCTTTGCAAAGCGGCCTTCAGGGTGCTAAATGCTGAGGACATCGGTATTGGCGTGGCGCGTGCCATCCGCGCTGCCGTTTCCGGTCGTCCTGGCGGTGTCTATCTCGATTTGCCGGCCAAGCTTTTCGGCCAAACCATGGATGCTGAAGCAGGCAGGAATTCGCTGATCAACGTTGTCGACGCCGCGCCGCGGCAGATTCCTGCAGGTGATGCAGTCGAGCGCGCATTAATGCTGCTCAAGGGCGCAAAGCGTCCGCTGATTTTGCTGGGAAAGGGCGCTGCATACGCGCAGGCCGACGAGGCCATCCGTGCCTTGGTCGAGCGCACCGGCATCCCCTACTTGCCGATGTCCATGGCCAAGGGGCTGCTTCCAGATACGCATGCGCAGTCCGCCGCCGCCGCACGTTCCTATGTGCTGCCCGAGGCGGATGTCGTGGTACTTGTCGGCGCACGCCTGAACTGGCTACTGTCGCAAGGCAAAGGCAAGACCTGGGGTGGCAAAGACCACAAGGCCTGGGGAGGCCAGAAGTTTATTCAGATCGACATTTCGCCAACCGAGGCGGACAGCAACGTGCGCATCGACGCGCCACTGGTCGGTGACATTGGTTCTTGTGTGTCCGCACTGCTTGCGGGCATCGGAGCCAACTGGGTCAAGCCGCCCGCGGACTGGCTTGCGGCCATTTCTGAGCGGAAGAACAAGAACCTGGCAAAGATGGCTGAGACCCTCGCCAAGGACCCGGTGCCGATGAATTTCCACAGCGCGCTGAATGTGGTGCGCGACATCGTCAAAGCAAATCCGGACGCCATGCTGGTAAACGAAGGTGCGAACGCATTGGATTTCACCCGCTCGATCGTTGACATGTACAAGCCGCGGAAACGCCTTGACGTCGGCACCTGGGGCATTATGGGAATTGGTATGGGCTTTGCCGTTGCCGCTGCTGTGGAAACAGGCCAGAACGTGATCGCTATCGAGGGCGATAGCGCCTTCGGCTTTTCCGGCATGGAGGTGGAGACGATCTGCCGCTACAACCTGCCGGTGTGCGTCGTGGTCATGAATAACAACGGTGTTTACAAGGGCACGGATGTCAATCCGACCGGCGGCACTGACGTGGCGCCAACGGTGTTCGTCAAGGGTGCGCGCTATGACAAAATTATGGAGGCGTTCGGCGGCGTTGGTGTGAATGCAACCACGCCGACGGAGTTGAGAACGGCCATGGAAGAGGCTATTCGCTCGAAGAAGCCCACGCTCATCAATGCTGTGATTGATGAAACTGCCGGCACCGAGAGTGGTCGCATCACCAGTCTGAATCCGCAGAGCGCTAAGAAGAAATAGTTTAATTGATTGGAAGAGCGGGGTAGTCTTGCCTCTGCCGAAGAGTTTCTGGAGAACTGAATGGAAGCATTGAAGGGTGTACGTATTCTGGATATGACGCATGTTCAGGCAATGCCGGGAGGCCGGAAGCAGGGGCCCCGGGCGCAAGTCCGGGGATGCGCCGAGCCGATACGGCATGGCGGCTTGGACATGGAGGTAATAAGCTAATGGAAGCGCTTAAAGGAGTCAGAATTCTCGACATGACGCATGTCCAAGCCGGCCCGACCTGTTCGCAACTGCTCGCCTGGATGGGCGCAGACGTCATCAAGTTTGAGCCACCGCAGGGCGACGCCACGAGGGGCCAATTGCGCGACGTTCCTGGCGCAGACAGTCTCTATTTCACGATGCTCAACTGCAACAAGCGCTCGATCACCGTGAACATGAAATCGCCCGACGGCAAGGCGGTATTTGTCGACCTGCTCGCCAAATGCGACATCATCATGGAAAATTTCGGTCCCGGCGTCCTGGACCGTTTCGGCTTTACTTGGGAAAAGATTCACGAAATCAATCCGAAGATCGTCATGGGCTCAATCAAGGGCTTCGGCTCCAGCGGCCCCTACGCCGAGTTCAAAGCCTATGAGAACGTGGCACAAGCCATGGGCGGCTCAATGAGTACTACCGGCGTTCCCGATGGCGCGCCGTTCGTGACAGGTGCGCAGATCGGTGATTCGGGTACCGGGCTGCATCTGGCGATCGGCCTGTTAGCCGCGCTCCATCAAGCCAACCGTACGGGCGAAGGCCAGTACGTTGAGGTGGCGATGATGGACGGGGTGATGAATCTTTGCCGCGTCAAGTTTCGTGACCATCAACGCCTCACCCGTGAAGCGCTCGCTGAATACTCAGTGCCGACGTACCAGAACATGGGCGAAGTCCCACGCGCGGGCAACGACTCCGGCGGCGGCCAGCTTGGCAATGCAATTCACTGCAAGCCGCACGGCGCGAATGACTGGATCTACGTCGTCGTGCAGGAGGCGGTGTGGCAGGCGCTGGCTGCGCGCGTCGGGACGGAACTGGACATGCCGGAATTGGCCGCCGACCCACAGTTTGCGACCATTGGTGAACGCCGCAAGAATCAGCAGCTTATGTGGACGTTGCTCAACAAGTTTGCGGCCAATTACACCAAACGCGAAGTGATGGCGATCCTCAATCCGCTTGACGTTCCATGTGGCCCCATCATGTCGACTGAGGATTTGGCGACAGACGAGCATGTGCGCGGTCGTGAAATGTATGTAGAGCTCGATCATCCGCAACGCGGCAAATGGTTCAACGTCGGTATGCCCATCAAACTCTCTGCATCACCGGCCAGGATTGAACGTTCGCCGTTGCTGGGCGAGCACACCGACGATGTATTGAAAAATGTACTGGGTTACGATGATGCAAAAGTGTCCGCGCTGAAAACTGCCGGTGCGTTTTCGTTGCCACCAAAAAAGTAGTTTTAACAAACTCTAGCGCTGGCGCGCCGTTTCAGCCAATTTTGTTCGGAAAAGCGCGTCAAATGGCGTTCTACGTAAAGGTTACTCATGAAGATTGCAATCATCGGTCAGCAGGACTTCGGCAAGTCGGTTCTGGAGGCATTCCTCGATCGCGGCGATGAAGTTGCCGGCGTCTTCTGTGCGCCGGAAAAAGACGGCGCCAAGCCCGATGCGCTTCGTGTAGCCGCGCAGGAGAAAGGCTTGCGTTTGTTTCAGTTCCCGTCGCTCAAGGACGGGCAGGCGCGCGACACGATGAAAGCGCTTGACGTCGACATCGGCATCATGGCGTTCGTACTACAATTCGCGCCACAGGATTTCGTGAAAATACCGAAGCACGGCACCATTCAATATCACCCATCACTACTGCCGAAGTATCGCGGACCAAGCTCGATCAACTGGCCGATCATCAAAGGCGAAACCAAAACCGGTCTGACTATTTTCCGCCCAAACGACGGCCTTGATGAAGGCGAAGTCGTTCTGCAAAAAGAAACGTCGATCAGCGCGGACGACACCCTGGGTACCGTCTATTTTGACCGCCTCTTTCCGATGGGTGTGGCAGCGATGCTTGAAGCGGCGGACCTGGTGGTGGCCGGCAAACACAGCGAAACGGTGCAGGATGAATCACAAGCCAGCTACGAAGGCTGGTGCCGTGCGGCAGAAGGCCGGGTGCATTGGAACAATCACGTCGACTACGTCCACAATCTCATTCGCGGGTGCGACCCGGCACCGGGCGCCTGGACGACGCTTGCTGGCAAAAAGGTACAGTTGTTCGGCAGCAAAAAACATCTGTTTCGTACCTTTGGCGCTGTAAAAGGCAAACCCGGAGAAATTTCGGCTGTCACCGCCACCTCGGTTTTCATTACTGCACAAGGTGGGCAGGTGGAACTGACAAAGTTGAAACACGAAGAGGGGAAGAAGATTTCGGCTGTCGAGTTTGTGGCAGCGAACGGTCTTGCAGTTGGCTCTTCATTCGGTACATAACGACAGTCAAGTTGACACAAAGCCGCCGCATTCAGCTTGGCGGCTTTTTTTTGGCTGGTGGTTTATGACGCAAACACGGGATGAGGCGAATCAGCTTTCTTGATACAATCCCCGCTTGCGTACGCGTTAAACGCGACCATCGTTAGGGGACAAAATGAAAAAAGCAGGTTTCTGGACAACCGATTGGTTTTTTGGGGTTGTCATCGTGATCGCCATCTTCGGTTTGAATATCACGACCGGTTTTTTCAAGGTGCTCGAAACACGGGCCTACGATTGGGGTGTGCAGGCGACTTCAAAGCAGCCCTCTGACAAGGTCGCCATCATTGCGATCGATGATCAATCAATCGCAAATATCGGTCGCTGGCCGTGGCCGCGTGATATTCATGCGGCAATGATCGATAAGCTGACGGCGGCGAAAGCGAAAGTCATCGGTAGCACCATTTTTTATTTCGAGCCGCAGCAGGATCCTGGACTCCTCTATATCACCAAGTTGTTGCAGTTGTATGCCAAAAGCGTGCCTCCAGCCGCCGACGGTGCGACTGCGGCACCGGTCGCATCGAACCCTGCGCTTGCCGAATTCGGCCCGATATTGCTGGAAGCGGAACAGGCGCTGAACACTGACAGGCGGCTGGCAGAAAGCATCAAAAAATCCAGCGTCGTGATATTGCCATCGCTATTCGAAACGACGTTTGATGCTCCCGTCGGCAAGCCAGATAAGCCGCTACCGGAATACATCCTCAAGAATGTCGTCAAAGGATTCACTAACGCAGGCGGTGAGTTCCTGTACGCAGGGCCGAATCCAAATTTGCCGATCGAAGAGCTGGGGTCAGTCGCGGCGGGTATCGGGCATTTAAGTCCGAATCAGGACGTAGATGGTGGCGTGAGGCAGGACATCACGGTGCTCGAATACTTTGGACAACAATTTCCTTCCCTTGCCATGCTTGTTGCGGCCAAAAGCCTGAACCTCGAGGCCAAGGACATCCGCGTCAATCTTGGGGAGAGCGTGTCGCTGGGAAGGCTCAAGATTCTCACCGACGATCGTGCGTTGATGCGTCCGTACTTTTATAAGCCGGTCGGCGATAAGTCAGCCATCCCCGTGGACTCGTTCTTTGATGTGATCAGCGGGAAAATCCCGGCGACGAAGTACGCTGACAAGATTGTCCTGATCGGTGCGACGGCGGCAGGCGTGGGTACAGTCCAGGTAACACCAATTGGCGTTCTGTCTCCTGTTGATGCTCTTGCGCATTCGGTGTCCAGTATTCTGAAAGAGCATTTTTTCCGCACACCCACCTGGACCATCTGGGTCTCGCTTGCAATATTCGTTCTCGTTGCCGCTTATCTGATTGCACTGTTGCCGCGGCTACGCGCCGGGCCGGCTGCAGTTTTCACGCTGGTGATTTTCTTGATTTTGCTGGGTACCCATTTTGGCCTGATGATGGGTCCTGGCATCTGGGTGAAACTCATGTTGCCAGCCTCGTTGCTGGTCATCGGCCACCTGTTGTTGACCACCAAACGCTTCCTCATGACCGAGCGCGGCAAAGAGCAATCCGAAGCCGCCGGCGCTGAGTCGAACCGCATGCTGGGCCTCGCATTCCAGCAGCAGGGTCAGCTCGATATGGCGTTCGACAAGTTCCGCAAATGCCCCGTAGATGAACAGTTGATCGAAAACGTCTACTCATTGGCACTCGATTTTGAGCGCCGTCGCCAGTTCAATAAGGCGGAAAGTGCCTTCGCGTTCATTCACCAGAACGACCCCAAGTTCCGCGACGTCGCGGACCGGATGAATCGTGCCAAAGTCATGTCGGAGACCATCATCCTCGGTGGATCTTCTGCTGCGCGCTCAACTGCGGCGACGATGGCAATTGCAGCTACTGGTGAAAAGCCGATGCTGGGTCGCTATCAGGTCCAAAAGGAGCTTGGCAAAGGCGCGATGGGTGTCGTCTACTTGGGTAAGGATCCAAAAATCGGCCGCGAAGTTGCCATCAAGACCATGGCGCTTGCCGCCGAATACGAAGGCGACGAATTACAGGAAGCCAAGGACCGTTTCTTCCGCGAAGCAGAATCTGCGGGCAGACTCGATCACCCTAACATCGTCAAGATTTACGATGCGGGTGAAGAGCATGATCTGGCGTTTATCGCCATGGAATTCCTCAAGGGAAAGGACTTGGCGCCGTTTACCAAGAATCCGAACCTGCTCCCGGTGGAAAAAGTACTGTCCATCGTCGAACGTGTTGCATCTGGACTAGATCACGCGCACAAACTCAATATCGTGCACCGCGATATCAAGCCGGCCAACATCATGTATGACCCGGATACCGATACGCCAAAGATTACCGACTTCGGTATCGCCCGCGTAACGGATTCATCGAAAACGAAGACTGGTATGGTGTTGGGAACGCCCTCATACATGTCGCCCGAACAATTGTCGGGCAAGAAAGTCGATGGGCGCTCCGATCTATTTTCGCTTGGTGTGATGTTGTATCAAATGACCTGCGGTCGCCTGCCGTTTGAAGGCGAGTCGATGACGCAACTGATGTTTGCGATCGCTAATGAGCCGCATCCGAACATCATGGAATACAACCCGGCATTGCCCGAGTATATGAAGGATTTGATCGACATGGCGCTTGCCAAAAATGCTGACGAGCGCTTCCAGAGCGGTAGTGAATTTGCGGCAGCGATCCGGACCTATCGGCAAATAGGTTGATTCGACAAGGATGAGTACCAAAAGCGCGCCGCCCGGCGCGCTTTTCATTTCTGTAATATCGATAATTTCTCGTTAATAAGCGATTTTAAATGCCACTTTCCCCACCTGCCGTTGCGCGTCAACCTTTGCATCACCGTGACATTACTGTTCGCGGTTACAAGCGCGATGACGGTATGTTCGACATTGAAGGTCACCTTCACGACACCAAAGTGGTCGATTTCAAAGTCGCGAGCGGGCAACGCCAAGCTGGCGAGTCGCTTCATTCCATGTGGTTACGCATCACGATAGACCGAACCCTTACGATCGTCGATGCCGAAGCAGCGACGGACGCCATGCCCTATGTTGGCTATTGCGACCTGATTGCACCGGATTACAAAAAATTGATCGGACTTGCCATCCGACCGGGGTTCTCTAACCGTGTCAAGGCAGCACTGGGTGGGACGCGGGGATGCACACACATTACGGATCTCATCGGCATTGTGGCCACCACAGCGTTTCAAACTATTGCAGGCCAAGGTATGCAGCTTACCGGTGACAAACCCTACCAGCTTGACCGTTGCCATGCGCTTGCGCTTGATGCGCCGGCGGTGGCGCGCTATTACCCGCAGTGGTACACCGGTAACGAGCCCGCCGCCAATCAGGCGACCGAGCCTGAGAATCACTGAGGATAGTCAAGGCTTGGCACTGGTAACATATCGGCGTTAAGCTTTTTTCCCGGTCACTGTGTCGCGCGTCTCACGCTATCGACCCATCTATTTGTATTTCATCGCAGAGAGTCAACATCCATGAACGTTCATGAATACCAGGGCAAGGAAATCTTGCGCAAATACGGCGTCGCCACGCCACGCGGCGTCGCGTGTTTCTCAGTTGACGAGGCGGTAAAAGCCGCCGAAACATTGGGCGGAAAAGTCTGGGTCGTCAAAGCGCAGATTCATGCCGGTGGTCGCGGCAAAGGCGGTGGCGTCAAAGTTGCCAAGTCGATCGATGAAGTTCGAGATGCTGCCAACAAGATTCTCGGCATGACTCTCGTTACGCATCAGACTGGCCCCGAAGGCCGACTTGTGAAACGTCTGCTGGTTGAAGAGGGCGCGGATATCAAGAAAGAACTTTACGTCGGCATGGTCGTAGACCGTGTTACCCAGCGCGTGACTTTGATGGCCTCAAGCGAAGGCGGCATGGATATCGAGCACGTCGCCGAACATACGCCGGAAAAGATTTTCAAAGTCGCCATCGATCCCGTCAAAGGCCTTTCGGATGCAGATGGTGATGCAGTCGCCAAAAAAATCGGCGTGCCCGATGTGGCAGTGCCGCAAGCGCGGGCCTTCATGCAATCGCTGTACAAGGCTTTCGATGAGTGCGACTGTTCACTTGCCGAAATTAACCCGCTGATTTACACCGGTGACAACAAGGTGCTGGCGCTAGACGCAAAACTGAATTTTGACTCCAACGCGCTTTATCGGCATCCAGAAATTGTCGCCATGCGCGATCTCGATGAAGAGGACCCTGCCGAAGTCGAAGCGTCTAAATTTGACCTGACCTATATCTCGCTCGACGGCGATATCGGCTGTCTGGTCAATGGCGCGGGTCTGGCGATGGCGACGATGGACGTGATCAAGTTGTACGGTGGCTCACCTGCTAACTTTCTCGACGTAGGCGGCGGCGCCACGGCGGAGAAGGTCACCGAGGCATTCAAGATCATGCTGAAGAATCCGAACTTGAAAGCCATCCTCGTCAATATCTTCGGCGGCATTATGAAGTGCGATGTGATTGCCAATGGCGTGATCACAGCAGCCCGTGAAGTGAAGCTCACCGTGCCGCTGGTGGTACGCATGAAAGGCACAAACGAGGAACTGGGCAGGAAGCTGCTGGCCGATTCGGGGCTGCCCATCATCTCGGCAAACAACATGGCGGAAGCGGCCGAACGCGTTGTCGCTGCGGCGGCAAATTTCAAGGCAGGAAAATAATCATGTCGATACTCATCAACAAAAATACCAGGGTGATCACACAGGGGATCACCGGAAAAACCGGCATGTTCCACACCAAGATGTGCAAGGAGTACGCCAACGGCGCCAATTGCTTCGTCGCTGGTGTGACGCCGAAAAAGGGCGGCCAGAGTTACGAGGGTATTCCTATTTTCGAAACCGTTGCAGAAGCCGTCAAGCAGACCGGTGCTACAGCTTCCGTCATTTATGTGCCGCCACCTTTTGCTGCGGCCGCGATAGACGAAGCCGTCGAAGCTGGTCTGGAGTTGGTGATCTGCATCACCGAAGGCATTCCGGTGCGTGACATGATTCGCACGCGGCAAAAGATGCAGGGCAAGTCCACCATCCTGATCGGTCCGAACTGTCCAGGCGTGATCACGCCAGACGAAATCAAGATTGGCATCATGCCAGGTCACATCCATAAAAAGGGGCGCATCGGCGTGGTCTCGCGTTCGGGGACGCTGACTTATGAGGCGGTCGGCCAACTGATGGAACTGGGGCTCGGCCAATCGTCGTGCGTCGGTATCGGCGGCGATCCGGTCAATGGTTTGAAGCACATCGATGTGATGAAAATGTTCAACGACGATCCGGAAACCGATGCCGTTATTATGGTCGGTGAAATCGGCGGTGATGCAGAGGAAACCTGTGCGCGCTGGATGAAAGACAACATGAAGAAACCCGTGGTCGGCTTTATTGCCGGCGTAACGGCGCCACCTGGAAAGCGCATGGGTCATGCAGGGGCCATTATTTCCGGTGGCAAGGGAACCGCGCAAGAAAAGCTGGCGGTGATGGAGGAATGCGGCATTAAGGTGACAAAGAATCCGGCCGACATGGGCAAACTGCTCAAGTCCGTCCTTTAGCAACTTTCAAAAAAGCCCCAGTGAAAGCGGCTGCTACGGCAGCCGTTTTCATTTGAGTTTTCTGGCAGAACCTGTGGCATATTGCCTTCTACCCTACATCCGGAGCCGACCTTGACATCTCCCTACCCACATCTCCTCGCTCCTCTAGATCTAGGCTTCACCACGCTGAAGAATCGCGTCCTGATGGGCTCCATGCATACTGGGCTGGAGGACAAGGCAAAGGATTTCCCTAAACTAGCAGCGTATTTCGCTGAGCGTGCTCGTGGCGGCGTGGGGCTGATCGTGACGGGCGGCTTCGCACCCAATGTCGAAGGCTGGCTGTCGCCGTTTGGCTCGCGGCTGGCGTCTTCTGGCGCGGCGCGCAGCCACAAAGTCATTACCGACGCGGTGCACGCCGATGGCGGCAAGATCGCGCTGCAGATTCTGCACGCGGGCCGCTACGGCTACAGCCCATTTTCTGTCGCACCGTCGCGAATCAAATCGCCCATTACGCCATTTACGCCGCGGGCACTTTCGGTAAGCGGCATCGAGCGCCAGATTAAGTGCTTCGTACGCGCGGGCAAGCTAGCCCGCGAAGGCGGTTACGACGGCGTTGAGGTCATGGGTTCCGAGGGCTACTTCATCAACGAGTTTCTCGTCTCGCACACCAACCAACGTACTGATGCCTGGGGCGGCAGCTTTGAGAATCGCATGCGGCTGCCGGTGGAAATTGTCACGCGCATGCGCGAGGCCGTCGGCAAGGATTTCATCATCATTTACCGGCTGTCGATGCTGGACCTCATTCCCGATGGACAGTCCTGGGACGAGGTTGTGATGCTTGCCAAAGCAATCGAGAAAGCGGGCGCCACCATCATCAACACGGGTATCGGTTGGCACGAAGCACGCGTGCCGACCATCGCTACCTCGGTGCCGCGCGGCGCGTTCGCGTGGGTAACCAAAAAACTCAGGGGCGAAGTCGGTATTCCGCTGGTCACCACCAACCGCATCAACGCGCCCGATGTCGCGGAAAAAATCATCGCCGACGGCTGCGCCGATATGGTGTCGATGGCGCGCCCCCTGTTGGCAGATGCGGAATTCGTCATCAAGGCTGCGGCCAATCGGGCCGACGAAATCAACACCTGCATCGGCTGTAATCAGGCCTGTCTCGATCACGTATTCCAGCAAAAGCGCGCATCGTGCCTGGTCAATCCGCGCGCTTGTCATGAAACTGAATTGGTCTATCGCCCAACGTCTGCAAAAAAACGCATCGCAGTGGTCGGTGCCGGTCCGGCGGGTCTCGCCTGTGCAACGGTGCTAGCCGAACGCGGACACAGCGTAGACTTGTTTGATGCCGCCAGCGAAATCGGCGGGCAGTTCAACATGGCCAAACAGATTCCCGGCAAAGAGGAGTTTTTTGAAACGCTGCGCTACTTCAATCGCCGCATTGAGGTAACCGGTGTTTGCCTGCACCTGAACCAACGTGTCAGCCCTGACACGCTAAGCGCTGGTAAGTATGACGATGTAATTCTCGCCACCGGCGTTATGCCGCGCGATCCGAAAATTCCCGGGCAGGACATGCCGCACGTGCTCTCCTACATTGACGTGCTACGCGACAAGAAGCCGGTTGGCAAGCGCGTCGCCGTCGTCGGCGCAGGCGGTATCGGTTTCGACGTCGCTGAATATCTGGTCGATGAGGGCCATTCGCCGGCGTTGGACAATGCCCTATGGATGAGAGAGTGGGGCGTGGTCGATCCTTCGACCGCGCGTGGCGGTGTCTCAAAACCCGAAGTGAGCGCTCCTGCGCGGTCGGTCACGCTGCTGCAACGCAAACCGACCACAGTCGGCAAAGGACTTGGAAAGACCACCGGCTGGATTCACCGCGCCGCACTCAAGAAGAAGCGCGTAGAGATGATCAGCGGTGCCAATTACATCGGCATCGATGCGCGCGGCCTGCACATCACCTACGGCGAAAAGCACGAGAACCCGACCTTGATCGAGGCCGATACCATCGTGCTTTGTACGGGGCAGGAATCCTTGCGTGCGCTGCAGGCACCGCTGGAAGCTGCAGGAGTGAAGGTGCATCTGGTGGGCGGCGCGTTCGAGGCCGGCGAACTCGATGCCAAACGTGCGATCGATCAGGCGAGCAGGTTGGCGGCCACCATCTGAGAATCTGCAATTTCCGAAACAAAATCCAGCGCCCACGCGGCTTTACAGCCATTTTGTGTCTGCAAGCCGCTCCAGTGCTCGTGTTTCTATATTTCGACTTGCGCACGCCCCGGCCTTCTTGATTGCCGTCATATGGTCGCAACCGGTGCAGCGCTATTCTCCAAGCACCGAATAATTTCGACTCTCGCCGGGTGTGTGACCGCGCGGCGAAAGATGCGACGAAGGCGTAGCTAAACGACATCGCGCGGAAATCGGCAGGAGCCTATGATGTTTCTGCGCTTTTGGAGATTCAACCGATGAATGACCGCGTTACGATTGCCGTCCCCGTTGCCGAAATCCGTGGCCGCAGAAAAGGGCGCGCCACGCTCAAAGGGCGCCAAGCCGACCCGGCTGCAAGAGCTGAAGTTGCCGCCCTGCTGGCGCATCTTTCCGATTCAGGCACCACGCCGCTTCGGCGAGACCTGCTCATTGAATATCTGCATCTGATTCAGGACAAGTTCGGCCAGCTTTCCGCTGCGCACATGACGGCATTGGCGGAAGCGATGAAGATCGCGCAGGCCGAGGTGTACGAAGTCGCGACCTTTTATCACCATTTCGATGTGGTGAAAGAAGGTGAGCCTTCCCCTGCGGCGTTGACGGTACGCGTCTGCGAAACGCTTTCGTGCGCCATGGCGGGTGCCGATGCGCTACTGAAAAAGCTCCCCGGCATGTTGGGCAAGGATGTGCGCGTGCTGGCGGTGCCGTGCATCGGACGATGTTCGGAGGCGCCTGCAGTGTGTGTGGGACAAAATGCGTTTGGGCATGCAACGGTGGAGAACGTCACCGAGGCTGTGCGTAGTGGTGCGATTACTGCCCCCCCCTCTCTCCCACCTCTCTCCCACGAGGGGAGAGAGGCTTATTCGTCGCAAGCTCAGACTGTTGCGCAAGTGGCCTCCCTCCCCCCTCGTTGGGGAGGGACCGAGGGAGAGCGACGCGAGGGTCCCGGGGTGGGGTTTGTCGACTACGCCAAGTATCAAGCCACCGGCGGCTATCAAACCTACCTCGCCTGCCTCAACGGCAAACGCGACGCTGAGAGCGTCATTGTCGAAATGGAACACTCCGGCCTGCGCGGTCTCGGCGGCGCGGGCTTCCCGACCGGTCGCAAATGGCGCATCGTCAAAGGCGAAGCTGGCCCACGCCTGATGGCGGTGAATATCGATGAAGGCGAGCCGGGCACGTTCAAGGATCGTTACTACCTTGAGCGCGATCCGCATCGCTTTCTCGAAGGCATGCTGATCGCCGCCAAGATCGTCGGCATCGACGCCATCTACGTTTACCTGCGCGATGAATACCACGCCTGCCGCAATCTGCTGCAAGCCGAACTCGTCAAATTGCAGGCCAACCCACCCGGTGGCGTGAAATTACCGCTGATCGAATTGCGCCGCGGGGCAGGTGCTTATATTTGCGGCGAAGAGTCGGCGATGATCGAATCGATCGAAGGCAAGCGCGGTATGCCGCGTCTGCGTCCGCCTTACGTCGCGCAAGTCGGTTTGTTCAACCGCCCGACGCTGGAGCACAACTTCGAAACGCTATATTGGGTGCGCGATATTGTCGAAAAAGGCGCGGCCTGGTTTGCCGATCAGGGCCGCAACGGCCGCAAGGGGCTGCGTTCGTTTTCAGTTTCGGGTCGCGTGAAGAATCCGGGGGTGAAACTCGCACCCGCCGGCATCACGGTAAAGGAGTTGATCGAGGAATTCTGTGGCGGTATGCCCGACGGTCACGAGTTTTATGCTTATTTACCCGGAGGCGCATCGGGCGGTATTTTGCCCGCCAGCAAGGGCGATATCCCGCTCGATTTCGATACCCTGCAGCCGCACGGCTGCTTCATCGGCTCCGCCGCAGTGGTGATCCTTTCTAACCATGACAAAGCGCGTGACGCTGCGCTTAATTTGATGCAATTCTTCGAACACGAAAGTTGTGGCCAGTGCACGCCCTGCCGCGTAGGCACGGAAAAGGCGGTCCAGCTTCTTGAGGAATCCAAATGGCGAACCGGACTGCTTGAAGAACTGTCTCAGGTGATGGTAGATGCATCCATCTGCGGTCTGGGGCAGGCGGCACCGAATCCGATCCGCTGTGTGATCAAACATTTTTCGCACGAGATTTCCTGATGAATGCAATGAATGAACCGATCATCCGCGCTGAAGAAATAGAATTCACGCTCGATGGCAAAAAGATCACCGCGCTAGCCGATCAGACGCTGATCGAGATCGCCAAGCAGCACGGCATCGATATCCCGCATCTCTGCTACAAACCGGGTTACCGTGCGGATGGCAACTGCCGCGCATGCGTGGTTGAAATCAAGGGTGAAAGGGTATTGGCGCCGTCGTGTTGCCGGCATCCCGCCAACGGCATGGAGGTCACCACCGCCTCGCCACGCGCGGTCGCGTCGCAAAAAATGGTGCTGGAATTGCTCACCGCCGACGCGCCACCAACAGACTACAAGCCGGGTGCCAACGAGTTGACGCAATGGGCCGAAAAGTTGGGCGTCACCACTTCCCGCTTCAAGCCTCGCCTGCAACCAAATGCGGATTTCTCGCACCCCGCGATGACCGTCAATCTCGATGCCTGCATCCAGTGCACGCGCTGCGTACGCGCCTGCCGTGAAGAACAGGTGAACGATGTGATCGGCTACGCCTTCCGAGGTGCGCAGTCAAAGATCGTGTTCGATTTCGACGATCCCATGGGGGCTTCCACCTGCGTGGCCTGCGGCGAATGCGTACAAGCCTGCCCGACTGGTGCACTGGCGCCTGCCAAGGAAGCCTACAAAGTGGTCGCGGACAAAACAGTCGATAGCGTCTGTCCCTATTGCGGTGTGGGCTGCCAGCTTACCTATCACGTCAAGGACAACACCATCATCCGCGTCGACGGACGTGACGGCCCGTCGAATCACAATCGTCTCTGCGTCAAGGGCCGCTATGGTTTCGACTATGCCCACCATCAGCAGCGCCTGACCACGCCGCTGATCCGTAAAGCGGGCGTGGCCAAGACGGCCGACTTCAAACTTGATCCTGAAAACTGGCGCGAGGTATTCCGCGAAGCGACATGGGAAGAAGCGCTCGATCTGGCAGGCAATACGCTGGCGCAGATTCGCGATACGCACGGCAAGAATGCACTCGCCGGATTCGGTAGCGCCAAAGGTAGCAACGAAGAGGCCTATCTGTTCCAGAAGCTGGTCCGTACTGGCTTCGGCACCAACAACGTCGATCATTGCACGCGCTTGTGCCATGCGTCGTCGGTCGCGGCGCTGCTTGAAGGCGTGGGTTCAGGTGCGGTATCGAACCAGGTGTCGGACGTGGCGAAGGCAGAAGTAATATTTCTCATCGGTGCTAACCCAACCTCGAATCATCCGGTCGCGGCGACCTGGATAAAGAACGCCGTCAAGAATGGCGCCAAGTTGATCATCGCCGATCCGCGCGGCACCGAACTTGGCCGCCATGCCTGGCGACAATTGCAATTCAAGGCCGATACCGATGTGGCGATGCTAAACGCGATGATCCACACCATCATCGACGAAGGTCTCGTTAACGAAGACTTCATCCGCGACCGCACCGCCAACTTTGAAGCGCTGAAAGAAAACGCGAAAAACTATAGCCCGGAAAAAATGGCGCCGCTGTGTGGTATTCCGGCAGAAACGCTGCGGGAGGTCGCGCGCGCCTTTGCGACATCAAAAGGCTCGATGATTCTCTGGGGCATGGGAATTTCGCAGCACGTCCACGGCACCGACAATGCACGCTGCCTGATTGCGCTGACATTGATGACCGGGCAGATTGGCAGGCCCGGTACCGGTCTGCACCCGCTGCGTGGCCAGAACAATGTGCAGGGCGCGTCGGATGCCGGCTTGATCCCGATGATGTTTCCCGATTACAAGCGCGTTGACAATCCTGAAGCATTTGCGCGCTTCGAAGCACTCTGGAACACGAAATTGGACCCCAAGCCCGGCCTGACCGTCGTTGAAATCATGGATGCGGCCTACGATGGCAAGATCAAAGGCATGTACGTGATGGGTGAAAATCCGGCCATGTCGGACCCCGACGCCAATCACGCACGCGGCGGACTGGCGAAACTGGAAATGCTGGTGGTGCAGGATATTTTCCTCACGGAGACTGCGTATCTCGCCGATGTCGTACTACCCGCATCGGCATGGCCGGAAAAAATGGGTACGGTGACCAACACCGACCGCATGGTCCAGCTCGGTCGCCGCGCGCTGGATTTGCCCGGTGACGCAATGCAGGATTTGTGGATCATCCAGCAACTGGCCAAGCGACTCGGTGTTGACTGGAATTACTCGGGTGCCGAGAGCGGTGTCGAGTCGGTTTACAACGAAATGCGCACGGCGATGAATTCGATGGCCGGCATTTCGTGGGAGCGGCTGGAGCGCGAATCGGCAGTCACTTATCCGTGCGATGGCGACGACGACCCTGGACAACCGGTTGTGTTCACGACCGAATTTCCGACACCGACCGGTCGCGCCAAATTCGTACCGGCCGACATCATCCCGGCGAACGAGCGGCCGGATGCCGAGTACCCGTTCGTGCTCATTACCGGCCGCCAGCTCGAACACTGGCATACCGGTTCCATGACGCGCCGCGCATCGGTGCTGGACGCAATCGAGCCGGAGGCAGTGGCATCGTTGCATCCGCTCGACCTTGCACAGATCGGCGCATTGGCGGGCGATGTGGTCACGGTGCAATCGCGGCGCGGTGCGATCTCACTCAAGTCACGTGCCGACGAAGGCACGCCGACCGGTTCGGTATTCATTCCATTTGCGTTTTACGAAGCGGCAGCGAATCTGTTGACCAACCCCGCGCTGGACCCGGTGGGGAAAATTGCTGAGGTCAAGTATTGCGCGGTGAAGTTGAGCCGGGGTGGGCAGTTGACTGTGCTATCAAGTTATGGCGGTGGACAGTCGTTTGACAACGCGACAGCGGAAACCCCAGTGACGACGGCAACTGCGGCGGAATAAGACTCCCGCCCGCGTCACTATGCATCACCAACATTGGCGCGCGTCTCAGAGTTTTTTTGGCTGGGAACCCGCGCCAATGCTGATCTTTGACTCAGTTCATGGCCGCGGTGTGCGCGAGGCGGCCCTTAGTCGGCATCGTGTTTGCGCATGCCCTCAGCGCCGGTAATTCGCAGACGGGCTGCAAGCTGCCTCGTAATATTGGACATGATTTTCAGCGCGATCGCCGGCTGTTGTTTCTGCAGGTCGCCGAGTTGCTCCGGGCTCATGGAATAAAGTGCTACATCGCGTTTTGCATACGCGTCTGCGGACCGCGGCTTGCTCTCCACGAGCGCCATTTCGCCAAATGCCATTCCAGGCCCAAGCGTTGCCAGGCGCCGTGCACGCTGGGTGCCTGGAATCTTGAGCTTGATGCTGACCTCACCCTTGACAATAACGAATAGCCTGTCGCCCGGATCGCCTTCGCTGAATATCAGGCTGCCACGCACCAAATCCTCGCGAGTGAGGATGGTGTAGAGATACTCAAGTTCATTCTCGTCGAGGCCGTCAAACAGTGCCGCGCGACCAACCGCATGGACGCCACAACGTCCAACCATGACACGCGCAAGTGCGTCGTCGTATTCCTTCACGATCTCCTGGTAGGCGGCTTCCGCCTGCTCCCATTGGCCGTTCGAATACAGGGCGTATGCCTTTTCGGTAGCGGCGCAAAGAGCCTTTTCCTTCGGCGTTGCCGCAACTTCTTCATCTCCGTCGCGGATACCAAGCAGTTCGTAAATCAGGAATTCGCCCTTGCGCCCTTTGACAGCCACCATATCGATCGGACGTAACCACAACCGTTCGCCGGACTCCTTGAACACCGCGTTGCTGACACAAATGCTGGTGCCGAAATCCTTGTTGATACCCTCGAGGCGAGAAGCGATGTTTACGCCGTCACCCATCACCGTGTAGCTAAGACGCTCCAAAGAACCGATATTGCCGACCAGCACCTGATCGGAGTGGATACCAATGCGCACTGTTAACGGTCCTTTGCCGGTTTCGCCAAGAAGCGCATTGAGTTTTGCCATCCTGCGCTGGGATCTGACTGCCGCCACACACGCGCGATAAGAGTGGTCTGAGATCATGACAGGCGCACCCCAGAAGGCCATGACCGCATCACCAATGAACTTGTCTATCGTGCCCTGTTCTTCCTTGACGGCCATCGTCACCAGTTCCAGATAGGCGGACACGGTCTCGAGCAATTCTCTCGTCGGCGTCACTTCGGCCAGACTGGAGAAACCCTTGAGATCGGTGAAAAACATCGTCAGGTAACGGCTTTGTCCGCCTGGTGCAAGTGGCGTACCCGTCCTGATCAGATCGCTAACCAGCTCACGCGGGACATAGGCTGCAAAGGCGCTGATTGCCGTCTTCAGTTTTTGCGTCGCATCGATAAGCAGACTGATTTCCGCTACACGCGAGGAGAGTACGAGATTCGGGTTTATCTGGAAGCTGAATACCCGCTTGATTTCTTCAACCAGAACTTCAAGCGGTCGGGATAGACGCTTGGACACGCTATAGGCCAGCAGGATGACCAATAGCAGCAGCCCACCACCCACCAAGGTAATCTTGCGGTTGTTCGCGTCGATTTCGCCAACAAAATCTTTGACCGGCGTGAGTATGACCACTTCCCATGGTTTCTTGAAATTTTCGGGGAAAGGCGAAAAAAGCGCGATGTACTCTTCACCGGCTTCCGTGAAGTAGAAGTTGTCGCTGTTTCGCTGGACGCGCTCGACCGCCGCCCTGGTTACTGCCGGATTGTCGAGCTCACGAATGTTTTTTTGCGACTTGGCCTCATCCGTACGATAGGCTTGAGCGAAATCAGGATGCGCGACGACCAGGCCGCTACGGTCAACGATGATCGTGATGCTGGCCGGACTGGCCGGATTGGCCGCGAGGAACTCGGAAATGCGTTGCAGCCGCAGATTTGCGGCTGCCGCACCAATCAGCTTTCCGGCTGAAATAATCGAAGCTGAAATCGACAAGCCGGGCTCACCTGTGCTCCGGATAATGTAGGGATCTGACAACAGGATTTCGCTAGGGTCTGCATCCGGCCCACGTTTCACCGCGCCGAGGAAAAACGGCTGCGTGCGAGGGTCGTAAACGGCCGGAATCGAGCTGGTGCCGACCGGTTGTCCCCAATCCTTCAGAAACGTATAGGTGTCATAGGCTATGCCACTCTTGGAGCGATCGATGATGCGATTTGAATATCTGGCCTCGGACGGAACCTTGTGTCCGGACAACGGCCTTTTGGGGTCGATGCCGCCAACCAGGCGGAAGCTACCGTCCATGAACGCCACGTAGTAGCTTGTAATGTCGGGATTATTTTGTATTGCCCGGAGCAACATCTGTCCCGATGCATCGTTTCTGAAAAAGCCGGGTTCTACCGAGGCCAATTGCGAAGTTGACCGAACAGCGTCCGCGATAGGTTCCACGAATGAATTAATGTTACGCATCGTTTCTTCGCGAGCCCGCTCCATCGCCTTGGCAGCCTCCCTCTTTGCCAGCGTAATATTGCTTTGATAGGTATAGAAAATCAGGCCGGAAAAAAGCGGCACGATGAGCAGCAGGAACAATCCGCTGATGGTGACGTGCAGCTTGAGCGTAGAGGGACTTGATTTCATTCAGGCGTGTCCGGTTTCTTGCCGGCGACGCTCAACGACGAGCGCAAGAGTTTGTCGGCGTACCTCAATATGTCGCAGGGCAGGGCGACGAATGGTTGTGCTAAATCCGAATGATCTACTGCGCATACAGCATCCCCCGCGTGTTTGGTTATTTCCCCCCGTACTGCAGGAAATTACACGACAAATAGTCAAAACCGGTTTCCACGCAACAATTATCCAGCGCCTCTTTTTTATTGTCGCTGCGTATCGTTGTCAAAGCCCCAAATCCGCTTGCGGCTTTACTCTTAAGGCAAATCACAGTCGTCGACATTGCACTTCAGAACGAAGTTTACCCACTGACGACCGTCAGGGCCAGTCTAACAGCTTATCCATTTCGGGCCGATTGAAGGCATCGCGAAGTGCCTTATCGACCTGTCAGTCTTGCTATGCCGTAGTCCGCACCGCCGACACCGTGTATTATTGTAATAAATGGATAGTACGCGGATCGAAGCGAAATTGCGGACCTACCACGCAATACGCGCGAAGCGTGCAGCGAAAAATACTGCAGTACAAGCGCACATAAAACAACATCCGGCAATTTTAACCCGCCGGATTCACGCCAAACAGGGTCGACAGTATGAATATCACGTCCGCTCATCCTGCCCGATCACAAGCATTGGTGGCGTTGCTGCGCGTTGTTAAGATAGCCCTGGCCATCATGGGGGTGATGATTTTTTCGTTGGGTGTGCTGTCGGTGATGGCCCTGGAAAAATTCAAAAACTCGCTCAACGAAGTAACCGAATCACGTATCGGCGTAATCGCCTTCGACATTAAAGATACCATCGAACAAGGTTTGGCAATGGGGTACAACCTGCCTGCGTTGCAAAATGTACAGGACACGATTCGTCGTGCAAGAAGCAGGGACGAAAAGATCTCGTCCATCTACGTTATCGGCCGCCAGGGTGAAACGCTGTATCGCGCGCCCGATACGGCACCAGATCTGAAGCCGGATGCGGTCGAAAAATTCCGCAAGGCAAGCGCAAAAGGACCGCTCGCGAGCTTGCGAGATGGTGTACTTCTTGACGCATTTACGAATCTGCAAAACAGCTTTTCCCAAACGGTAGGCATACTTCTTATCAAGTACGACGCAGCATCTCTCGAGGTTCGATATGCTGATTTCCGCGCAACTTTTTTCCGGCAGGTCATCATCTTCCTGTTCGCGGGTGTTGTCGTGGCCACGATCGCAATCTGGATTTTGCTCAAACGGTTTGACCAGGTAGATTCCACGTTGGCTGCGTCGCTTGACGCTGAGGTGAATCTGAAAGTTGACCAAAGCAAGCTGCCACCGGGGGAATTGGCGGCGTTCAAGGCCAAACACCGCGAGGCGCTGGATGCCATCATTGCGGCGGAAAAAGTGCTGGAGGCCAGATGAATTCTGTGAGCCTGCGGGCACTCGATCATTATCGGTTTCTGCTGTTCGCGTGGCTGCTCGCCGTGGTCCTTGGCACGTTGGCGTTCTTCTCGTATCAGACGACGAACCTATTCATCGATGTCATGCGGCCGGACTTCGAAGCCAAGGCGGTACTGGTTTCCGACACGATCAAGGCGCAGTTTCAGCGTGCGTCCGATTTGAATTTCGATATCGCTGATATGCGCGACCTGTCGAAATTTCTGGATGACGCGATCGATAATCATCCGGAGGTCGTCTACGCTGTCGTCACGATTCCGGCCAACCGCTCGATTCAGGCTTCGAGCAAGTTTGCAAAAGATCCGCGAATCTCCCGCGAATTGCGCGCCCATATTCTGGCAAAGATAACTGTCGAGCGGTCTCAATCGTTCGGCGATGTTGTTGACGTCACGACAGCCTTGCCAAAGCTGGGTCCGGAGAACGTGCTGCTTCATGTCGGCGTCGATGAAAAATACATTCAGACCAAGTTGCTCGAAATCAAGATCGACCTGCTCATTACGCTGTTCGTGGCAGTTGTGGTTACTCTGGAGGTCTTGTTCTTTGTCGTCCTGTTGACGCTTGACAGGCAAAGCCAGACGATTCGTGATTTCCTCGACTCGGTGCGGGCGGGTATTTTTCCGTTGGTTGGCTCCGACGATGGCGCCGAATCGAGCAGCCCGCTCACGCGGTCCCTGCAGCATTCTATTGGTGCTGTGAATAGTCGATACCGCAAGCTTTTGCAACAGGGTGCTGCAGCCAATTTATCCACCGAGCCCAGACGATCTCTGCGCAAGATGATCGGCAACATCGATGAGAAGTTCCAATTTTCGGCGATACGCAAATCCATGGAGGGCGATGTCACCGTCATCAAGGCCATTCGCCTGCCGATGTTCATATTTTTCTTTTGCACCGACTTGTCGCGGCCATTCTGGCCAAACTTCGTCGGCAGCTTCCCGCCACCCATCGCCGGGATGGATCCGAGTTTGCTGATGGCGTTGCCGATGGCGATGTGGGCCCTGACAATGATGCTGGTGACCCCCTTCGGCCCGAGATTGGTGCGCCTGCTGGGAGTACGCAAGTCTCTGCTTGCTGGCATGGTGCCAGCGGCGGTAGGTACCCTGATGTGCGCGTTTGCCAGCGGCTACGTCGAGTTGGTGATATGGCGCTGCGTAACGGCGGCTGGTTTCGGCATCGTTAGCGTCACGGGCATTCTGTTCGTAACCATGGCCTCCCAATCTGGACGAAGTGCGCGCAGCGCGGCGGTATTTATTGGCGCGCAAACTGCGGCAGGCGTTTGCGGCACGGCGATGGGCGGTATTCTGGCTGATCGGCTGGGATACTCGGGAACACTATTCGTTTCAGCGGCAATAATCGCCTGCAATTGCGTGCTGGTGGCTCGCATTATCTCGGCGGTGTCACCTGCGCGTGTCAGCGGCGGGGAAAGTGAACATGACGGAAGTCTGGCAAGCTATGCCAAAGTACTGCGCAGCTTCAGTTTCGTCACCTTCATTCCCCTCGCCGCCTTGCCGCCACGAATTGTGCTCACCGGATTCCTGTTGTTCATGACCCCGGTGGTATTGCATAACCTTGAATACTCGGATGCAGCTGTGGGCCGCTTTATGATGTGCTATTTCGTTTCCAATCTTCTGTTTACGCCACTTGTGGCGCGGGTGCTGGACCGCTTCAACTGTCACCGCAGTCTCCTGCTCACCGGTAGCACCCTGCTGGGTGGGGCGGTGTTACTTTTTTCCTATTCCACGATTATTTCCAGCCTCGTCATTTCGATGATCATGCTGGGGCTCGGCATGGCGCTGACCACAACGTCGCTGATTTCCATTATTCCGCTGCAGTTTGTTCGCGAGTGTGCAGCTGAAGGGCAGGGAACGGTGACATCGCTACTGCGTGTTGTGGAGAGGATCGGCAGCATACTTGGACCTCTCATTGTGGCGTTACTGATCAAGTTGTCCGGCTTCAGCGAGGGCGCGATGATACTCGGGCTGATATTGACCGCGATCGCTGTTTGTCTGGCAGTCTATTTTTATGTGACGCGTGCTGGAACTCTTAAGAATGCGGATTTGGGCAACAAGGTACAGTGATGACAGACCTCAACGATCAGTTATTACGCCTCAGTCCCGACGCAAGACGAGACTTGAAAGTGATTTTTCTGGCCAAGCATGCGCCAGTCGATCTGCACGGTGCCAGGCCCGAACTGCATGAGCGGTACGGAATTGAACCTCGCTATAACTTTGAAGTGATGTCGATTCTTCACGGCATGGGCATTGAGTGCATTCCGTGCCGATCGCTGGAGGATTTTCCCGCACTGGCACGGGAAGCCAAGTTCGTCTTCACGCTATTCAATCGCGCCGACTTTCGCAACGGCGAAATTTTCGTCTCGCTTCAATGTGAAAAGCTCGGTATCCCCTATCTGGGAGCGCCGCCAAACGTGCGTGCACTGGCAGAAGACAAAAGTTTTGCGAAGCATTTGGCGGTGTCGGTTGGGCTCAAAACGCCGCCCTGGAAGACATACAATTTGCACGAGAGTCTGGAGCCCCCGACCTTTCCCGGGCCGTATTTTGTCAAGCCCAGATTTGGCGCCGCGTCTGAAGACATCGCGCTGGATTCTATTCAGGACGAATGGCAGGGCCTAAAGTCAAAAATAGAAAGCCTGATTACGCTGGGCAAAGACGTCATCGTGGAACAGTGCATCAACGGAACCGATCTGACCGTGCCTGTGTTGGGCGGCACTCAATCAATCATATTGGATGTGGTCGAGGAAGTTTCTGATTTGCCTTCGGGCATTTGCACGTACCGCCAAAAGCGGCTTCTGGATAAAGGGCGCTTTCGCCGGCGGCTGGAAAATCCGCAATTAGCCGCGGAAATTATTTCCAAGGTTGAGCGCTTTTGTGCGCACGTGCGTCCATTCGACTATTTGCGTGTTGATTTCCATTTATGTAAAGAGACGCAAACCGCTTTTTTTCTTGAATTCAATATTGGTTGCAACATTGGCAGCCACGCGGCAGTCATGTTCGCTGCGACCAATCGGGGGCTTGATCAGCAGCGCGTAGTCGAACACATCCTGACATACAGCTTGACGAGGCAGCAGCAAGTAGTACATCCGGTCCAGCGCTATGCGGCCGTCGCATGAGTGAGTCGAACCTGAAGGACTTGAATCGACGGCGCCTGCTGCAGGCCTGTGCGATTCTGCCTGGACTGTTGTCTGGCGGATTAGTGTCAGCGCAATCGACCGCCAGCCGAAGAAAATTCAAGGTGTTCGTGGTCATTTTTCGGGAAGGCACGCGCGCCGATGAAGGCTTCATGGAATACCTCAAGCGGGCGGGTCTGAATGTCGAGTTTGTCGTTCGCAATATTGCGAAGGACGTGAAGCTGTTGCCCGATATTGTTGAGGAGATAAGGCAGCAGAAACCCGATTTGATCTTTACCCAAAGCACTGAGGTAACGAAGGGGATCGCCGGTGAATATGACGCAATAACGCCGGAAAAATTCATACGTGACATCCCGGTGGTCTTTTCGATGGTCGGCGATCCACTTGGTGCCAAGTTGGTTCGCAGTCTCGAGAAGCCAGAGCGCAATCTGACGGGGGCGATCCACGTCATTTCCATGTCGGTGCAACTGAATTCCATGAAACAGTATTTGCCTATAAAACGCCTTGGAATCATCTACGTCAAGAGCGAAGCCACGCAAAGAAAGACTTACGACCAACTGAAAAAATTGACGGACACGCAGGGCATAGAATTGGTCGCTGCAGATCCATTGGGCACCGATGGGACACCGCAAATTGAACGTATCATTCCCATGCTCGACCGGATGGCTGCATTCAAACCGGACCTGGTCTATGTCCCCAACGCGAACTTTTTCGGAGCGCATAGCGACTTGTTAATGGGAGAGGCTCTCAAGCGCAAATTACCCACGTTTTGTGCCTTGGAAACGCAGATTGAGTCGGGGGGGCTAATGGGAAGCGTTGCAAAACTGATCAACGTTGGCGCGCTGGCAGGTTACAAGGCGGAGCAGATATTGCTGGGCAAGACGACCGCACAGAAAACGCCGATCGAGGTGCTGCCCAAGTTTTCTTTCATCGTCAATATTGATACGGCGCGAATATTGTCACTTTACCCGCCTATGCAAGTATTGCGTTTTGCGCAGATCGTTCCGGAACCGCGAGTGAATTAGAAATTATCCGTGAAGCCTGCACGAGCATTTTTGCGGTTGTCGTGCCGATCGCCTCAACGCATCAATTGCCACTTGCAAACCGTATTTGGGTACATCAATGAAAATATTCTTACCGTTGTTATTTGTATCCGATCTGGCGATAGCCAATGACTCTACGTTGTTGCGTTGTCGCAGTAGCGAGCCGTCATCGCTATGCCTGCGCTGAACGCGTAGTTTAGCTGCCGTAGTTTCAACCGCCCCTCGTTTTTCACTTCCCGTTCCGCATGTCCATTACATCCAATCCCACTGCAGCGCCGACTGGCAGCAAAGCCCCCGCTGCTGCGCCTACCAAAAGCGATTGGCGCGTCATCCACTCGCTGATCCCGTATTTGTGGGATTTCCGCTGGCGTGTCGCTCTCGCTCTCGGCTTCCTCGTCACGGCGAAAGTCGCCAACATCGGCGTGCCGCTTCTGCTAAAGGAAATCGTCGATTCACTCGACAAGTCGAAAGCCATTCTGGTCGTGCCGTTCGCGCTACTGACAGCCTATGGACTGCTGCGTTTGTCCTCAACACTGTTTGGCGAACTGCGCGATATCGTCTTCGTCAAAGTCACGCAGCGCGCTGTGCGCAAGGTTGCGCTTTCGGTATTCCGGCATTTGCACGCGCTATCGCTGCGCTTTCATCTGGACCGTCAGACGGGCGGCGTCACGCGCGACATCGAGCGCGGCTCGCGCGGTATTTCCACGCTCATGTCGTTCATGCTATTTTCGGTGATTCCGATCCTGCTCGAAATCACCCTGGTGACGATATTGCTGGCGCGAAAATTCGATATCTGGTTTGTCGTCATTACGCTGTTTGCAATCCTCTTTTACATCATCACCACCATTGGTATCACTGAATGGCGTACCGCACATCGGCGGCAGATGAACGAAATGGATTCGAAGGCCAACACCAAGGCCATCGATTCATTGCTGAATTACGAAACGGTGAAGTATTTCGGGAATGAGGAATACGAAGCCGGGCGTTACGACAAGAACCTGCAGAGTTACGAAGCGGCGGCTACAAAGAGTGAAACCTCGCTTGGGTTGTTGAACGTCGCGCAGAGTTTTGTCATCGCCACTGCCGTCACGCTACTCATGTGGCGAGCGTCCGACGGGGTGGTCCAGGGGCAACTCACGCTCGGCGATCTGGTAATGGTGAACGCCTTGTTGATACAGCTCTACATTCCACTGAACTTTCTGGGCGTGATGTATCGCGAAATCAAGCAGGCTCTGACTGATATGGAGAAAATGTTTCGGCTGCTCGGTGAGAATCGCGAAATCGCCGACAAGCCGGATGCACGGGCGCTGGTCGTTCAAGGCGCAAACATTAAATTCGAGAACGTCAATTTCGGCTACGACGCCAAGCGCCAAATCCTATTTGATGTGACGTTTGAGGTTCCCGCCGGGCACACGGTCGCGGTAGTGGGCGCTAGCGGCGCGGGCAAATCGACACTGTCGCGATTGTTGTTCCGGTTTTACGATATCAACAGCGGCAGTATCTCGATTGACGGGCAGGATATCCGCGACGTCACACAAGCCAGCGTCCGGGACAATCTAGGCATTGTTCCGCAGGATACCGTGCTCTTCAACGACACCATTCGCTACAACATTGGCTATGGCCGGCCCGGCTCAACCGATGCCGAGATTGAAGATGCTGCCCGGCGCGCGCATGTGAGTGGCTTTATAGAACGCCTGCCGGACAAGTGGCAGGCGATGGTCGGTGAGCGCGGATTGAAACTTTCTGGCGGTGAAAAACAACGCGTCGCCATCGCACGTACGCTGCTGAAAAATCCCGCCATCATGATTTTCGATGAAGCTACATCGGCACTGGATTCTGCGACCGAGAAGTCAATTCAGGCAGAGTTACGCGACATCGCCAAGGATCGCACGACGCTGGTGATCGCGCACCGCCTCTCCACCATCATCGACGCCAACCAGATTCTGGTGATGGATCAGGGCCGCATTGCAGAGCGCGGCAACTTCCGCGAGTTGATAGAACAGAACGGGATATTTGCCGAGATGTGGCGCTTGCAGCAGCAGGAAGAAGCGAAGTCGGTTTGAGGCGATCCAGACGTAAAAAACTCAAAGTCCTGAATCGGCGAGGCGTTTCAGGCATTTTCGTACCACGAGCCGCGCCCGATCTAGGGTTTCACGTTCTGTTCCTTGTCTGACGATGTAGAGACATTCCCGCGTGAACGCGGTCTTTCGCCCGGCTTGATGCCCGCAAGCATCAGCGCAGAAGCGCGCAATGCTCCGCTGCAGCCGCTTTCGCTCAATTGCTCACGCTCGCACAGCACCGCTCGCGCAAAGGCGCGGGTGCGCGCCAAGTGTTCGTCGTGGCGGGTGTAAGTGGCGAGTACGGTGTTGAAAAAATATGCGCGCCGCGGCGTGATGCCCTCGATACAGCGTTCTTTCTGCAACTCAGGCTTGGCTTGCAGGCAACGAGCGCCGGCAAGAAACCGTTCCTGATTTGCCTTCCATGTATCTTCAAGGTCGACCGTAAATACACCGCCCTGCACAGTTGACTCGATCAATATAGCGGGCGATTCCGCGCGCGGTAGCTGTGCATTGTCTTCCACCCAATCGTAGATATCGCTGAAAGTGCCTTTGTAAAGCGCGCAGCCCATCCGTGGCGCATCAATGCACTCTTCACCGGCGAAAACGTCACCCACATAAATCAGTCGCCCCCCTGACTTGCTCTTGGCATCTTCGGCGATCATGAATACGTGATCGACCACACATCGCCACGCGCTCACTGCGGTGGGATCGTTGAGGCAATCGTCGCGAATGAATAGATAGTCATCCTTCCAGCCAGACGTTGCTTTCTGCGCGGCCAGCGCGTCGGTGGCGGTACCGCGCTGAACCACGTTCAACCGGAAAGCACCGCTGCTGTGTTCTATGGCTATTGCGAGCTTCGTCGTGCCGGTGGTTGTACCCGGTATCACGTCGGCGGCGACGCGTACCGGCGACTCTAACAGGACGTTGGGTGCAGCTTCAGCGCCATATGCAAACAAAGTTGCCGTCAGAAATAGCGCGCGGCACTTCATGGTTTTAGAAAGCCTTTGAGCGCATCGATAACCTTGCCGGGCGCTTCCTGCATCATCGCGTGACCTGCGTCGGGAATTGTTACCAGACTGCCGTCTCCGAGTTGAGCCGCAAGCGCTGCCGCCGCTTTGGCTGGTGTAAGAAGATCATTGGCTCCCGCAACTACAAGCGTCCGCGTGAGATTTCCCATCAACTGAATTTCGTCAACTTGATGGGCCCGGCACACAGCAAGGTCCTTCGCCAGTACACCCGGGCGACTCTGCTCAAGCAGGCGCTTGTACGCCATCATCGATGAAGTTCCCGGCGTTGGGTTTTTGCCCCAGCGCAGTTGCGGCGCATGACCCCAGATATTGAGCATGTCAAACGCCTCTGCGGGCCGCAGCGTTGCCGCCTCCATCAGCGCATCGGTAACGGGCATTGGCGCACTCGCGCCGATCAAGACGAGTTGCGATACACGGGACGGATTGAATTCTGAAACGTCGAGCGCGATGAGTGAGCCCATGCTGTGACCAACGATTGCGGCTTCTTCAATGTTGCCATTGTCGAGCAGATTGATGATCCATTCAGCGTAGGCGGTAATTGATGCCTTCGCCTCACCAAAACTCTTGCCATGTCCCGGCAGATCCGGTGCCAATACGTTCCAGCCATGATGCGCAAAGTAGCGCGCCTGCATGGTCCATACACTGTGATCATTGGCGGAGCCATGGATAAAAACCAGGCTCGGCTTGTCAGCATCAAAAACTTTGCCACCGGTGTAAACGTATGCGGGTTGCTGCTGGACGAGAAACTTCATATGCCTGCCGCTTTCCCGGCTGCGTACAAGGCCTTGGACAAATCTTCAATGAGGTCGTCGACGTGTTCGATGCCGATCGACAGCCGGATAGTGCCCTCGCCAATACCCGAAGCTTTCAAGGCTGTTGTGTCCATACGGAAATGCGTGGTCGAGGCGGGATGGATGACGAGTGATTTCGCATCGCCGATATTGGCGAGATGCGAAAACAGTGACAGTTTCTCGATGAATGTTTTGCCCGCCAGCTTTGCGTCGCCCGTGCCACCCTTGAGGTCAAAGCTGATCACGGCGCCCGCACCATTGGGCAGCAATGTCATCGCCAGTTCGTGGTCGGGATGCGAATCGAGTTCGGGATAGGTGACGTGCGCGACCGATTTGTTGGCGGACAAAAACTGCGCGATCTTGCGCGTGTTCTCCACGTGTCGGGGCATGCGCACATGGAGCGTTTCCAGTCCCTGCAAAATCTGGAACGCGGTCATCGGCGCCATCGAGGCGCCAAAGTCACGTAGACCTTCGCGCCGCGCGCGTAGCGCGAACGCGGCAACCGACGATTCTTCCGACATGACCATGCCGTGGAAGCCATCGTAAGGCTCAGTCAGCGTCGGAAATTTTCCGGAGCGTTCCCAATCGAAGCTGCCACCATCGATCAACACGCCGCCGATCACGACGCCGTGGCCGGAAAGAAATTTAGTGGCTGAATGCATGACGATATCGGCACCCTGTGCAATAGGCTGCGACAGGAAGGGCGTGGTAAGTGTGGCGTCAACCATCAGGGGTAGGCCAGCGTTGTGCGCGATGTCGGCGATTGCCGGGATGTTGAGTACATCTAGGCCAGGATTGCCGACCGTTTCACCGAAGAACAGGCGCGTGTTGGGACGAATCGCTTTTTTCCACGCTACCGGATCACGACCGTTTACAAACGTGGTCTCGATCCCAAAGCGCGGCAGCGTATAGCTCAACAAATTGTGCGATCCACCGTAAAGCGCATTGGACGCGACGATGTGTGCACCGGCACCCATCAAGGTCGCGACGCCAAGATGAAGTGCCGCCTGACCACTGGCGGTGGCGATGGCGGCAGGCGCACCTTCGAGGGCGGACATGCGCTCCTCGAATACCGAAAGGGTCGGGTTCGAGATGCGTGAATAGACATGCCCGCTGCGCTCCAGATTAAATAGCGACGCGGCGGTTTCGGTATCGGGGAAGACGAAGGATGCAGTTTGGTAGATCGGTACGGCGCGTGCGCCGGTGGCGGGGTCAGGTGACTGACCTGCATGGACCGCAAGCGTATCGAGGCGGGGATATTTGGGGGTAGACATTGTTATCGCTATTCAGTGGCTTGCAATCGAAATCTAAGGCGGCGCATGAAATCTTGCCAGAACCCCATATTCTTTGGTAAGGTGTGTGTTAAATCACAACTAGGTACTCCAGTGCAACTCTCCAACGTGTCTATTATCGCGAGTTTCTGCGCGGCGCTGATGTTTTGCGCCACAACTTTTACCGTCGCGCAGACGCCGCATGCAACGAACAAGACCAAGGCCGCGCCGGTGCGCGCTAAGGCGACCGGGGTCGCCGATTTCACCAGAGACGGCCTACCTAATCTGCAATCGCATGCGTTTATGGTGTTTGATCCCACTACGGGTCGTTCGCTGTTCTCAAAGAATGCGGATCAAGCCATGCCGATTGCCTCGATCACAAAGCTGATGACCGCGATGGTTGTGCTTGACGCCAAACTGGATATGGACGAGCCAGTGGTGGTGGATAAAGACGATATCGATACGCTCAAGGGTTCGCGGTCGCGCATTCCAGTTGGTGCCGCGTTCCGGCGCGAGGACCTGATGCGACTGGCGTTGATGGCTTCTGACAATCGCGCTGCTGCGGCATTGGGCCGTACCTATCCCGGTGGTACTGCAGCGTTCGTCCAGGCCATGAATGCCAAAGCCCAGTTGCTCGGCTTGCAAAATGCCAAATTCGTCGATCCTACTGGCTTGGCGCCAGGCAACGTAGCCAGCCCGCAAGATCTCGCCCTGTTGGTGTCTGCGGCGTCCACATTCCCCGAGATTCGCGAGTTTTCAACTGCGCAAGAGTTGCACGTTACGCTCGCTTCCGGCGGGCGTTCGATGGGTTTCAACAACACCAATGCGTTGGTGCGCTCGCAGGGGTGGAATATCGGCATTTCCAAGACCGGTTTTATCAACGAAGCCGGAAAATGTCTGGTGATGCACGCCACGATTGCCAACAATCCCGTGGTGATCGTGCTGCTCGATTCCTGGGGTAAGCTCACCAGAATCGGCGATGCCAACCGGATCAAGAAATGGCTGGAAACGCAGAAGGTAGCAGAGTTCGCTGCCAAAAAAGGCTAGCCAACTTTGCAGTTTGTCGCCATCTGGACGGTGACAGTCGTCAATTTCCAATCGCATTTCACCACCGCCCTTTGCCTTCAAACTTCCTGCGTGCTCAAATAGCCGCATGAACGTCGGCCTATTTGTCACCTGTCTCGTAGATCTCGTCAGACCCAATATTGGTTTTGCCGCGCTGAAGCTGCTGGAAGATGCAGGCTGTACCGTGACCGTCCCGGTCGCTCAAACCTGCTGTGGCCAGCCAGGCTACAACTCCGGCGCTCGCGAGATTGCCAAGACGTTGGCCAGAAAAGTTCTCGCCGAATTCCGCCATTGTGATTACGTGGTGGCGCCTTCCGGGTCTTGTTCCGGGCAAATGAAACTTCACGTCGTCGAAGATTTATTCAAAGGCGAACCCGAGGAAGCCGACTTTCGCGCACTCGCGGCCAAGTGGTACGAATTGTCGGATTTCCTGGTAAACGTATTGAAGATCGAAAAGCTCGCCGACAAATTCGATGCTTCCGTCACCTACCACGATAGTTGCGCTGGTCTGCGTGAACTCGGCATCAAGTCGCAGCCGCGTTCTCTACTCTCCCATACCGGATGCGCGTTGAGCGAAATGCAGGATGCTGAAAAATGCTGCGGCTTCGGCGGTACGTTTTCGGTCAAACTCGGTGAGATCTCCACGCGCATGGCTGAGAATAAATGCGTCAACATTGGTGTGTCGGGTGCCAGCGCGGTGGTCGGCGGTGATTTGGGGTGCCTGCTGAATATCGAAGGCCGACTGCGGCGCAATGGCGATATGAAAACCAAGGTTTATCATTTTGCCGAAATTGCGGCAGGCATGGCCAAGTAATCCGATAGTGCTAGTACTGGCGCGGCTTTCAGGTCCTTTTTGTCTGTGAGCGCGCGCCGAATGGCGATCTAACTTCAGCGATGCAGTGGTGGGATAACGATGCAAGTACAAAGCATGCATTTCAAACAGACGGCGAGCAGCAAGCTCAACGACGCCGTATTGCAGACCGCGCTGAAGAAATCTAAAGGCAAATTCGTCGATGGCCGCGCGCTCGGTGTGGCGCAGATCGATAACTGGGAGGCTATCCGCACGTATGCTGCAGCGATGCGTGATCGCGTCATTGATAATCTGGATGCGTATCTGCTCGAGTTTGAGCGTAATGCGATGCGCCGCGGTGCCGTAGTGCATTGGGCTGAAACAGCGGAAGAAGCGAACGCGATTGTGCTGGGAGTCGCGCAGCGCATTGGCGTGAAAACCATCACCAAATCCAAATCGATGGTCACCGAGGAAATCGCGCTCAACGAGGCGCTGATCAGTGCCGGTATTCGTGTGATGGAAACTGACCTCGGCGAGTACATCCTGCAACTAGCGGATGAACCGCCATCGCATATCGTCGCGCCCGCCGTGCACAAATCCAAAGAGCAGGTTGCAGAGCTGTTCATGAAGGCGCATCACAAGCCGCGCCTCACCGAAATTCCCGCCATGACCCGCGAAGCACGCGAACAGTTACGCAGTCATTTTCTCGGCGCCGACATGGGTATTTCAGGTGCCAACTTCATCATCGCCGAAACCGGGACCACACTCACGGTCACCAATGAGGGCAATGCCGACCTGGTTACCACGCTGCCGCGCATTCACTGCGTGGTCACCGGCATTGAAAAAGTCATCCCGACGTTGGAGGATTTCGCCACGCTGATTCGCCTGTTGCCGCGCTCGGCCATCGGCCAATCGATCGCCAATTATTTGACGTTGACCACTGGCGTAAAAGCCGCCGGGGAATCTGATGGGCCCGAGCAGATGCACATCGTGCTGGTCGATGCCGGGCGTACCAAGCTCGTCGGCAGCGACATGAAAGACATGCTGCGTTGTATTCGCTGCGGCGCCTGCATGAATCATTGTCCGGTATATCAGAACGTCGGCGGTCACGCCTATGGCTGGGTTTATCCGGGCCCGATGGGTTCTGTGCTCACGCCGACGTATGTCGGCATCGAAAACGCAGGAGACCTGCCCAACGCGGCCACGTTTTGCGGTGAGTGCGAGGTAGTTTGCCCGGTAAAAATTCCATTGCCGGATCTGATGCGCAAATGGCGCGAGCGGCAATTCGACATGAAGCTCAGGCCGATGGGCGAACGCGCGGCGATTGCGGCGTGGGGATTTTTTGTGAAGCGTCCGGCCATGTATGCCATTGCTACTCGCATTGCTGCGCGGGTCGCTTCGATGGTGGGCGGCAGCGAAAAGCTGATTCATTCATTGCCCGGTATCGATGGCTGGACGCAGGGACGCGACATGCCCGCGCCAGAGGGCAAAACATTCCGCGAACTGTATGCCGCCAGACTGGCTTCGCAGAAAGCCAAAACGTGAGAGCCCGCGAAAATATTCTCGCCCGCATTCGCAGCCAAAGCGGCAAGGTGGGGGTGACGACGGACGCCGACCTCGCAGTAGTTCGCGTGCACATTTCCGCGCACGAACGTGGACCGGTACCAACCTTTGCCATGCACGATCCGGTGCAGCATTTCATCGAGGAGTGCGCCCGGCTGTCGACCACAATCGTCGAGGTGGGCAATATTTCTTCGGTGCCAGTGGAAGTAGCCCGGTACCTCGACGGCGCGTCGTTGCAGCGGCGCTGTGTGGGCTGGGGGGAGTTTGCGGCGCTGGACTGGCTGGCCGCCGGTATCCAGTACGACAGTCGGCCAGCCAATGGCGACGATATGATCGGTATCACTGGCTGTTTTTGCGCCATCGGCGAGACGGGAACGCTGCTGCTGCTGGGTGCGCCAGACACACCGAAATCTACAGCGCTGTTGCCCGAAACGCATGTCTGCATAGTCAGCAAAAGCCGGATGGTGCCGACGATGGAAGACGCGTTTCAGTTGATGCGCGGCGAAATCGGCGAGCCGCCACGTGCGACGTTTTTTGTGTCCGGTCCGTCAAGGACGGCGGATATCGAGCAGACCATCGTTATCGGCGCGCACGGTCCGTATCGTGTGCACGTGCTCCTGATTCCCTGACGCTGAGTTTGCTCGTCAGGCGATTGCCCGATATGCGGGCAACGTCAGAAATTCCTCGTAGTTGTCATTCATGACCAGCGCTTCGAAAATGGCCGCACCCGCAGCGTATTTGCCTGCTGCATATACCGCGTCGCCAACAATATCCGGCGTTTTGGTTAGCTCATCGGCGATTAGCGGTGAGACCAGTTCCTTTGTGACCTTGCGGCCATCATCCAGAACCCCTTTGGGTGAGCGAATCCACTGCCAGACCTGCGAACGGGAAATTTCCGCCGTTGCAGCGTCCTCCATTAAATTGAATATCGGCACGCAACCATTGCCGCCGAGCCAGGAGCCTATGTATTGGATACCAACCTGAATGTTGTTTCGCAAGCCAGTTTCCGTAATTGGTGCTTCAGGGCGAAAATCGAGCAGGTCCTTCGCGTTGTAATTCACGTCGTCGCGCTGACGATGAATTTGATTTGGCGTGGGCATATGCGTGTCGAACACTACTTTGGCAATGGCAACCAGGCCCGGATGAGCTACCCAGGTACCGTCACAACCATCGGTGACTTCACGCAGTTTGTCGGCACGCACTTTTTCCATCGCCGCTTCATTGGCTGCAGGATCATTTTTGATCGGGATTTGCGCCGCCATGCCGCCCATCGCGAAGGTTTGGCGCTTGTGGCAGGTTTTCACGAGCGTGAGCGCATAGGCACGCAGAAACGGCGCCATCATCGTCACCTGACTGCGATCGGCCAGACAGAAATCCTTGTTCAGGCGGAATTTCTTGATGGCCGAAAAGATGTAATCCCAGCGACCGATGTTGAGACCGGCGCTGTGTTCACGCAATTCGTAAAGGATTTCGTCCATTTCGAATGCAGCGACAATGGTCTCGATCAACACCGTACCCTTGACCGAACCCTGCGGAACGCCGAGTTCGTTCTGCGCCATGACAAAAATATCGTTCCATAGTCGCGCTTCAAGATGCGATTCCATTTTTGGCAGGTAAAGGTACACACCGCTGCCGCGTGCAAGCAAGGTTTTTACGTTGTGAAAAAAATACAGCGCGAAATCAAAAATGGCACCCGAAACTATCTTGCCGTCGAGCGTAACGTGCTTTTCGTCAAGGTGCCAACCACGCGGGCGCGGGAACAGCACGGCAGGATTGTCATTGAGTTTGTACTGTTTGCCGTTCTGCTCAAAGGTAATCGTGCGCAGATTGGCGTCACGCAGATTGATTTGGCCTTCGATCATGTTTGCCCACGTTGGGCAGTTGGCATCTTCGAAATCGGCCATGAAGGTGTTGGCACCGCAGTTGAGCGCGTTGATGACCATCTTGCGATCAGTCGGGCCGGTGATCTCGACACGGCGATCCTGAATGTCGGCCGGAACCGACGCAACGAACCACTGTCCATCACGGATGTGTTTGGTTTCGGTAAGAAAATCGGGCAGTTTGCCGGCGTCGAATTCTTTCTGGCGAATGGCGCGGGCGGCCAGCAGCGATTGGCGCGTCGGTTCAAATTTTCGAGCAAGCTTAGTGAAGAAAGCCAGCGCGTCGGGCGTGAGAATCTCAGCAAATGCAGGCGGCATATTGCCGCTGATTGCGAACCCAGCGGGGATGTTGGTAGTGGTGGCCATGTATTTCTCCTCGACAGAAGTTGACGATGTCGCGTATTGCGGTGAATAGAGTCCAAAAGAAACGCGCCAACAGCAGGCTGAATTTTTAGGTATAGACTGATTGTATTATGATACTAAAACAAAGATAATCGACAGCAAATAGAAAGCATTTGATACTATCGCGCTGGATAGCCCGGAGGACACATGGATCGACTGAAGGCGTTGCAGACATTTCTTGATGTGGCAAAGACGGAGAGCCTTTCCGCGGTTGCCAGAGACGAAGGTGTTACGCCTGCGATGATTGGCAGGCGCATCGATCAGCTTGAAGAGCAGTTGAAGGTGAAACTGTTCAAGCGATCCACCCGAAAGATCACGCTGACACCCGAAGGCGTGGCTTTTTTCGAAGACGTACGAAATATCCTCAACGAATTGCGCGCAGCCGAGGAATCGCTCACGGCAGGTGCACGCAGCGCGACTGGCCGACTGATCGTTTCTGCACCGACGGCGTTCGGCAGAAAGCACATTGCACCGCATTTGCCAGCGTTCGTTGAAGCGCATCCGAACCTGAACGTGACGTTGCATCTTTCAGAACGCATCGTTGACCTGAAAAACGAACGGGTCGATCTGGCGATTCGCATCGCGGACTTAAAAAACGCGGATCTGATCGCAACCAAACTTGCACGAAACCACCGTGTGGTCATTGGTTCGCCCGGCTACTTCAAGCGGCATGGCAAACCCGCCGCGCTCATCGACTTGGCCAAACATAACTGCCTGGTCACTGCAACTGAAGATGGCTTGTCGGACAACTGGGCATTTCGCGACGGGACCAGAAATATCAACGTAAAGGTTGTCGGTGACATGCATTGCAATGACGGCGAAGTGCTGACACGCTGGGCGCTCGCCGGGCACGGTCTCGCGTGGCGCAGTGCATGGGAAGTCTCTGAGGAGATCGAGAAAGGTCGGCTGGTAGAAGTCTTGCCAAAATTCGCCGTGCCAGGCAGCGATATTTTTGCCGTCTATCCCGACCGGAAATTCCTGCCTGCCAAAGTGCGGCTGTTTATCGATTTCATGAAAAAGACTTTTGGCGATCCGCCTTACTGGGAACGAGACAGCAAATAGCTTGTGGCTGGCTGCCGTAAGCGAGCAACCCGTTGCTGCCGGAGCCGGCGCAATCCTCGACATGATTCTGGAGGCGGCCGCTGGTTTTCAGCAGCTCAAACTGCGTTACGGGCAAAAGGCAACACATCCGGTCGACACGGGCCACTCTATTATTGTTGCAGCGCGACATTGGCGAATGTACCTTGAGCTGCATCTCGGCGCGACGAAAAAGCGTCTTCGCCGCTTCCAGGCTTCGATGCTGTCGCGCATTCATGATTCGTGAGAAGATAAACGGCCTGCTTCGACTGGCGCAGTTACGGTCCGGTTTTTGCGGAATTGCCCTTCAAGCCCCTTATGGCGATATCGCTGCAGAAACTCAAACAATAATGGCGGATTGAACAAGATTCCGGCGCTGTCAAAACAATCTTTGAAAGAAGACTTAAGCGATGGATGCAAAAACAATTTACACCAAGACCGCCAAGGGCCTTACCCAGGTTAACCAGAAGACTCAGTCACTCTCTCGTGACATGATGAAAGTCCTGAAAGCGATCGACGGAAAATCCAACGTCGAAACGCTCGGCGATAAAGTCGATCTTGCCACACCGGCGCTGTCAAAACTGCTATCGGCGCTCCAAAAAGACGGTTACGTCAAAGTTTTTGAGGTCAAGATAGAGGAGCCGTTAAGCGATTTTGGCGGTGACGACGACGATTTTGATTTCACTCAACCGAAAAAGCCAGTGTTTGACCCGTCCGCTACCGCCTCGTTCAAACCTTCCCAGTACCGCACACCTGCTTCTGCTGGCCAAGTCGAGAGAGCAACGTCGCCCCCGCCGGTTCATACGTCTGCACCAGTTGCAGAAGATCCTGCACTCATCGCTGCATTGAATTCAGCGCGCGAACGCGCTCAGGCGGAAGCGCGCGCGCGGACCGAACGTGAGGCGCAATTGCGCGCCCGTCTCGATGTGGAAGCCAAGGCGCGGCGCGATGCAGAAGAGCGAGCGATGGCTGAGGCGCGGCGCGCGCAAGCTGCGGCAGAAAATGCGCGACTTGAGTTGGACGCAAAGATTGCCGCAGAAAAGAAACAGCGCGATGACGCGGCCGTAGCGCGTCTGGCGCAGACATTGACGCGCGAGCAGGACGAAATCGAAGCGGAGCAACAAAAAGCGCTGGCGGCGGCTCGTGCCCGTGCCGAGGCCGAGGCCCAGGCACTCGCGGAAGCGCGTTCCAGAGCCGAGACCGAAGCGCGTGCCCTGGCCGAAGCGCGCGTGCAGGCCGAAGCTGCAGCCAAGCGACAACAACAGGAATTTGAGGCCGCGCAACGAGACTTGCGTCAGCAATTGAAACAGGAGATTGAGGCGAAAGTCCGCGCCGAAATGGAGACGCTGCTGAAGTCAGATGTTGAAGAGGGCGCCCGTGCCGAGGTAGAGGCGGCAATCATGGCGGAAGCGCGTGAAGAGGCGCGCAGAATGCTGGAAGATCAGCTTGCAACCGAACGCAGCACGCTCGCCCGGGTGGAGGTCGAGGCCAAAGCCAACGCCGAAGTCGAAGCAAAAAAGATGCTTGCGGAACAGGAAGTTCGCATTCGTGCCGAAATGGAAGTACAGATTGCCCGCATTCGTGCGGAAAGTGCAATCGTCGAAGCAGAAGCGAGAAAACGGGCAGAGGCGCAGGCGGCAGCGGCCGCCAGGGCCTCAGCCGAATTTGAAGTGCGACTGAAGGCGGAGGAAGATGCCCGGCGCGCAGCGGAGGACGACGCAGAAACGCGCAGACAGCTGGAAACGCAGAATCGTCAGCGGCTCGAAGCACGGGCGCGCGAAGAGGCGGAATATAGGGCCCGTGTCGAGGCCGAAATGTCGGCCCGCCTGCAGGCCGAACAAGAGGCGAAAATTCAGGCACAGGCGCGAACGCTGATCGAACAGGAAATGCGCGAAAAGTCTGACCGAGAAGGCCAGGCAAAGTTTGATGCCGAACGACGCGCCCGCGAGGACGCGGAGTACAAGGCGCTTACTGAGATGCGCGCACGCGAAATCGCGTTGCGGGAAGTTGCCGAACAGACCGCGCAGCGCGAACGAATCGAACAAGAGGCCGAGGCGCGCATCGCGATCGAGCGACAGGGCCGCGAAAAAGCCGAGGAAAAGGCGCGCGCCGAAGAAGACGCAGAGCTGCGGCAACGCGAGGCACAGGTTGCGAGACTCAAGGAGCTGGCGGTACAACGGGAGCAGGCGGGCGATTTTGCAGATGTCACGCCGTTGCGCCGCGGCAAGAAGAGAGGTGGCGGTGGTCTGCGCTGGCTGGTGGTCGGCTTGGTCGTCTTCACGGTGCTCGCATTGAGTTCACTGCACTTTATTCCACTGGGCACGGTGAACGTACGTTTGGAAAAAGCGCTCGCAGAATGGTTACATGATGATGTGGCCTCATCCAGCCTAAAGGTCGCATTTTTCCCGCGCCCACACGTTAAAATCGAGAATCTCCAATTTGGCAAGGCCTATGACGCGAAAGCAGCCACTGGCCGGCTTTATATGGATCTGGCGACCCTGTTCGGTGAGCGCTTTGTGATCGATACAATGGAGTTGAGTGACATAACGATTGCGGCCGACGCGCTGCCTCGCGTGCTCAAGTGGGCGGAGGCCGAAGGCCGCGGCAAGGGGATTGAAATCTCGAAAATCGCGCTACGAGACGTCAAGATCAGTGTGAGTGGTGTGGCCGTTGATGCCTTCGACGCAGACCTTAAACTGGACAAGACCGGGAAGGTTGTTTACGCAGCGGCGCGAGCACGAGACAGCAAGTGGAGTATCGACATAGCACCCAACACGCCTGCTGCGGGTGACGCACAGGCGGACGCTGGCGCAAACGATCCGTGGGCCGTTGCGTTTTCAATGCGCGGAATGAACCTGCCGCTGGGGACACCAATCCCCATTTCGAATTTGAGTGCCAAGGGTACGATGTTCGAAGGCGGCATGGCTTTTCCGCTGGTGGAAGTGAAACTATTTGAGGGGTTGGCGACGGGTAGCCTGAAGATTTCCTGGAAACAAGGGGTTTCTTTTAACGGTGAATTTGGCGTCGAGAAGTTGAAAGTCGATCAGCTTACCGAAGTGTTCACACGGGATATTTCGCTGTCAGGAAAACTAGGTGGCAAGTTTGCAGCTTCGGGCCAGGCCGCGACGGTTGGTGCACTGCTGGATGTACCCCTTATTCAGGGCAATTTTGAATTGAAAGAGGGCACCATCGGCAACGTGGACCTGGTGCAGGTCATGCGTTCGCCTGGCAGTGTCGGCGGACAATCAAAATTCAGTGAATTGACGGGGCAACTGCGCGTTGCCGATGGCGTGATCCACTATGAAAAATTGAAACTGACCGGTGGTGTACTGCTTGCCAATGGTAACGTCAACGTAGCGTTGGCCACCAGCGCGCTGACTGGCAGTGTGAGTTCAGAGATACGTTCAAGCGTGGCGCAGGACCGCGCTGCGTTCAGCATCAGCGGCAAAGTATCGCGTCCGGCGTTACGCCGTGGCGGTTAAATTTGAATTTTGCGAAGTGATGCATTGCCCGCCGATTTGACAATGAAAGTCTAGAGCGGGCGCACTTCTTGGAGCACAAGTGTCTGAAACACGCCGCCAGATGGCGTTCTTCGCTTTTTTATGCAGGGATATTGTTCCGGCTACGGTTGAAGTTGCTGATGACGGTCGCAAATCATTCACGGCCAATTTGCTAAACTAATGACATCCTGCGCCCTAGCGCTAAACGAAGGCGCACCCTGGTCTGTTTTATGTCCAACGTCCCTGTTCCACCCGCGCCATTGATTGAACTGACGCCGCCTGCCCCACCGGCGCCTACCGCAAGAATTACCGACGAACCGGTCGTCTGGCTGCACCGATGGAATCCTGCGCTAATGTCGTTTCGCGTGCGGCGCAATCCGCAATATGTTTTCGTGCCCGGGCAGTTTGCGCGCATCGGCCTGACTAAAGAAGACGGTGAGACGATATGGCGGGCATACTCGATCGTGTCTGCGCCACATGAATCGTTTCTCGAGTTTTTCCTGCTGGTGGTGCCAACGGGCGCATTTTCGTCCCGCGTGGGACGCTTCAATATCGGCGACATCATGCTGGTCGAGCAGGTCCCTCAAGGATTTTTGACGGTCGACCGGTTCAAGCAGGTTGGCCGTGAGCAGGATTTGTGGCTCGTTGCAACTGGCACCGGCATGGCGCCATATATCTCGATGTTGCGTGATGAAGCCGTATGGAAACGATTCGAAAATATCGTCCTGGTACTTTCAGTGCGAGAACGCCACGATTTGGGCTATACAGAAGAACTGGAACGGCTCGCTGCCGAGCATGCGATTGACGGACTTGCGAAGTTTCATTTCGTCAAAACGCTTACCCGTGACACGCTGCATGGTGCCCTTCACGGCCGCATCAATTCACTGATTGAATCAGGCTCGCTGGAGACAGCAGCGGGGGTTCCGCTCAGTGATGCGCGTTCGCGCTTCATGCTATGCGGGAATCCGGACATGGTTGAAACGATGCGCAAGCTGCTTAAGAGCCGTGGCTTTCGAATGAACCGCAAGCTCGAGCCGGGTCATATTATTGTTGAGAACTACTGGTAGAAATTGAACTGCGCATGAGGTGCAAATGGCCGAATGAGCCACAAAACCTTCGACGCGACCGCTTGAAAATTAACCCGGAGCCCTTCCTTTGATTATGAATCCCGCGCACAACCGACCTGCCGCCGGCGCGAATGCGGTTTTTTTCGTCAGCCTTGCGTTGTTGTTGGTATCCTGCGCATCCCCGCCGCCAATCGAAGTACCCAAGGTCGTCGCCGCGCCCGTCGCGCCGACGCCGGAACCAGTTCGAAAACCGGGCCCACCCGTCGCTCCGATTCGCAATGTGAGTGAGACGTTCTTCGGTCAGAGCGTAGTCGATCCCTATCGCTATCTTGAAGACGTAAAGAATCCGGATGTGGTCGCGTACATGAAGGGCCAGGGTGAGTTTGCTCGTACGACACTCGATGCCATACCCGGCAGGGTAGCGTTAGAGGCACGAATTGGCGCACTTTCAGAAGCGAGTGTGGTGATTACCAATGTGCAGATTTCCGGCACGGGGTCGGCAACACGCGTGTTCTATTACAAGATTTCGCCCGGCGAAAGCACGCACAAACTTTACGTGCGCGACGGTATGGGCGGGAAAGAGCGACTGCTGTTCGATGCGCAGGCACTCAACACTCCTGGCCGACGCTACGCACTCGACTATTACCTCGCGGCACCAGACGGCAAGAACGTTTTGGTCGGCATCGCCGCTGGCGGATCGGAAGAAACGGCGTTACGCATTATCGAAGTCGCGACCTCGCGCGACCTCGACGTGGTAATTGACCGCATCGGCTTTGCCGCAGAAAGTGCCTGGTCCGAAGACAGCCGCGCGTTTTTCTACAACCGCTTGCCGACAGCAAGGCCTGGCGACAAAAGGAACCAGTACCTATTCAGTCGCGTATTTCGTCACGTACTTGGGCGCGACACGGCCAAGGACGAGGCAATCTTCGGCCGCGGCGTGGAGAGCGGGACCAAGATAAATTTTGCAGACATCGACATCCCAGGCGTACATATCACGGCAGATGGACGCTTTCTAGTGGGCAGCATCCGGCACGGCGACTTGAACGAAATCAGCCTTTACGTCGCGCCTGCATCCGGGCCTGCCTCCAACTACTCGCAACCCCTGACATGGCGCAAGGTAGCTGATCCTAAAGATCTCGTCACCAGTTTTGCGGTTCACGATGACGCGCTGTACTTGCTCACCGCCAAGAACGCGCCGCGTAACAAGGTTGTCCGCACGTCTGTCGCGCGTCCCGATTTTTCCACTGCAACGACCATTGTTCCGGCCGGTGACACCGTGATCAAACAACTGGCCGTCGCGCAAGACGCGCTGTATATCCGTGAATTATTCAGCGGTGTGGATCGCCTGCAACGGCTCAACTTCAGTAATTCCGTCTTTAGTGGTGGCAAGCTAGAGTTTGTGCGTTTGCCCTTTGATCTGGCGATCCGGCAGATTGTTACGCACCCGAAGAGGCCCGGTGCAATTCTGCGTCTAGAAGGGTGGACGGAAGCGCCGCGCTACGTAAATATCGAGGAACGTACCGCGAACGTCATCGCATTGCCATTGCTGCCGAAATCCACCGTCGACTTTTCGGCCATTGATGAAGTGCGCCTGATGGTCACGGCCAAAGATGGCGTTCAAGTCCCGCTTTCGTTGATCTACAAGAAGGGCACACGGCTGAACAGTAACAACGCGACATTGCTGCGCGGCTATGGCGCGTATGGCATTACGCTCTCGCCTACCTTTAATCCGGCGACACTGGCTTGGCTGGAGCGTGGCGGGATTCTCGGTACCTGTCACGTGCGTGGCGGTGGTGAATTCGGTGACCCGTGGCACAAAGATGGACAAAAGCTTACCAAGCCCAATACTTGGCGAGACCTCATCGCCTGCGCCGAGTATCTGGTGGAACGCAAGTTCACGCGCAAAGAAAAGCTGGCCATTCAAGGTGGTAGCGCCGGCGGTATCACTGTCGGTCGCGCGTTGACGGAGAGGCCTGACCTGTTTGCTGCTGTCGTGCCCAGCGTGGGTGTGCTCGATGCCTTGCGTGCCGAATTTACCCCAAATGGGCCACCCAATATCCCGGAATTTGGCAGCGTAAAAACGGCGGACGGATTTAAAGGACTACATATGATGAGCGCCTACCATCATGTCAAGGATGGCACAGCGTATCCAGCGGTTTTGCTCATGCACGGCGTGAACGATCCTCGCGTGGAAGTCTGGCAGTCGAGCAAAATGGCCGCCCGGTTGCAAGCCGCCACCGCGCAAGTGAAGGATGCCGAACCCGTCCTGCTGCGGCTTGATTACGATGCCGGGCATGGCGTGGGCTCTACACGCTCGCAGCGCAACGGTGAACTTGCGGACATCTATTCGTTCCTGCTGTGGAAGTTCGGCGATCCACTGTTTCAGCCGAAGTAGGAGGGCAACTGGCTGAAAAATCGTCCGCGAAATGCATCACAAACCGTTTGCCGATTTGATGCGCAAGCAAACTGCCAACGCGATGCAGTTGACAGTGGTTTCGACTTGCGGCTTAGTCGGCACGGTAGCAGCCGGCTGCCTCGGAATGAATCTTTACAGCCATGCCGATTTGCCGACCGAGTTCAAGATCGCCATATTTTTTGCTGTGTTTGCCTCGACGACCATTCTCGCGTTTTATATGATCGTGTTTTCCAAACGTATTGCAGACTTCATGGAAGCGATTTCATTGGAAGGCCTAACATGGAGGGGAAAGTTCGTGCAATTTCGCCAAATCTGGGGCGCGGAGAAGTGCCAGAATGCGCGAGATCGGCGCGATGGTGCGGGGACTTCCAGTGATGTCAACAGTTGGCGCCGCAAGTCGCTATCTGGTCGGTAGAACTGGATTTGTCAGTGGCGTTGGGGGAACTGGTGGCGCAGGAACCGCAATCGAACGTGCATCGCGTATCGCGAAATCCTCCGGTACGCGGAACAAGGAAAGTGGCTGTTCAATGCGTTTCACATTTGCCAGGCGATAGATAGAGTCGCCAGTGCGCGGGTCGCTCTGTATGGAGTAAACCGTCACCTGCAGATCCGGGGAAAACCACGACTCGGAAGTAACGGTAATTGGATTCTTGTTGCCGACTTCGCCAGCCGGAATCGTGTAGGTGGTGCGTTTACCATCAGCGCGTACCCCGTCAAATTCACGACTCCCGAGTTCGGTCTTGGTCGCTCTGGCAGCCCAACGTGCATCCTGGATGCTGTGTCCCAATGTGCCCAGTGGCCCTGGCGTTCCTAACCTGGCGAGTTCAGCCATAGCCGGCCCTAGATGATCGCCACCTGTTCCAAGCTTATAAGTGAATTTCTTGCCGTCTTTATTCACGGCGACATCAGTATCGCCACCAATACGCACAACGTTTACGGTGGTTTCCTCGCGGACTTCATTCTTGCCAGCTTTGCTTAGTCCATCCATACGCTTGACGACAATAGTCTCGCCCGGATTGCCGCGCTCAATGATTACTGCCCTGCCATCTGCTTTCGCCGCGGCCCTGGCCTTCTCACGGATTTCCTCTACGCGTTTGGCAATGTCTTTGTCCAGCGCAATCTTGGTGGCCAATTTCCTGGATGGTGATAGCACGTAGCGAGACCCATCAACGGCATCATTGATCTGAATGGTGCGCACATCGCCCTTTTCGTCGCGCGCTTCCTGGCGGGTCCGGCCGGCACTGTCCCGGTATGCAAGCGACGTGGTGCGGTGGGTGATCTGATTGCCATCACGCAGCACCTGTACCTTTTCGGAAATCACTTCGGCGCTGTACGGCGCGTTTTTCACGGGCGCACGCGAAAACGTTGTGAAACCCGCCGCAGAACTTGAGAACGCTTCCGACATCGCATTGGAAATCAGTATGTCCACATCCGGCATGTTCGCCATCGGTGGTATCGGCGGAATGGGTGGGATGGTATGAACATGGGTCGTGCCATCGCCCGCAACCACCACGCGCACGTCCTTGTAGACATGCCTAGGCGCGTCGGCTTCCGCGTTGGCGGCGGCAACAAATTGGTCGACGCTGCCAGACTCTTCGCCACTGATGATGATCGTTCGCGTTTCAATCCGTGGCTCAGGTGCAGCAATTGCGGCGGCACTGGTACCTGCGATCAAGAAGCTGCTATTGGCCGAAATGAGCGCGGTCAGCAGGCGTTTGTAATTTGGTTTCATTGGTAATCTCCGAAGTCAGAAGGACAAGAAAAACAAGTTCAGGGCATAAAACGCATGGCGAGCGGCTGGCCGTTGGCTGCAACCAGCATTTCAGTGCGCACCGATTGCCCTGCTGTTTCAGGGTCAATTGGCACACCGTAGGCAGCGAGCGAGCTGCGCGGCACATTGGCTGAAATCAAACGCGGCGAGGGCTCAAGTGCAATGCGTTCCAGCGACTGAAATGCAATAAAGGGATTGGCGGCCTCGCTTGCATCGGCCAGTGTTGACATCGACGTCACGCTGACATCGTCAACCGCCTGCGGAAGCGGCGAGAGCATCATCCACGACGCCATAACGACACTGGCAGCCACCGCAAAGCCCGGCGCGAACCACTGACTGACCATACGCGCAAATTGATCGCGGCTGCTTTCAAGATGTGCCTTTGCCGTGGTTACGCCCGCTTTTCCGGTCTGCGCGGTAGCGAACGCTGCCATCAGTATGTTTTCGACATACGCGGGCGTGTTCAGCTTCTCCGCCTCCTGCCGCAAAGTATCAAGCGCGCGATCAATTGGCGAGACTGTCAATATTGCTATTGGGGTCTTGCTTTCGCTCATGAACGTGCCTCCAGCGGGAAAGTAGACGAGGGCTCTAAGACGCTGTTGCCATCGATATCCGGCGGCTGCCTGGGCGGACAACGGGATGAGACTGCGAGATCGCCTTGTAACAAGTTCAGCAGTTTTGCGCGCGCCCGTGACAGACGCGAGCGAACCGTACCCAGATCGATGCCGCATATCTGGGCGATATCAATGTATGCAAGATCGTGCATTTCGTAGAGAATCAACACATCCCGATAGTGGGGGGAAATTTTCTGCAGAGCATGGCGAACGTTTTCCGCAGCCTCATTTGCGAGCAATTTTTCAAGCGGGCCAGCCCCATCATCCACAACCTCGTCGTCGGACGTATCGCCGTCATACACGTTGCTGCTCGACACATATCGGCGCCTGGCTTCATGCTGTTTCAAAAGTAGATTTCTGGCCACACCAAAGAGAAACCCCTGCAATACGCCGCGGCTGGGGTCAAACTTCAATGTGTCATTTAACAAGGCCAAGAAAACCTCCTGAACGATATCTGCTGCAGAATCGGCTGAACCGCAACGAAGCACTGCAAACCGGTATAACGGCCCCTGATGCCGGCGATAAAGCTGCTCAAACGCGCCAGCATTGCCGCTGCGCATTTCAGCCAACAAGGCCAGGTCTTGGGTTGGGTCGGTCAAGGGCATGATGAAAGGTTGTTTACCTTAATTACCTTTAGCGGCAAGAAAAGTTCCAGCCCTTCTTGGGAACGTGGCACGGTGTCTCCAAATGGTAATATTTTGAGACATTCGCGCGAAACTCTATATTCGGTAAGGCTTCCAGTCGCTTTTTGCGCGGAAATCCCCGCCAGATAAGAAGTTTCTACTTTTCCGCTTTCGGGAAATCCGGCTGCTTCGATGGCTGTGCGTCGTGAAATGCCGATAACTTCATCGCGTGCTGATAGATATCGATAATGCGCGGGAACGCGTCCAGCGCGCATTTGAAGCGATTGGCGTTGGCGACTTGAGGTATCAGACAGATGTCCGCGATAGTCGGCGTCTCGCCAACGCAGAACGCGCTTTGTATGCTGCGTTTTTCCAGTACCTTTTCGAGTGCGACGAACCCTTCGTGTATCCACCCGCAGTACCAGCGTGTCTTTACGCCGTCACCAGCCTGAAAATCGTCGGCCAGCTTATCGAGGATACGTTTGTTGTTAATGGGATGAATATCGCAGGCGACGATCTGAGCGATGCTTCTAACGAAAGCACGTTCCTTGACATCGGCTGGAATGAGCCGCGGCGTTGGATGAGTTTCATCGAGGTACTCGATGATCGCCATAGACTGCGACAGCTCGAAGCCATCGTCGTCGATGAGGTATGGCACGAGTCCCTGCGGGTTGACAGCGAGATATTCCGCTGCGCGATGGGCGTTGTTGGCCAAATGAACATAGCGGCGCTCGGGCGAGAGGCCTTTCAGGTTTAGCGCGATGCGCAGCCGAAACGCAGCCGATGAGCGGAAGTAGTCGTATACGATCATGATTGAAATGTCCGGCGTTTATAATGGCTTGATGCTAACAAAAGATGAAGCGTGCGGGGTTGATCATGCCAGCGGCACTCTGAATCGCGAAACCCTCGCGCATTGGCTCTCGCAGCCGCATGGTGTCGGTCAAAACAGCGACGCAGGTTTTTCTGATGATGGTGAATCCGAGACCCTGATCAATCAACGTCCGGCGCAAAAATCGCTGAAGGCAGCGGCAGTACTGATTCTGGTGATTGCTCGTTCGGACGGACCGACGGTACTTTTCACCCAGCGCACAGCACATCTCACTGATCATGCCGGCCAGATCAGCTTTCCCGGTGGGAGAGTTGAGGAGCACGATCCCACTGTTGAACAGACCGCGTTGCGCGAAACCGGGGAAGAGACCGGCCTCGACGTAAATCGCATTACCGTGCTCGGCAGCATCCCGCGTTACACGACCGGTACGGGCTATCTCATTACGCCGGTGGTTGGCTGGCTTGAACCGCCTGTGGAGTGTCGGCCGGATCCAACCGAGGTCGCAGAATGTTTTGAAGTGCCGCTAGATTTTCTCGTTCAACCCGCCAACCATCGGGTCGAGTCGGCCATGTACAAAGGGCGTATGCGTGAGTACTATGCGATTCCATTCGGTAGCCGATATATTTGGGGTGCCACTGCAGGAATGCTGGTGACTTTTACCCGGGTACTTTCCAATGCACGCGGCATAACGTTCGAGCCGCCGGTTAAAATGGCCCTCGATTCAGGCTAAGCCTGACGTTCGCTAATCATCCCAATAACTCGAAAGGCAGTCTATGAACACCACTCCAAGCGGCTTGCAGTTTGAAGATACTGTGGCAGGCACCGGCGCTGAAGCTCAGCGCGGAAATCTCGTGTCCGTACACTATACCGGCTGGCTCTACACCGATGGCGTTGCAGGTGCCAAATTTGATTCAAGCAAGGATCGCGGCCAGCCGTTTCAGTTTTCCCTGGGTGGCGGGCAAGTGATTCGCGGCTGGGACGAGGGAGTTGCCGGCATGAAAATTGGCGGCACGCGCCGACTGGTCATACCACCGGAATTGGGCTATGGCGTGCGCGGTGCCGGGGGCGTCATTCCGCCAAACGCGACGCTGTTGTTTGAAGTGGATTTGCTCGGCGTTTAGAACCGCGGCATTTGACGGGGGCCGTTTCCAGGGTTACAGCTTGTGCGCGCCCACCATCAAGCGTTGGTATTGGTTGTACTTTTCTTCGATGGCACCGTCCTCGCCCGGTGAGCGAGTGACTGTGATCCACACTTCGGTGGGGAAAGTGGCCGCCAGTTCAGCGGTATAGTTGATCTCTTCTTCGGCGACACCTCGCGCCGTTTCAAAATCCGGCGCTTTCCAGTCAAATAATAAATGTTGCGCCATCTGATCTTTGAAAATTTCGAGATCTGCGTCTGCGACTGCTACCACTTCGGCAAGCGTGCATCGTGCCCGCCGCGTCAGGGACATAAAGGAGCTGTCGCAGAAACAGCGGGGCTCGCAGCGGTAACCTTCCCGCAGATTGCAAACCGCGAACCCGCCTGAGGTAACCCATTCATCCTCGTCGCAAGCGCCGCCTTGCTGGTATAGCTCTGCGTCGGAGTTATCCAGCCGTACGGCTTTCAGGAATTTCTTCATGGAGAAATCTGCGGTGTTTGGAAAATCTAACGAAAACGTACTTTGAGCTTTTCCATTGTTTCAAGCAGCTTTGCCTTGATTCCCGGTTCGAAGGCAGAGTGACCTGCATCGTTCACGATGTGATAATCGGCTTCGGGAAAAGCGCGCGCGAGGTCATCAGCCGAGATGATTGGGCAAACTGCGTCGTAGCGACCCTGCACAATCGTTGTCGGGATATGGCGTATCTTGCCGACGTTGTCGATCAGGAAATTGGTGGGCAGGAAGATGTCATTTACAAAATAGTGCGCTTCTATTCGTGACAGACCAAGCGCCATCCTGTCTGAGCCGAAGTTGGCCACCAGCGCTTCGTTTGGTAGCAACGTCGAACACGAACCTTCATACATGCTCCAGACACGTGCGGCCGGCAAATGGATCGCCTTATCCGGATTCGTCAACAGCGCGTAGTACGCCTTGAGAATATCATCAGGCTCAGTGCTGGTCTCACGCACATGTTTGTTATCTAACAAGTGCCCGGCAAACTTGCGCCATGCCTCCGGATAAATATGCCGGAGACCTGAGAGGAACCAGTCGATCTCGGCTTGCCGACAAAGGAAAATACCGCGCAAGATAAGCGCCATGGTTCGCTGGGGATAGTGCTCGGCGTAAGCGAGTGCCAACGTTGATCCCCAAGAGCCGCCAAATACCATCCACCGCTCGATGCCCAGATGTTTGCGCAAGGTCTCCATATCCTCGATCAAGTGCGGAGTAGTGTTGTCGCGCAATTCTCCAAGCGGAACTGAGCGCCCCGCACCACGCTGATCAAAAATGACAATTCGATAAAACGAGGGGTCGAAAAACTGACGATGCGCCGCTGACGCGCCCGAACCCGGACCACCGTGCAAAAATACGATGGGGATACCGGCTGGATTTCCAGACTGCTCAAAATACATGATGTGTATCGCATCGAGCGGCAGACTGCCGGTCTGGAATGGCTCGATCGGCGGGTAAAAACCGCTGTTACTGTTGGTTTCAGACTGTCTTGAGAGTGTCGAGTGCATACAAAGTCAATTGTTAAGTTGTTGAAATTAAAGAAGTTATAAGTTGTTCCATCCGCCTACGATGGTATCAGAATTCGTTACTTCTCGTGTCTTTGGTAACGGTCTACATTGATGCATGTTGCGGTGCAGTAGAATATTGATGGCATCGCAACCTTGAGCGCAGAGATGCCATAGACGACGCACCTTTCTTTGATACAAGTCGCTTTTGGAGAGTAAATATGCTGTACCAAATGCACGATTTACAACGTGCCGTACTTGAGCCATGGAACTGGTGGGCGCGTGCCAATGCTGTAGCTTTTGGCAATCCTTTTTCGCCCGTGTCATATGCGCCACAGGCAAACAAGATGGCGGCAAGCTTTGAGCTGATGCTCAGACTCGGCAAAAGTTATACGCGCCCCGCGTTCGACATTCCTCACGTTGAGGTCAACGGTCGTACGGTTGAAGTCATCGAGGAAGTGATTCTCGACAAACCCTTTTGCCGGTTGCTGCATTTCAAGAAAGCAAGGGCAACATTGGGTGAACCAAAGGTTCTCATTTTCGCGCCGCTTTCCGGTCACTTCTCGACCCTGTTGCGGGATACGGTACGGACCATGCTGCCGCATCATGACGTCACGATAACCGATTGGAAAGACGCTCGCGAAGTTTCGCTTGCTGCGGGCCCATTCCATTTTGACGACTATGTAGCTTATGTGCAGGAATTCATCCGCTTCATGCGCGGCTCGCATCATTCGAAGATTCACGTGGTTTCGGTGTGTCAGCCCACGGTACCAGTACTGGCAGCAATCGCACTGATGGCAGCGCAGGGAGAAGCCTTACCAAATAGCATGACCATGATGGGGGGGCCGATTGACACCACCAAGAATCCGACGTCGGTAAACGATTTTGCCATGCGTCGGCCGTTGTCCTGGTTTGAACAAAACGTGGTTCAGCGAGTGCCGGTGAAATATCCGGGTGCCATGCGCCGCGTGTATCCCGGATTTTTGCAGCACACCGGATTTATCGCCATGAATCCGGATCGTCATATGGATTCACACATCGACTACTACAAACAGTTGGTCGCGGGAGATGGCGAGAGCGCTGAAGCGCATCGCAAGTTTTACGACGAATACAACGCGGTCATGGATCTGCCTGCAGAGTACTATCTGGATACGATTGTGCGCGTGTTTCACGACCAGAGTCTCGCCCGTGGCACGCTGGAGGTTGCGGGTGCACTTGTGAAACCGGCCGCAATAAAGAAATCTGCGCTGTTCACGATTGAAGGCGAGCTCGACGATATTTCGGGTAGTGGCCAGACGCAGGCTGCACATACGCTATGTACTGGCTTGCCTGCGGCCAAACGCGAGCACTACACCGCACCGGCAGTCGGTCATTATGGTATTTTCAGTGGCCGCAAGTATCGCGAAATGGTCTACCCTAAGGTTCGTAAGTTCATCGCCAAACACAACTGACTGTAGATATGACGACTCCTTCTGGCTCACCAATTCCAGACTACTTCGCGTTATTTCAATCAATGCTTAACCCCGCTGGCGTAAATCCCGGGGCCGCGGCGCCATCAATGTTTGCAATGCTGGATCCGAAAGAGGTCGAGCGCAAGATCAATGAGCTTGAAACCGTTCTCACATGGCTAAAGGGTACTGTCGGGATGGTGGAGTTATCGTTGCAAACGCTCAAATACCAACAGTCTGTTCTCGCGTCGATGGGTGAGGCAAGCAAGAATGCGCAGTCGGGAAACACTGCAGGCGTCCCTGATTTGGAGTCGTTGGCACTTGGCACTGCTGCAATGAATCCTGCCATGTGGGCGTGGAACATGATGCAGCAGGGTACACCTGAGGTTTCAAAAACCGACTCGCCCGCAAAAAAGAAACCTTCAACGCGAAAGGCACGCTAGTTTCAGGAGCGACTTCTACTGTCTAGGGTACTAGTCGACGCTGTGATGCGCTCCAGCACCACGAACTCCATTGCGTACGCGTTTTTTGCGTCTGGCTCGACTCGCTGACGGGCCGTCTCAACCCAGCTGCACTTGTCAATAACTGGAAACATGGTTTCACCATTTGGCGCGACGTCAACTTCCGTGACGTATAGTCGGTCCGCACGCGGTAGCGCTTCTGCATATATAGAAGCGCCGCCAATGACAAAAATCTCCTCGTTACCCTCGCAACTGCGAATGGCCTCATCCAAAGAGTGAATGACGTCGGCCCCATTGACGTGAAGAGCCCGGTTACGGCTCACTACGATATTTCGGCGCCCAGGCAAGACTTTGCCGATCGATTCAAAAGTTTTTCGACCCATGATGATGGGGTGCCCAACTGTGGTTTTCTTGAAATAGGCGAAATCTGCAGGAAGATGCCAAGGCATCTGGTTGTTGCTGCCGATGACCCGATTTCTGGCCATCGCGACGATAAGCGAAATGCGTAGTTTGATTACTGTCGTCATCGTGAATTCAAATCGCGATCGGCGCTTTGATGGCGGGATGGGGGTCGTAATTTTCGAGCGCGAAGTCCTCAAACTTGAATGCGAACAAGTCCGTGATGGCCGCGTTCAAACGCATTGCGGGCGCTGCGCGCGCGTCCCGGGACAACTGCTCTTTGGCCTGATCCAGATGGTTCAAATACAGGTGGGCGTCGCCGAGTGTATGGACGAAATCACCTAGCTTGAGGCCGCAGACCTGCGCGACCATCATCGTCAGTAGCGCATAGGAGGCAATGTTGAATGGCACACCCAGAAATATATCGGCGCTGCGCTGATACAACTGGCAAGACAGCTTGCCATCGGCCACGTAGAACTGAAACAGGGCATGGCACGGCGCCAACGCCATTTTCGGGATATCGGCTACGTTCCAGGCGGAGACGATCATTCGTCGTGAATCTGGGTTATTGCGGACTTGAAGCAGTACTTCATGTATTTGGTCAATATGTGTGCCGTTCGGTGCGGGCCAGCTTCGCCATTGGTATCCATAGACGGGGCCGAGATCCCCTTGAGCATCCGCCCATTCGTCCCAGATCGTCACACCTTTGGCTTTCAAATAAGCGGTATTCGTTGACCCCTGCAAGAACCATAAAAGTTCATGGATTATTGAACGCAGATGGAGTTTTTTGGTTGTGAGGATCGGAAAGCCCTCACTGAGATCAAAACGCATTTGGTAGCCAAAAACTGAGCGTGTACCGGTGCCGGTACGATCGGATTTTTCGATACCGTGGGTCAGGACATGCCGCATCAAATTCAAATAAGTCGTATCGGCCGGATTGATCATTTCAATAACATGAGTTTGGGATTGCTTGCATTTTACCCACCGAACGACGTCATTGGCTGCCACCCAAACCGTCTCCCATACTTGTGTCACTTGTTTTGCGGTATGTTTCTTCGAGTAGTGACACGAATTGCTCTATGTCCTCAGCAGGCAATTCGTTGATGCCTGCCGCGGATTCGCGACCACCGCCACTTTTAAAGTGAACGGCAATTTCATGCGCGCGGAAGGGCGCTAATTTCGGCGCCCGAATACTTACCAAAAAACCGCCATTGGGCAGCGTGCTCAATACGCCGTGTGCCCGGCCGGGATATCGGCGTACCAACTCGTTCGCGAATGTGCCGCTAATGCGCCGCGCCCAAGGCGCATCGGGCAGAATAAATGTGGCAGAAACGTCGCTCGCAAATGCTGGCAGTATCGTCCGCGCTAGTTGAAGGTCGGCTGTATAGGTGACTAGCAGGCGCTCAAGAACGTCTTCATTGCGCACAAACTCAAACGGACTTTCATAGGGCGCCAACCGTCGCGCGATCTCTGAGGGGGCAAAGCAAAGATCGCTGACGGTTTCGCCATACGCGTTGTAATTAAGGCATTCCCCGAGCTCCCTGAGACGATTTGTTTGCTCCCTCGTAAAACCGGCGTCCGCGGCGAGTCGCTCTGCGGCACTACCGAGATTGTCGCCAAATGCCGCGCAAATTGCCCATGCACGGTACGTACCGCCCAGATGATGATCAACGATAAGGCTCGTACAAACGCTGGCGGAAGTGTCGATAAAAGCGGCTAGTCGGGCGTGTGGCTGCAGCTTGCTGGCGCGGTGATGATCGAAATACCGCATTGTCGCGCCAGCCTCGAGCAGTACTTGTACCTGGTCCGCATTTTGATCAAACGAAACGTCAAAGACGCTTATTTCAGCGTCAAATGCTACGTTCGTCAGTATAGGGACGTGCTTGAGAAGCGATATATCGCGTTTGGTGCCGGTGATCAAGGTCATATTTTCCGCAGGCAGCGGAAACGAAAGTCGAAATTGGTGGCGCGCGATCAATCCATCGGCGTCGCCATTGCAAACGTCGAAGTACCGCATCAATTAACTACAAGATTGGAGTCATGTCAGCCTAAATTTCAAGGCTAAGCGACTGCGATCAATAGAACTGCAAATCGCTAGCGCGCGAAAATCGTCCAGAGATTGGCTAGGTCCTGAGCGCCGTCGGTGCCTTGAACCGTTTTCAGAACCTGCACACCTTTGGCTTTTTGTCCGGATTGAATCAACGCGGTACCGAGTAGCAGTTTTGCGTCTTCCGGGCGCTTCAAATCACCCTTCTTGACACCAGCCTCCATCATGGCAATTCCCTTTGCGGCTTGCCCTGATGTAAAAAGGTTGTAGCCCAGAGCAACTAGAGCGTTGCCATCTTTGGCGGCATTTGCTGCAACATCTTCAGCGCCTCCAGAAATTGCATTCCGGTTTTCGGCCACGCGTTTTTCAACGAGGTCACGCAAACGTTGTTGACGGTCCGCTTCAGCTCCTTTACCGAGCGCGCCGTTGGCATAGCCCTCGTCGACCACTTTTTTGGCCTCGCCCGGGAAGCCGGCCTGCAATGCGAGTTGAGGCATTTGCATATAGTCGCTTGTCGCAGTCAAATTGCCCGTTGCGAGCTGCATGCGATAAACGTCAAGCGCCAGCCGATCCGAAAAACCTGGCTTTCTTTGCAGTCGCGAAATAACATCTGCCCAGAGGCTCTTCTTTGGATAATAGTTCAACAGTTTTTCGATAGTTGCAATGTACCCGGAGGTGTTCTTTTGCCGCAAATAACTGTTTGCCAGCAGCTGTAACTTCTCTTCAGACGGCGTGCGGCCAGCCTTTTCGTCGGCCTGAATATCAATGAGTGATTCCTTGGCTGAGTTAGCGAAGTCACCGGCCTGGAAATACGACTGAATGAGCAGAGTGCGAATCTGTGAATTGCTACCGCCCTCACGCAGATAACGCGTGGCCCATTTGTTTGTCGCTGCGTAATCTTTGGCGCGATAGTGTGCGCCGACTAGTGCTTCAATAATCTTCAACTGGGTTGAGGCGGGGGCCTTGCCAGACGCGATAACTGCCTCGAATGACTTTATGATTGTGTCATTATCGCCGACACCGGAGGCGGCACTGCCGCGCATGCTTTCAATCAAATAGATTTCGTTGGGCGTCTTGCCCGATACGCTATCCACTTCATGTATTTTGGCCAACGCATCCTTGAACTTGTTCGCTTTCATTAAAGCGGATGCAGCCTGTAACGGTTTGCCAACTTCTGGCCGGACTGCCTCCTGTGCATATGCGGCAGACAGTGCCAATGTGCCGACAATTACCGAAAATGCGACACTCGCGAATGTGCCGCGAAGTAAACCAGTTCTGGCCATGGAAAGTGTTCTCCGAAAAACACGAAACGCGGCATCGCCGCGTCTTGTTGACTGAAAATTACTTGACGAATTGCTCGTTACCGACAATTCCCATTTTGGTTACGCCCAGTCGCTGTGCTGCGGCCATTACCTTCGCTACCGACTTATAAAGAACCAGCTTGTTTGGACGCAAGTGTACTTCCGGCTGAGTGGCTTGCGATGCCGCGCCAGACAGACGTGTCTCAAGCTCTTCCTGTGTTGGTATGATTACGCCGTTCCACAGCACAGTGCCATCAAAATCCACGTCGATCTGAACAACTTCAGGCGGCGTGGGCGGCGGTGGCGGATTGCCGACCGGCATATTGAGTTTTACCGCGTGCGTCTGAATCGGAATGGTGATGATCAACATGATAATCAACACCAGCATCACATCGATGAGAGGCGTGGTGTTGATTTCCATCATGACTTCCGGCTCGCTAGAGCCACCGCTTGAACCTACATTCATGCCCATACAATATTCCTTCTAGTTCAGCGGAGGTGGCTCGGTAATAAAGCCGATTTTGAGGATACTTGCCCGCTGCATGGTGTAGACCACCTTGCCAACGGACTCGTAACGCGTATTTTCGTCGCCACGAATGTGTACTTCCGGCTGCGGAACTTTGACCGCTTCCACTTTGAGCTTCTCAAACAGCTCGTCGGTATCAGCCATTAGCTGCTGCTTCCAGTAAATATCGCCTTCCCTAGTGACGGATATGACGATATTTTCCGGTTTGGTTTGCGTAACAATATTGCGCTCGGCCGGCAACACCACGGGCACATTTTGCACAATCGCTGGAATCGTGATCAGGAAAATAATCAGCAAAACCAACATTACGTCCACAAGTGGTGTGGTGTTAATGGTGGAGATAACTTCGTCTTCACCACCGCCATCTGAACCTACATTCATTCCCATACTGGGCTCCTGATACGTCGGTGAGTCAGCAACTGACCGCTGGAATTATTTCTTCTTGCCAGTGGCGCTTAACAGTACTGAGTGTAGGTCGGCGCTGAACGCGCGAATACGTTCCATCACTACCTTGTTGCGACGCACCAGCCAGTTATAAGCCAATACCGCCGGCACAGCCACGGCCAAGCCAATTGCCGTCATGATCAGCGCCTCGCCCACGGGGCCGGCAACCTTGTCGATCGATGCCTGGCCGGCGATGCCAATCGCGGTCAGCGCATGATAAATACCCCACACCGTACCGAACAGTCCCACGAACGGCGCTGTTGAGCCAACGGTCGCAAGGAACGCAAGGCCGTCTTGTGTACGGTTCTGTACATTTTCGGAAGCGCGTTGAATCGACATCGTCACCCACTCATTCAGATCCACGTCACCCATCAAGCCGGAATGGTGGCTGGTCGCTTTAACGCCACTCTCGGCGATGAACTTGAAAGCGCTACCTTCTTTAAGCCCGTCGATACCTTGTTGGAGCGTTCCGGCCGCCCAAAATCCGTCGCCGACTTCCTTGGACTCTCTCATCAAGCGGAACTGTTCAAACAGCTTGACGATGAGAATGTACCAAGTCCCCATCGACATGATGACGAGAATGGCAAGCGTACCTTTGGTCACGAAATCGCCATCACGCAGCATCGCCGTGATGCCGTACGGATTGTCAACTGTCTCTTTCGACGCGACTGGCGCGGTCGGCGCTACCGGTTTGGGCGCCTCAGCTTTTGGTACCTCAGCTTTTGGTGCATCAGCAGCCGGAGCTTGAGCTAAAGCCGCTGACGGTTGAAGTGCGACGACCGCTGTGACCAGCGGTGCGCAAAAGACCACTGCTGCTACCAGCAGCGCAGGAATGCGATTAAAAAATGACATGTTTCCTCCGAATATAAAATGACAAACTAAAATTTGCGTTGTGGCCCGAATCTCATCGCCACAACAAACTGAACAATGGGAATAATCTTGAACTAGTCGACCAACTTGAACGAATAAGGTACCTGAACCCGAACGTCTCTGCCTTGTCCGTTACATTTGAACTGCTTGGAAGCGCTGATTGACACGCTATTGAACGCGCGATTGGTTGAGGATTTGACGTCAACATCCTTGACCTCGCCATTGGCCGCAATTGTCATCTCGATCAATACTTCGCCTTGCAAGCCATCCTTGCGTGCCTGAACCGGATACTTGATATTGGTACGGATTTCCTGAGAGTTGGGGCAGGCGACACCTACGCTAGGCGGCGCAACTGCCACGGGCGCGGGCGGTGCAGGTGGCGCATACACCGGCGGCGCAACTGCAGTACGCGTTGCAATGACTGGGGGCGTTACGGGTGCCTGCACCATGACTTCGGGCGGCGGCACAAACGTCGGAAGCATTTGCACCATTTTGGGCGGCGGCGGCGGTGGCGTTTCCGGCGGCGGCGGCTTCTTGACCTCTTCGATGATCTTTGTTTCGAGAGGTTGCCTGATAACGTTGATGACTTTGGTCGCCAGACCGTTCATCAATGCGTAGCCAAGTGCGACATGCAAAATGATGACAACGACTATCCCAGTGAGATGCTTGCCTGGTGACCGCTGTTCTTGTGCGTAATCCATGAAATATCCTTTTGTTGCCGCCCATTTTCAAGGCTAGCGTCATGGCTTTGAAATAAAGACGGCGATTCTAACTGTTTCTTGGCGGGAACGCATCAATTCTGAACCAGGGCACGGCGAACCAATTTGCTGCATATCGAAGAGCCGTTAAATCCCTGGTTGAACTCAACAAGGTTGTGTTTTGAGTGCGGTCCGGCACCAACTAAAATTCTCTATGTTTTGCTGCGCTAAGGTCAAGGCCGCCATGAAGTCATGCTTGAATCACGGTAATTGCTCCACGCGCAATGTTGCCTAGCTTACCAACTTTATTGAACTTTTGCCGCTTCATCACTTACCCAACGCCGTGTAGGTTGCCCGTCGACGAATTCAACAGAGCAACTTATAGCGTTCTCGTGCGGGCCACTCCAATCTACGTGCGCCGCGCGCCATTGGGATATCTGGCGTCGAGGTGCTGCATCGAGGGGATGGGCAAGTGTGCGAGCGCAGTCGGAAGAGGTACTCGCTGCAGGGCAGGCAGATGCTTCGATTTGCCTGCCGTTCGCGTGTGCTTGGCGCAGCTAGTAAGTCACCGATGCTGTGATGCGTGCGATTGTCAGCGTGCGCTGCCTTGAGCCGAAAAATTTGAAGGCACTCATTTTCAAGGCGACTCAACAGGGCACAGCTGACCACGCACGTGGGAATCGGCGTTTTACCGCGAGGCCATAAAAGTCGCACCACAACACCGCGCGGCTTCTGGTTGGCTCCGTGGCCAAGTTGCATATGCGAAATCTGTGTGCGACTGCGACGCCATACAATTTGAAAATCTGTCGTGGGACAGGTTGTGTGAACGCGGTCTTGACGAAAGTGCGTCTAGTCAACGATTCAGGCACTCGGCGGATATTTTAACTGGCAAGAAGGCGCTGTACTTGCAGGAGACATGTGAGCGCGCTGACCGGAGTGATCGACACGTATAGCGGAAAAATCGGATTGGGAAATTTAGTCGACAGACCCATGGACGGAAAAATGCACAGCAATTAAACCGCTGGACAGGAAAGCAATGCACTGGCTTGACTGTTTTTTCGGTTGGTGCGGGCAATTTTAAACAGTAGTCAAGGGAGAATAATTGTGTAGAACGCCATTTGGCGAGGTTCTCGGACGTAAAAGGTCTCAAACGCCTTGTCAATGCTTGAGTTTCTGGAAGCGGCGGATTGAGCTCACGTTATCGAGCATGCGTGCCGCAAAGGGCGAAAAAAAACGGCGGACCAAGGTCCGCCGTTTAATTTGAAACAATTGCGCTATCGGTTAGAACTTGAACCGGTAGGTACCAGACACATACACAAACCGGCCACGTGGATCGTATTGATAAACGTCATAGCCAGACTGGAACTGGCTGCCATTGCTGATAAATATTGGCGGATCCTTATCAAACACGTTTTTAGCGCCGAGCGTGAGTTTAAGATTCTTGATTCCGGTATACGACACAACCAAGTCAAAGATTGATTGGCCATTCACGAAATTGCGGTTGCCGTTCAGATCACCAGCCGTCTCATAGCCTTTGTAATAGTGCTGTGTGAACGTGCCAGAAAAATCGCTCAGGCTATAGGTTGCACTGAGATTGTGCTTCCATTTGAGAATCACGCCTGTTGCTGCTGCCACCAGCGGGCTGCCATCCGGACGAATAGTCGTGCCGACGCTCTTCTCCAATTCGCCAGAAGGTGTCGTTAAATCGTACTTGTCCATGTAAGTGCCATTGAGCGCCAACTCAAGGCGACCGGGTCCCAATTTCTCCTTATACCGGAGATCGATGTCTACGCCTCTTACCTTGACACTACTGACGTTGCCCTGAAGCTGGCGAATGAGCGTAATTTCATTGGCGCCGTTGACTTCCACAAAAGCTGCCGCTCCTGGTGAACCACGACGGAAATCAGATGCCAGTTGCTGCGCGGACGGTGCAGCGATCAGTCCCTTAATCTCAATGTTGAAAATATCGACGCTCGCCGTTACGGAACTGATCGGAGAGATCACGGTACCGAAGCTCCACTGTTTGGATGTTTCGGCTTTGAGGTTTGGATTGCCACCACCGATCGATGTGACTTGAATATTGCCATTGCCCGGGAACGCCGGATCAATGAACTGTTCGGTCGTATTAATCTGTTGCGGCAAGTACAGGTCAGGCAGGGTTGGTGCCCTGAAACCAGTGCCGATGGAGCTACGCAGCAATACTTGCTTTATGGGCGTCCAGCGGATGCTTGCTTTATAGTTGTCGGTCTTACCGAAGTCACTATAGTTGTCCTCACGTGCGGCGAAATTAGCCTCGACTTCTTTGGTAATTGGCGCGTTAACTTCGGCAAACACCGCCCAGACGTTACGCTTCGCGTCAATTGGTTGGACTGCAGAACCTAGCCCGATGATGTCACCACTCTGTGCAGCCGCGCTTGGAGAAAGAATAAACTTCTCGTCACGTATCTGTATGCCACCAGCGATTGCCAGGGCACCGCCGGGCAAGTCCATGACATTGCCGGAAACTTTGGCATCAATGCCATCGTTCTTGGATTCGGAAGAGATTACGGGGCCCTTATATTTCGTCCCGTTTATCAAGCTGTTAAGCGCGTCCGATTGTTTGCCCCCCGGTGCCCAAGGATTCCAGTTGTTGGCGGGATTATTCAGGACTTTTGTCAGCTCGAAAACTGACGCGAATCCGTCGATCACTGTTCCGTCAGTCTTGCTGTTGTTTCTGGTGTACGCGGCTTCATAATCGAGCGTTCCAACCGTACCTTTGGCACCGATAACAACGCGGTCTTGCTTCGCGATGTCTTGCGTGGTCCGTGGGCCGACCAAGAACGTGCGCTGACTCACCGCCAACGGCTGGCCCACCATCGCGCCGAGCCCGACCGAGTTGAGGTAGTTCGCCGCGAATGCATAGTTTGGATTCGACGGGAAAATCAGTAGTGCAGGTGCAACACCGCTACCAGCGAACTTTGTATTGCCGACATAAAATGCCTGCCGCAGTGGTGCCGGCTGTATGGCATTTGTGAATGTGTTCTTGGAGTAGAGGCCTTCGGCGAAAATTTCATTCGCATCGTTAAGTTTGAACCGGAAATTGGCCGATCCGCCTTCGTACTCGCGTTGCGGCACAAGGCCAACAAATGGTCCGGTGTCGAACGTACAGTTTGGCCCTTGGCGTGCTGTGCTCAAACCAGAACCGCCCGTAAAGCCTAAGCCCGTGCGTGGAACCATGAGGATATCTGCACATTTGCCCGCTGCCGCGCTGGGGTTACCATAACCCGTGCCAGACAATCCAAACGGATTGGCTGCCGACCGGGCATTTGTCAGCGGTTCAGAGTTTGGACCAATCGGAGCGCCGCGCCAAGCACCTTCAATGCGTCCGGTTTCCGTTGCGCCGCCCGCGTAATAAGGCAACTTCGTGTCCGATTTCGAAAACTCGCGCGACGCGCCCAAAAGCTGGTCTTCTTTTTCCTTGGCGTAAGACGCGACGATGGAGAATCGATCTGTATTGTAGCCACCGACGATGTTGAATTTTTGCGCGTCAGCTCCGCCGCCACGCGTTGGTTTACCAGAAGTCGCGCCAATTTCGATGCCGTCAAAAGACTTGCGCAAGATGAAGTTGATAACGCCGCCGATCGCGTCGCTACCGTATACGCCGGATGCGCCATCCTGAAGTACCTCAACGCGCTCAATTGCGGCAAGTGGAATCGCATTGACGTTCACCGAGCCGCCGCCGCCGCCTGCGAATACGGATAAGCGACGCCCGTCCACTAATACTAGCGTTCTAGACCCACCGATGCCGCGCAGTGAGACCGAGGATTGACCGTATGTTGATAGGCCAGATAGTGCCGCGTTTACCACATTGCCAGCGGATGACACCGAGGTGATCTGATTGAGCAGTTCTTCAGTCGTTTGCGCGCCGCCTCGCTCAATGTCCTCGCGCGTAATAACGGTAACTGGCAAAGCAGTTTCCGCATCGATGCGCTTAATGTTTGAGCCGGTTACTTCGATCTTCTCAATCTTTTGTGGGACGGGTGCAGGTTGCTGCGCGTACACCGATTGTGCTGCCATCAGTGATAACGCAAGACCTGTGGCGATGACGCATGGCTTTCTCGTGAAAGCGTTCGCCGACTGTTTGTTTTTACTCATGTATGTCTCCTAATTGGATTAGGTTAAGTTAAAAATCCGAACCATCTCGATTGTTCCCAACACAACACATGTCACATGTTGAAGCACTACGATTCTTTTTGTTTCGTTGTCGAGCTGGTTCCTGCATTTTTGGTGGATAGGCAGCGAAAACGACCATAGAAGAATACGTTGCCACCACACCGCGAAAGAATACCGCCAAATATCTCGCGCCGGACCCCAATATGCCGATTTGTATCGCTTTGCGTTTGTTTTGTTGTGAAATTGCAACATGGCAAGAAGGTGAGCGATTAGTGGTAGCGCAACGTCGCAAACGCGAGCAAGAAAAAAGGGGCCGAAGCCCCTTTTTTCCAACACAAAATGTCGTCAATTACTTGAAGCGATACGTTCCGCCGACCGTGTAAACAACACTTTGGAAGGGGTGGTAGGTAAAGTTCAACGGACGCGCGTTTGGATCCAGTGGTGGATTCTGGTCGAAGATGTTGCGCACGATCAGGCCGAGCGTAAGGTTTTTGATGCCGCTATACTGAACCGACAAATCGACCGTCGTGTTTGAGTTCACTTCACAATCAGGCTGTATCGCTTTGATTGCGTTAGAGCAGGTCAGACGCGGATCACGCAAGGTACGGTAGCCCTTGTTGTAATTCGCGGTGACGCCCGTCGTAAAGTCGCGATATTCCCAAAACGTGCTAAATGTGCCCCGAGCGCGCGGGAAGCCGTAGCTGGCAAATTCAACAAATGGGCTGGACGCGGTATCTTGCGTTTTGAAACTCTTGTAATAGGTCGCCGCTGCGCGATTGGTCAATTTTCCCATCTCGCCCAAGTTGAGGTTCCAACGCACATCAACATCGTAGCCGGTCACCGTGGTGCCACTCGCGTTGTAGTAGAAAGAGCTGATCGCCTGCAATGGGCCAACTGTATCGCCAGGCGCTACCGGGCCGCGGATCACGCGATTGGCATAGATACCCGTAGTGATGCCTTCGTTGGCGAGAATCAAGTCAAAATCTAGCAACTGGATCTCGTTTTTGCGGCGAATGTCGAAGTAGTCCAATGTCACGGATACATCCTTGACGGGATCCCATACAAACCCCAAGTTGTACGACTTGGATTTCTCCGGATCAAGACGGTCTGCGTTGACCAGCAGCACCGCGATACCAGAGTTACACGCCAGTTCGGTACCATCAATGCAACGACGTGGATCGGTGACGGTGGTGAAAGCCGTCACGCTGGACTTCGATGTTTCAGTAAGCGATGGCGCACGGAAGCCTTCAGCATAGGATGCACGCAAGGCGAGGGTCGGCAATACTTTCCACTTGACGCCAATTTTTGGTGTCGTGGAGTTGCCGTAATCCGAGTAGCGATCCGTGCGGAACGCCAATTGCGTTTCGACGTTCTTGGCAAAAGGCACGCTTAATTCAGCATACGCTGAAGTCACATTGCGCTTACCTTCAGAGAAGGCAGCACCGAAGCCGACGACTTCACCCGCCAGTTTCGCAGCATCCGGAGTTGCTTTCCGATCTTCCTTGCGATATTCAAAACCCGCAGCGACGGCCATCGGCCCCCCTGCCATCTGTGCCAACTCCATCGAGCCCTTGGCGTCAAAAATCGAGAACGACGACTTGGAGTTATCCTTTGTGTTGATGCGGAGCTGGTCGGGTGTGGTCGAACCAAGGCTTGGGTTCAGGAAGTTATAAGTGCCGTTCAAGACGGCTGCGCGGAGGACGGAAGCGCGAAGCTGGTTGGATTGAGTGGCCTCTCCGGTATTTTCGGTATAGAGATAGCCCGTTTCCCAGTCCAGCGGCCCATTGGTACCTTTGAGCCCGCCAACGAAGCGTTTTGCTTCCGTAACTATCTGACGGTTGCCTTCGCCAATTTCGGTAAAGCGGTGACGAAGAATGATGGGCGTGCTAAACGGGTTGTTTGGATGACCGACCGGAAGAAATTCCTGCAAATTGACGAGTTTCTGCAGGGTGCTGGAATACCATGAGCCAACGTCACCGAAGTTCGTCGGGTTGCCACGGTAAAAAGTCTTGGTACGGTTAAATCCACCTTCGGCGAAGCCGCTCAGGTTTGCGTTGAAATCAATCGTGCCGCGGGCGAAGAAATTATCCCGGTCACTCTTGGGCTGAATGTCTTGGTTGGAGGGAAGGTCCCAACGGCAACGACCGGCCGCATCTTTTATGGCGCCTGGTACGCAATTGGCAGGTTGTGAGGCTGCTGGCGAGAAGGCTTGTGCCGTCGCCAGACCTGTCTTAAGGTCGTAGGCACCGGTGAGGTAATTGTTGGCGAACGAAGAGCTAAACCGGGCGAAAGTCAGAAACGACGGGCTCGTCTGCAAACGCGTGTCGAGGACATAGTTGATTACGTCCAATACTTTGGTTGTTTCGCGCTCGTAGCGCTCATAGTTCATAAACACATTGTATTTGTCGCGGGCAAGGTCGCCGTATCCCAATGTGGTAGAAGCACGCCAGACCTTGTATTCGCTGTCGCGGTTCATGGAGTAGCTGCCACCGATTTGCGCGCCGGTGTAATCTTTGCGCAAGATGATGTTGACGACCCCGGCTACCGCTTCCGAACCATAAATGGCGGATGCGCCGTCTTTGAGGATCTCAATGCGCTCGATGACATCGAGCGGCAATGAATCCAGGTTGACGACGGCAGATTGACCGAAGTTCGGATCGGAGTTGCCAAACGGCGCAATACGGCGACCGTTCAAAAGCACCAAAGTGGCCGAGGAGCCCAAGCCACGCAAAGAAACAGTGGATGCACCGGAGGAAAAACTGTTGGAGCCGGTAATGTCATTCAAGCCACCGCCCGCATTGGTTGGCAGTGTACGCAGCATTTCGGTAACGGTTTGTTTACCAGAACGCTCGATTTCTTCGCGTGTGATGATCTGAATCGGCGCGCTGCCTTCAGCATCAACACGTTTAATGTTAGAGCCAGTCACCTCGACTCGTTCCACTTTCTGTGGAGTAGGGGCCGGGGTCTGCTGGGCAAACGCCATTGGCGTTACGATCAATGCAGCCAGCAAAGCTTGTGGCAACACTTTCATTTTTGAATGAGTCATTTGGGCCTCGTTAATAGTTACAAATCAAAAAACTTTCGGTACGCCACAGATTGATTTTGTCAGTGCAGCGCAATGAAACGTTACAAACCGCCAAAGTTTATCGTTTTTGACGGTGAGGTTGGACATAAACTTCACTGAATGTCGCATTTTTGCAACACTTGTGTATATGCCGACTCTTCGCTTGCTGCGCTCTTTGTTGGAATTATGGCTACCACGGCCGCTGCCGACGTCCCTGCGACCAACTCGCAGGCGGACGGCCGTCCAGACGCGCGCGCATGGTGGCGGGCGCACGTGAAAAAGGGGGCCGAAGCCCCCTGAGTTCGTTAGCTGATGCTAATCGGATCACTTGAACGTGTACTTGCCGCTAAACGTGTACACGCGACCCAACGGGTTATGAAAACGGTCGTCGTATCCGCGTGCTTGGAACCGCGCTGTCTGGTTTGTGAACGGCGGATCTTTATCCAGTAAATTGAGCACGCCCATGCGAAGACTCAGGTTTCTGAAACCCGCGTAAGTTACGCCCAAGTCATATATTGAGTAATTGTCGACCTCGTGGATTCGAAATGCAGGTGCCACGGAACCACCGTTCTGATCCAAATAACCGGATTGATAGCGGTTAACGAGGCTGGCACCCCAATTGGCCTGCTGCCACGTAAGCGTCGTAACTTGCTGATATCGGAGGACTGGGCCACCGAAATTGGCATTGTAGTTGCCAATCGGCTGCGAGTAAGCCCCGTTCTTGAGGACCTGAAACTCGTAATCGGTCACATACGAACCGCGCAGGTTTACCCCAAAGCGGCCATATTGCGTTGCCCCGCTTTGCCAGTCTATCTGGACGTCAAAACCATTGGTCTTGGTGTCACCGAGATTTTGGTTAGTGTTGATAATGTACGCGAGTGGATCGCCACCCGGCACTCGGCACGCACCAATTGCAAGTTGGCGCGCTGCAGGTGCCTGGCTGCAGCGAACAAAAAGCGACGCGTATGTTACCGGGTCGGCAAATATTGTCTGTTCACCAAGAGTAGAGATATTGTTGGTGACTTTATAGCGCCAAAGGTCCGCCCCGACCGAAAGTTGCGGTGTAAATTGAAATACCGCTCCTAAGGTCGTTGCAATCGACTTCTCCGGCGTCAACGCGGTATTGCCGCCGTTCAATTGTTGAAACTGTAGGCGGCAGTCGCGGCTTGCCACCGAACCGGCCGCTGGGACGCCATTCGGGCACAATATCGGATCGTTATAGGCGGAGCCGGTGAACGTTGTCGATTGTGGCGCGTAGAGCTGGGTCAGGGTCGGCGCGGCGAAACCCTCGTTATAGGATCCGCGGAACAAAACATCCGGATTAAGCTGAAAACGAAACGAAACTTTAGGATTGGTGGTGCTGCCAAAATCACTGTACCGGTCATATCGCGCCGAAACGGCCAGCTCCAGATTCTTCAGAACCGGCAGCACTAATTCAGCGCCGAGCGCATCCACGTTTCTTGTGCCCTCCCGGAGTGCGCCGGACCCTGCAAGTCCTGAGCTTGCGGCCTGACTGACCTTCGGCACATCGGTGATGTAAACCATTTTTTCTTTGCGTAGCTCGGTGCTCAGCGCAACTTGGGCTGCACCTCCTGACATTGCCCAGAGCTGACGACTTGCCACTGCGTTGAAGCTACTGAGTGTTCCCTCGCCCTCTTGCACCTTCCCCAGCACTTGATTAGCTTGAAGGTACGTAAGTCCTGCTGCAGTTTGTGGGCCAAACGGATTCAGGAAAGGTGCGCCACCCGTTCCCCTGACGCCAGCCAGCAATGCGGAGGTTGTCGGGTAGCCATTCAGGAAGGTGTTATCGACTTTGGAATTTGACCAAAGGTAGGCGGCCTGATAGTCCCAACTAGCTATTGTTCCCTCGATGCCCGCAATAGCGCGCTGAGTATGATTGACTTGCTCGCCTTGTCTCGGCCCCAAGGCGGTGGTACGCCAGCCGACGGAAATGGGCAGGGCGCTGTTTAAAGCAGCATTGGTGATCGGGGTGATTCCATTACCTGGGTAAAAGGGGCTCGTGTTATCCATCGTCAGTCCCGTCTCTGGAGACGGCGCAATTTGTGTCCTGACCTTATTGACAGAATGGAGGTATTCGAAGGTGACGGTGTGGTTTGGGTTTAAGGCAAGTGTCCCTCGGCTGAACCCCGACCATTGATCTTGGATTGGAATGACGTTGGTGAATAACTGCGTGTCAGCGCGGCATTGGTTAACACCCGAACCAACTGGCCCGGCCCCTGTATTGATTGAAATCGGCGGATTGCAGCCGGGCAGGCTTGGGTTTGTAAGTATCGAGCCCTGGCTATAGTTAGCGGGGAACGTGGTGCCGGATGTTCCGTTGAGTCCGAATTGCGGTATGAATGACGACCGCATGAAATCGCGGTCGAGCCCGTTCATTGGTTTGGCCTGCCGGTAATCGAATGCAGCGATCACATTCCAACCTTGTGTGGACAAGTCGCCAATTCCACCAACGACATCGTATTTATAAACTTCGCCCCCGGTCTTCTGTGGTATCTGCGCTTCTGCGCCCAAGATCAGGCCTTTGAAGTCTTTGCGAGTAATAAAATTAATTACGCCGGCGATTGCGTCGGTACCGTAGGTTGCAGAGGCGCCATCCGTTAGCACCTCAATGCGTTGAATGGCTGCTAGTGGCAACGTATTCAGGTCGACTGCCACACTCGAAAACGGATTGGAAACGATGCGCTTGCCGTTCAACAGAACGAGGGTGCGTTGAGGGCCCAAATTGCGCAGGCTCGCATATGCTGCGGCGCCGTTTGTGCCACTGACTGAGCCTGACGTGACGGTACCGCCCTGCTGCTGTGTTATCAATTTCATTGCCTGCTCGGCGTTAGTGACCCCCGCCTTCGCCAAATCTTCCACCGTGATGATCACAACGGGCAACGCTGCTTCGCCTTCAACGCGCTTGATGAAGGAGCCGGTGACTTCGATCTTTTCGAGCTTTTTTTCTACGTCGACCGATTGCGCCACTGTTTGGCCGGACATTCCGGCCATTAACGTGCTCAATACAGCGGCAGACATTATTTTTTGACGTACTTTCATTGAACTACCCCCAAGAAGGACAGATTGGACATTGTTTTAAAAATAAACTTTTGGTTGATACGGATACCTAGTGGGCAAGAGGACCAAAAAACTGTGGTGATCAAGTGCTGCGAGCGCTAGCGAAGTCGCGCAAAGTCTATCGTTTTGATAACGAATAAGGCTACAAATTGGCGTAATTTGTCTTTATGTGGCATTAATGCAACATTAGGCATCTATGTGGTGCGATTGTGCAGCGGTGCGTTTGTGCTGCTGCTTGGAACTCGTGACACGAGCGCAAATTTCGTAAATGGCGTACGTCTCGCAGATAGACCGGTCGCCACGGCGACTTCATCTCCCGGCCTCAGGGGAAAGAAGGATCTTCTTAAGTTCGGAGCGTCACTATTCGTAAAATCAATTGCTTACGCTTAGAACAAACACCAGTCTACGGGGGTAACGCCTAAAAGGGGTTTGTCATCGCTGCAGCACGTGTTAACATATCAGGCTAAGTATTTCGTTGGTGGGCCTCGCGCCCATTTTTTATTTGTGTTGAAGGATTTACAGCCGATGACGGCTAAGTTGGCACCACTGGAAATTGTCTCGGCGAGCGTCGCTGGCTTGGGCTACGAACTGGTTGACTTTGAACATTCGGCGCGCGGTCTGATGCGAGTGTTCATTGACAAGCCGGCAGGCATAGGCGTGGAGGATTGTGCGGCTGTCAGTAACCACTTGACCCGGGTTTTTACGGTGGAGAACATTGAGTTTGAACGCCTCGAAGTTTCGTCGCCGGGTTTGGATCGGCCGCTCAAATCGCTGGCAAATTTTCAGCAATATCTGGGGTGCGGTGTAAAGGTTCGCCTGAATACGCTCGTCGATGGTCGAAAGCGCTTTGACGGGATTATCGAATCGTTGGATGGTGAAACGATTGTGTTTGTCGTGACTGAAGAGACGGTAGGCAAGAAGCCGGTCAATCAGTCGAAAAAGCCGGAAATTCAAAAACGCGAAGGCAAGGAAGAAACCAAGAAACGCATTGACGTGCCTTTTTCAAGTATCGATAAGACACGCCTGATACCGGATATCTGAGTCCGTCAGCGCGTAGTCGAAAGCAAGTAAAACCGAAATTTTGCAGGAGCATTGGAAATGAGTCGCGAAATACTGTTGTTGGTTGATGCCTTGGCACGTGAGAAAAGTGTCCCGCGCGAAACAATTTTTATTGCGCTGGAACAGGCCCTGGCCTCAGCCACCAAGCGCCGATTTACGGACAAATTCCTGCAGGAAGAAGCAGACGTGCGGGTCGAAATCGACCGCCAAACTGGAGAATACACGGGCTATCGCCAATGGGTCGTTGTGCCAGACGAGGAGCATGAAGAGCCCGCCCGACAAATTGCGATTACCGATGCGCCGGAGCGGGGGGAAGGGCTGGAGATCGGGGATGTGATTGAAGAGCCACTGGAGCCAGTCGATTTTGGCCGTATCGGGGCACAAACCGCAAAGCAGGTAATTTTGCAAAAAATTCGCGATGCCGAGCGTGAGCAGGTATTAAGCGATTTTCTGGAACGTGACGAATTGCTTGTGACTGGCACGATCAAGCGCATCGAACGCGGCAATGTCATTATCGAATCCGGTCGCATCGAGGCACTGTTGCCACGTGACCAGACGATCCCGAAAGAAAACTTGCGCGTCGGCGATCGCGTCCGCGCATACCTGCTTAAGGTGGATCGCACCTTGCGCGGACCGCAACTCGTCCTGTCGCGCATTACGCCTGAGCTGATCAAGGTATTGTTTGAACTGGAAGTACCTGAACTCGAAGAGGGTCTGCTCGAGTTGAAAGCCGCTGCCAGGGATCCCGGGCTGCGTGCCAAGATCGCCGTGAAATCCAACGATCCGCGCATTGACCCGATTGGGACGTGCGTCGGTATGCGTGGCTCTCGTGTGCAAGCAGTCACGGGGGAATTGGCGGGCGAACGCGTTGATATTATTCTCTGGTCAGCCGATCCCGCTCAATTCGTGATCAATGCGCTTGCGCCGGCAGAAGTCTCGTCAATCATTGTGGATGAGGAAAAGCACAGCATGGATGTTGTGGTGGACGAAGAGCAACTCGCCCAGGCGATTGGTCGCGGCGGACAGAACGTCCGGCTCGCGTCTGAATTGACAGGCTGGCAACTCAACATGATGACCGAGGCCGAGGCTAATTCAAAGCGTGATACAGAACACGGTTCGATTCAGGCGCTATTCATGGCCAAGCTTGACGTGGATGAAGAAGTTGCAAAAATCCTGATTGATGAGGGGTTCAGCAATCTGGAAGAAGTCGCGTATGTGCCGATCAGTGAAATGCTCGAAATCGACTCATTCGATGAAGATACCGTCAACGAGCTGCGGCGCCGCGCTCGTGATGCACTGGTGACAGACGCGATCAAATCTGAAGAAACGATTGAAACCGCAGCCGATGATTTGCTGTCTATGGATGGCATGGACGACGATACTGCGCATTTGCTCGCCACCAAGGGTGTGCGCACAATGGATAATTTAGCGGACCTTGCGATCGATGAATTGACCGAAATGACGGGAATGGAAGCTGATCGTGCCAAACAGTTGATCATGACGGCGAGAGCACCGTGGTTTGTGGAGCAGCCTGCGTAAAGACAAAATCGAACAAATGCGACAAATGCACAATTTGTAGAATTTGATTTTGCAAGCTCTGCCAACCAACGCTCAACGACACTACCGACAGGATTCAAATGGCTCTAACCACCGTCGCACAATTCGCCAAGGAGCTTAGGCTCTCGGAGGAGCTTTTGCTGGAACAGTTGAAAGCTGCGGGCGTCGCATTGAAAAAAGCAGATGACAGCGTGTCGGAAGAGGATAAGGCACATTTGCTGACCTATCTGCAGGAGGCACACGGCCACAAAGAAGAGAAAAAGAAAATTACCCTGACGCGCAAGCAGACGACAGAAATCAAGAAGTCAGATGCAACCGGTAAGGCGCGTACCATTCAAGTTGAAGTGCGGAAGAAACGCACCTTCGTAAAGGTTGAAAAAGCGGAAGTAGCCGAGCCCGAGACGTCGATTGAGTCGCCACAGCCGATTTTGAACGAAGGCGAACTCGCGAAGCGGCGAATCGAGGAAGAGCGCCAATCTGCGTTGCTAGCCAAGCAGGCAGAGGCGAAGGCGAAAGCTGCACCGAAGCGCAGCGCCAAGAAGGGTGAAGAAGTTGCCGCCGAGCCCGCCGTAGCGGCGGAAGCCGTGGTGGAGCCTGCGGATAAGAAGCTGGCCAAGAAGGCTGGCAAAGCATCTCCGGATTCCACGACGACCGCACCTATTGCCGACTCGACAAAAGTCGAGGCTGCGCCAGCCGTAGCCGAAAACCGGCCACGAATTGGTGAGCGTGTGGTGCTCAAGAAAGATCCTCCGCCCGTCAGCGAGGGAACATTGCATCGTCCGGTATTGAAGCCGGGCGAAAAAGAAGCGAAAGTCGACAAGAAGGTCGTCAAGAAACCCGTCAAGGCGGCCGGCTCGTGGGCCGACGATCTGTCCAAACGGCGCGGCATAAAAACCCGCGGAGACACCAGTGGCGGTCGCGACGGCTGGCGCAGTCGGCGGGGCAAAGAGCGTCACGATGACGATGATGCGGCAACCAATTTTCAGGCGCCCACCGAACCTATCGTGCGAGAAGTCTTGGTGCCAGAGACTATTTCGGTCGGCGAGCTCGCGCAGAAGATGGCTGTAAAAGCTGCAGAAGTGATCAAGATCATGATGAAGATGGGCTCGATGGTGACGATCAACCAGGTACTGGATCAAGAAACGGCGATGATTCTCGTCGGCGAACTCGGCCACGTCGCCAAAGCTGCCAAAGGTGATGATCCCGAGTCGTATCTGGCCGAAGCAATAGTGCATACCGAGGCGGACATGGAACCGCGCCCCCCGGTCGTAACCATCATGGGCCACGTCGATCACGGTAAGACGTCATTGTTGGACACGATTCGCCGCGCGCGCGTCGCCGCCGGCGAAGCTGGTGGCATCACCCAGCATATCGGCGCGTACCATGTGACGACGCCCAAGGGCGTGATCACCTTCCTCGATACGCCAGGTCATGAAGCCTTTACCGCCATGCGAGCCCGTGGCTCCGAGATTACCGACGTTGTGATTCTTGTGGTCGCTGCTGACGACGGCGTCATGCCGCAGACCAAGGAAGCGATCGCACATGCGAGAGCAGCCAATGTGCCAATCATCGTCGCCATGAACAAGATCGACAAGCCCGAGGCTAATCCGGATCGGGTACGTCAGGAACTGGTTGCTGAAAACGTCTTGCCCGAGGAATACGGCGGCGACGTAATGTTCGTGCCGGTGTCTGCCAAGACCGGGCAGGGCATCGACAATTTGCTCGACGCTATTTTGTTGCAGGCGGAAGTGCTCGAGCTCAAAACCGTCAAGAATGCGCCTGCCAAGGGTGTTGTGATCGAGGCGCGCCTTGACAAGGGCCGCGGACCTGTCGCCACCATACTTGTGCAGTCCGGTACGCTGAGAAAAGGCGACATGCTGCTCGCGGGAGCCGTGTTTGGGCGTGTGCGGGCCATGCTGGACGAAAACGGCAAGCCGGTACTCGAAGCGGGCGCATCAATACCTGTTGAAGTGCAGGGCCTGACTGATGTGCCGGGTGCGGGTGGCGATATGATGGTACTCAATGATGAACGCAAGGCACGTGAAATTGCACTGTTTCGCCAAGGCAAATTCCGCGACGTCAAACTCGCCAAGCAGAGTGCTGCGAAATTGGAGAATGCATTCGAGCAAATGGGCGAGGGCGCGACCAAGTCGTTGGCCGTCATCATCAAGGCCGATGTGCAGGGTTCCTATGAAGGCCTGGCACACGCGCTGGCCAAGCTCTCCACAGGTGAGGTCAAGGTCAACGTGGTGCATGCGGCAGTGGGTGCGATTACCGAGTCGGACGTCAATCTGGCTCTCGCGTCCAAGGCAATCATCATCGGCTTCAATGCACGCGCCGACGCGGCAGCACGAAAGCTGGTTGAGACTTCTGGCGTGCAGGTTCGCTATTACAACATCATTTACGAAGCAGTCGATGACGTAAAACTGGCGCTCAGTGGCATGCTCTCACCCGAAATCAAGGAAAGCGTTCTTGGTGTGGTGGAAATTCGCAACGTATTCAAGATTTCCAAAGTTGGCGCGGTGGCGGGTGGCATGGTGCTCGATGGTGTGATCAAGCGCTCATCCAGTGTGCGTGTTTTGCGTGATGGTGTGGTCGTTTTCACCGGCGAACTGGATTCCTTAAAGCGCTTCAAAGATGACGTCAAAGAAGTGAAAGCCAATTTTGAGTGTGGCTTGTCGGTCAAAAACTTTGCCGACATCGCGATTGGTGATCAGATCGAGGCGTACGAAACTGTCGAAGTGGCCCGGTCGCTTGCGTAAGCAATATTTATGTCGCAAGAAGCCCGAAACCGCAAAATTGCCGATGCTATTCAGCGCGAATTATCGGAGTTGATTCGCCTGGAAATGCGCGATCCGCGCGTGACGATGGTCACGCTGACCGACGTTGACGTGGCACGTGACAACGCGCATGCGAAAGTGTTCTTCACGTCGCTAGGCACCGAGGCGCAGATTGAGTCCTGCCAGCTTGGATTGCAAAGTGCCGCAGGTTTTCTGCGCTCGCAGCTCGCGCACCGCTTGACGATTCGTACTGTCCCGCAATTGCATTTCGAGATCGATAGGTCGATTGAAAATGGCGTGCGCCTGTCGAAGCTGATCGATGATGCCGTGGCAGATGATGCCAAGCATTCTGAGTAAATAATAGGGTGAAAGTCCATTATCGGCCGGCTTCACGGGCCGAAAATGCTCCACAATCCGCACCCTTGCTGGAGTTTTATCCTTGAAAGCCGTGCGGCGCCAGGTCAGCGGCGTGCTGTTGCTCGACAAACACGTAGACCTTTCATCCAATACGGCGGTCGGTTGGGCGAAGCGGCTTTTGAATGCGGACAAAGCCGGGCACACCGGAACGCTGGATCCTTTTGCGACCGGTCTCCTACCGATCTGTTTTGGCGAAGCGGCGAAATTTGCGCGCTTCATGCTCGATGCCGAAAAAGCATACCGCGCCACACTCAAGCTTGGACAGAAGTCGAGCACCGGCGACACCGAGGGCGAGATTGTCGAAACACGCGCTGTCGATGTGGACATTAAAAAAGTGAACGCGGCGCTCGAGAAATTCATCGGCGCGAGAACGCAAATTCCGCCCATGCATTCGGCCCTCAAGCAGGGTGGCGTCCCGCTCTACAAACTCGCCCGCCAGGGTTTGGAAGTAGAGCGTCCGGCACGCGATATCAATGTGATCGTTTTACGCGCCGTAAGGCTCGACGGCGACGAATTGGTCATCGATACAGTCGTGAGCAAAGGTACCTACATTCGCGTGCTTGCCGAAGATATCGGCGAGGCCCTCGGCTGTGGTGCACATTTGATTGCGCTACGGCGCACCGCCACCGGCGGCTTCGGTATTGATCAGGCGGTCACGCTGGAGGCTCTTGACGCGATGGACTTGGTGCAACGCGATGCTAACTTGTTACCCGCAGATTCATTGGCGATGGCGCTACCGGATTTACGTCTTGATGCGGCTACCGCAAAAGCACTACAAAATGGCCAGACGCCACGTGTACCGGTCCACTCACAACCTCTGATTGACTCTGCCCACTATCGAACCTACGACGCCATGGGTACATTTCTCGGTGTGGCGACGGCATCCCAATGTAGCGATGACGGTGCCACCTTGACCGCACTTAGAATGATGGCTCCCTCAGCAGTGGTGGCCGAAAACCCCTGATTTCCCTGTCTTTTCCGGCCTGAAGACGCTATAATCGCGGTCTTCGCTTTTGAGGGGATCCGGGATTGTAAGTGTCGGAAACCGCGAGAGCCGCAAGTACCCGCGACAAGGTACGTGAACCGAACTGGAGAATCAAAATGGCAACAATGCAAGAAGTCATGCTGCAATACCAGCGCGCCAAAGGCGACACTGGTTCCCCCGAAGTACAGGTCGCACTGCTGACCTCGCGCATCAACGAATTGATGTCGCACTTTAAAATTCACGTCAAGGATCACCATGGCCGCCGCGGTTTGTTGCGCATGGTCAGCAAGCGCCGCAGCCTGCTCGATTATCTGAAACGTACCAAGCTTGAAACCTATCGTTCGCTGATCGACAAACTCGGCCTGCGTAAGTAAGAGTTCATCGATATTCGAAGGTTTGAAAAGCCCCACTGAATCCAGATTCAGCGGGGCTTTTTCATGTTTGCCTGTCGACCGTTTATTTATAGTGTTTTGGCGTGAATCAAGCAGGTCGATGCGCCTGAACCGTAGTGTTGAACAATGTTGTTATTGAGACCAGAAGAGGGAATTCCCAAATGAAAGCAATCAAGAAGTCATTTCCATACGGGCGCCACACGGTGACGCTCGAAACCGGCGAAATCGCTCGGCAAGCCGATGGCGCCGTGCTCGTGTCGATGGACGACACCGTTGTGCTCGTTACCTGTGTTGCACGCACCGAAGTCAAGCAAGGCCAGGATTTTTTCCCATTGACGGTCGATTACCAGGAAAAATCGTTCGCCGCAGGCAAGATCCCAGGTGGATTTTTCAAGCGTGAAGGCCGTCCTTCCGAGAAGGAAATCCTGACATGTCGGTTGATTGACCGCCCATTGCGCCCACTTTTCCCGGATGGTTTTTACAACGAAGTCCAGATCATCGCCACCGTGTTGTCCTGCGACCCTGAGATCGATCCGGACATTCCCGCCATGATCGGCGCATCTGCTGCCGTTATGCTGTCGGGGTTGCCGTTTGAAGGCCCGATCGGCGCAGCGCGTGTCGGATACATCGATGGCCAGTACATCCTGAACCCATCGAAGACCGAACTCGAAACCACGTCGCAAATGGACCTGGTCGTTGCGGGAACGGAAACTGCCGTATTGATGGTGGAATCGGAAGCCTCCGAATTGCCGGAAGACGTGATGCTCGGTGCCGTCGTATTCGGCCACGAGGCACAGCAAGCCGCAATCAACGCCATACTTGAATTGGCTGACGAAGCTGGTAAAGATTCATGGGATTGGACCGCGCCAGCACCGCCACAAGCGTTGATCGACAAGATCAGCGAAATGGCTGGCAATGACATCAACGAAGCATTCCGTATCAAATCCAAAGGCACACGCTCAGGCAAACTCGACGAGATCAAGAATCGCGTCGTGGCCGCGCTCTGCACGGCTGAAGAAGGCGCACCGGACAAAAACACAGTCACATCATTGTTGTTCAACATCGAAGCCAAAGTGGTACGCAGCCAGATTCTGAACGGCGAGCCACGCATCGATGGTCGTGATACGCGTACCGTTCGCCCGATCTCGATCCGCCAATCCGTGTTGCCACGCACCCACGGTTCAGCGCTATTCACCCGCGGTGAGACGCAAGCCATCGTGGTTGCCACGCTGGGCACGTTGAAAGAATCGCAGCGCATCGACGCTCTGCAAGGCGAGTACACGGATCGCTATATGTTCCACTACAACTTCCCACCCTATTCCACTGGTGAAACCGGTCGTGTCGGCACACCAAAGCGTCGCGAAATTGGCCACGGCCGTCTCGCCAAGCGCGCGCTGGTCGCGGTGTTGCCCAGCGAAGCGGAATTCGGCTATTCCATGCGTGTAGTTTCAGAAATCACCGAATCCAACGGTTCCTCCTCAATGGCATCAGTTTGCGGCGGCTGTCTGGCGCTGATGGATGCCGGCGTGCCAATCAAGGCGCACGTTGCCGGTGTGGCGATGGGCCTGATCAAAGATGGAAATCGCTTCGCGGTGTTGACCGATATTCTGGGCGACGAAGATCATTTGGGCGACATGGACTTCAAGGTTGCTGGTACCGACAAAGGTATTACTGCGCTGCAGATGGACATCAAGATCATGGGCATCACAAAAGAGATCATGGATGTCGCACTAAAGCAGGCCAAAGAAGGCCGCATGCACATCCTTGGTTTGATGAAGCAGGCGGTTCCTGCTGCGCGCGATCAGCTCTCGCAGTTCGCACCGCAAATCATCAAGATGAAGATCAATCCGGACAAGATTCGTGAAGTCATCGGCAAAGGAGGCAGCGTGATTCAAGCGTTGACGCGCGAGACCGGTACCCAGATCGACATCGACGACGAAGGCAATATAAGCATCGCCTGCGTCTCCAGCGAAGCTGGCGAAGCCGCCAAAAAACGTATTGAAGACATCGTCGCCGAAGTCGAAATCGGTCGCGTTTACGAAGGCCCGGTCGTGCGTTTGCTCGACTTCGGCGCCATCGTGCAATTGCTGCCTGGCAAGGACGGTTTGCTGCACATTTCGCAGATCGCCCATGAGCGTGTCAATGCCGTCGCCGATCATCTCAAAGAAGGCCAGATCGTCAAAGTGAAAGTCATGGAAGCCGACGACAAGGGACGTGTTCGCTTGAGCATGAAGGCACTGACCGAAGCGCCGCCACGTGCGCCAAGGTCGGAAACCGCTGCACCGGAAGGCGCGCCGCAAGCGTAAAAGAAATCACTGCGGTGAACGAACAAAGCGGCCTTCGGGCCGTTTTGCTTTTTTACGTCAACTTGGTTTGCCCTGAGGGGCCGTCAAGCGTATAATTCTGCCTTCGCGTGTCACTCAGTCGGGGTGTAGCGCAGCCCGGTAGCGCGCCTGGTTTGGGACCAGGATGTCGTAGGTTCGAATCCTATCACCCCGACCAAAGTTTCATTTCGCGAGTGTGCGAAGTCCGAAGCAGTCATTGCGGACGTTTCTTTCGGCTGTTGTTATCGACGTTGCGCCCGTAGCTCATCTGGATAGAGCACCGGCCTTCTAAGCCGGGGGTAACAGGTTCGAGTCCTGTCGGGCGTACCAACGGAGCCAGGAGCAAGTTCCGCGCGCAAGGCGCGTGGAGGCGACAGGCGGATGTTGGTAAGCGCATCGCACGAAATCAGCAACAGCGACGCTATTTAATTGACGTACAGTATTCGCAGCACGCAGTTTGCGAGGCGGCCACGAAATTAACATGCAGTACTTGTTTGCAACGCTGTCTCAGTTCATCATGCAACCAGTGCTTCAGCAACACAAAGATCAACGGTGGGTGTAGCTCAGCGGTAGAGTCCTGGATTGTGATTCCAGTTGTCGTGGGTTCGAACCCCATCATCCACCCCAGTAAACTAAGCACTTGGCGCACTTCCGCTAAGTGCTTTTTCTTTTTTGGGGCTCTGGCGGGACACTTGCCAAGTCGAATCGGCAATAAATGCACTACTAGCCTGACTTGATCCTCTTCTGCTGTCCCCAATAATAATCAGGCCGCTTCAAATAAAAAAACCGGCCCAGCACAAATAGCCGCACGTGACCGGTTTTAATGTTGAGCGTGTGGGTTGGCAAGCTTCTAAAACACTACGGCGTTGCCAACTCCCCCGTCAGCTAAGAAAAACTCGCTAGTCCGTGTCCGCAGAAACGACGCGCGTTTTGCGATTGTATTTCAACGTGATTTTGTTCAGCTCGCACAGGTTCACGTCATCCCACTGCGCGTCTGACCCATCTTCAAAGAAGACGTAAATATTTTGCACACAACGTGCCCTGCTGGCAAACTTGATCAGGCGCGATTTCCCTTCTGCAAGCACGCCTTCTCCAAGACGGTCATCGCCAACTTTATCCCCCGCGCTGGTCGGTGCAATGAAAACCGAACCGATCGCGTACCCGGTCTTGTTCACCAAGGTGAAATCGGCATCGCCAGCCGCTGCTGATCCAGCCGTTACCAAACCGCTCAACGTCGCAAATGCGACGAACCACAATTTCAATTTTATTTTCGAGACGCCTTCTTCAAAGGAACAACACGATTGTTGAGAGAATGCCGAAATCAGCTGCGTCTGAAAGTCGGCAATTCCACTTAAGCCAAGCCAAATGATCAGCGTTATGGTGGCAATACAACTCAATGCCTGCGCGAGTATATGTCCCGAGGTCAGTGTGTCCTAACTATTTCGACAGAGAATGCAAGATCACGAGTAACGAGCCTCAAACGGGACTGCAATGATGCAAATGGGGACCTTTTTTCGGCAGGTATTGTGACTCCAGTTGTCGGCGGCTCGAACCCAAACATCCACCCGATTAAAAAGACTAGCCGCAAGCTAATTTCTTGCCCTTGGCAATTGATAAAAATAGAAGAAGTAATATCCACGCCATTCATCAAGCCAAACGGTAGGTTGGCGTTCGACTTGTCGCCATTCTGCCTGGTCTGGATTCAGCACAAAACGTGCAATTCTGCAGGCAGAAACACGAAATGAAGCCATACAAGCAACCCGAGTTGCCCACCGCGTCGTGCGTTCATGCTCTCTAAA